>CBDUBN010000049.1:0-14490 GCA_965365395.1 uncultured Sphingomonas sp.
TCGGCGAGCAGCATCATCGTCTGGTCCATGTAGAACACGTCGTTGTCGACCCCGGCATAGCCCACCCCGCCCATCGATCGCTTGACGAAGAAGATCGTCTTGGCCTTGTCCACGTCGAACACCGGCATGCCGTAGATCGGCGATCCCTTGTCGGTCTTCGCCGCCGGGTTCACGACATCGTTCGCGCCGATGATGAAGGCGACGTCGGCCTGCGCGAACTCGGAATTGATGTCCTCGAGCTCGAACACCTCGTCATAGGGCACGTTCGCTTCCGCGAGCAGCACGTTCATATGCCCTGGCATCCGCCCCGCCACCGGGTGGATAGCATATTTGACGCTCACCCCCTCCTTCTTGAGCATGTCCGCCATCTCGCGCAGCGCATGCTGCGCCTGCGCCACCGCCATGCCGTAGCCGGGGATGATGATGACGCTGTCGGCCTGTTTCATCATGTACGCCGCGTCCTCGGCCGATCCGCGCTTCCACGGCCGCTGCTCCTTCGCCTCGCCGCTTCCGCTCGCCTCCGCCCCGAACCCGCCGGCGATGACGGAGAGGAAACTGCGGTTCATCGCGCGGCACATGATGTAGCTCAGGATCGCGCCCGACGATCCGACCAGCGCGCCGGTGATGATCATCGCGCTGTTCTCCAGCGTGAACCCCATCGCCGCCGCCGCCCAGCCGGAGTAGCTGTTGAGCATCGACACCACCACCGGCATGTCAGCCCCGCCGATCGGGATGATCAACAGGAAGCCGATGACGAAGGCGAGGACGGTGATCGACCAGAACACCCACGGGCTCTGGTCGACGGTGAAATAACCGATCAGCCCCAGGATGGCGGCGAGGGTGCCGAGGTTGATGAGGTGCCGCGCCGGCAGGATGATCGGCGACCCCGACATCTTGCCGGCGAGTTTCAGGAAGGCGATGACCGAGCCTGAGAAGGTGATTGCACCGATCGCGCTGCCCAGGCCCAGTTCGACCCGGCTAACCCCCTTGATGACTCCATCCACTCCAGCAATGCCGAACCCCTGAGGCGCGAGGAAGGCCGCGGCAGCGACCGCGACCGCAGCTAGGCCGACGAGGCTATGGAAGGCGGCGACGAGCTGCGGCATGTCGGTCATCGCGATACGCCGCGCAGTGACGATCCCGATGACCGCACCGATGCCGATAGCAGAAAGGATGAGCCCGAGCGTTGGCCAGTCGGTACCGTAGGTGATGACCGTGCCGCCGCTATCCAACCCGTCCCAGAGACCGATCTTTTCAGCGACTGGCACATGCGTCACCAGCGTCGTGACCACGGCGATCGCCATGCCGACGATGCCTAGCCGATTGCCGCGTTGCGCCGTCGCGGGCGAACTCAGACCGCGTAGCGCGAGAATGAAACAGACACCGGCAACGAGATAGGCGAACGCAGCCAACGAAGCATAGGATGCCGTGACGATCAGATCGGTATGGCCGGCCGAGGCAAAAAAGGCCCGCACCTTAGCGTTCCTTTTTCTTGTACATAGCCAGCATCCGCGCCGTCACCGCGAAACCGCCGAAGATGTTGATGCTAGCCATGACTACGGCGGCGAGGCCGAGCAATTTGGCGACCTCGCCGCCCGTGCCGATCACCGGAGCGGCGGCGGCGATTAGCGCGCCGACGATGATGACGCTCGATATCGCGTTGGTCACCGCCATCAGCGGCGTGTGCAGCGCCGGCGTCACCGCCCACACGACGAAATAGCCGACGAAGCAGGCCAGCACGAAGATCGACAGGATCGAGATGAAGTCCACGGCGCCCGCCCCTATCGTTTCAACAACACATATTCGGCGAGCGTGCGCAGGATCGCCTCCGGGTCCGCCTTGCGCGATACTTTCACCGTCAGCGGGCCGGTGGCACCCGTGATCCAGATATGAAGATCGCTATCGAGGTCGAACGTGCCTGCGGTCTCGACCGAAAAGCGCGTAATCGACCGATACGGAATGCTCTGTACCGCCCGCTTCGATCCGGTGATGCCCTGCACGTCGATCACGCACAGCCTGAGCGTCGTCAGGAATACGGTGTCGCGCAACGTCTTGAACGCAGTCAGCACCGTCTCGTCGGGTAGCAGGATGGAACCGTAGCCGTTCTGGATCTCCGCCGGGTCGATCTCGTGCGCGCTAAACAGTCCCATCGCCATGCCTCCCTGCTGTGCACAAACATGTGTGACAAGTTCGCGTGAGGCTGTCGAGCACGCGTTGCGCTCCACGCAAAAAGGGCGCCCGGATCGCTCCGGACGCCCTTGGGCGCTGCATGATACGCCGGCCTAGCCCAGGCCGGGCACCAGAATGCCGTTGATCACATGCACCGTGCCGTTCGTCTGCACGACGTCTGCGGTGGAGATATAGGCCTTGCTGTTGTTCGACCCCGTCAGCACGATGTTCTGCCCTTCCAGGCTGGCGCGCAGTGGCTGGCCGGCCACCGTCTGCAGGGTCGCGGTGCCGCCGCCGGCTTCGATCTGCTGGCGCAGCTGCGCGGCCGTGATGTTGCCCGCGACGACATGGTATTTCAGGATCGTCTGCAGCGACGTCTTGTACGCCGGTTGCATCAGCTGCTCGCGGGTCGCGGCAGGGATCAGGTTGAACGCTTCGTTCGTCGGCGCGAACACTGTGAACGGCCCCGCTCCGCCCAACGTCGATGTCAGTTCGGCGCTCGTAAGCGCAGCGCCAAGCGTCGAGAGCTGCGGGTTGGCCACGACGGCCGCTGCGATCGTGCCTTCCGCTGGAGCGACATCGGCGGCCGGCGCCGTCGCTGTGGCGGCGGTGTCGGTGGCAGTCGGGGTTGCGTTGGACGCCTGGGGCACGTCAGAAGCCGGCGCTTCCACGACGACCTCGGTGCCAGTGGTAGGCGCTGCATTCGCTGGCGTCACATCCTGCGCAGACAGCGGGGGCGCCGCCATCGCCAACGCGGCACCTGCGAGTAACAAGTCTTTACGCATGGGAGAGATCCTCTTCATTATCTAGCCAGACCCGAACGCGCCAGCCGTCGGGCGGTTCGCTTGCGCGCCGCGAAGCGAGACGCTGGCGCGATAAGTTGAGCGGATCTTGGGAAGGCGCTCGCCGCGCAATCGCGGCGAGCGTACCCGTTACATCGAGGGCAGGAGCACGCCGTCGATCACATGGATGACGCCGTTCGATTGCATCACATCGGCCTGCGTCACGTGAGCGCTGCTGCCGCCCATTCCGGTGATCATGACCCGGTCGCCCATCATCGTGAAGGTCAGTGCCTCTCCGGCAACGGTTGTGTAGGTTGCGCGGCCGCCGCTGCTGCGGATACGCGCCATGATATCTGCGGCAGTGATGCGGCCGGGCACGACATGATACGTGAGCACCTTGGTCAGCGCGGGCTTCATGGCATCGGTCATCAGTGCCGTCCGCGTTGCGGCCGGCACGCGGCCGAACGCTTCATCGGTCGGCGCAAATACGGTGAACGGGCCGGCAGAGTTCAGCGTATCGACTAGGCCCGCCTGCGTGACCGCAGCGACGAGCGTCCGATGGATCGGCGAGTTTACCGCGTTCTGTACGATTGTCCGGGTGGGAAACATCTCTGCACCGCCGACCAGCGACACTTGCGCGTTGGTCGCGGCCGTGCTGCTCATCGGCGCCGAAGCGCTGGTTTCCATCGTGTCGTCGTTCATCGTGCTGCACGCGCCAAGTGCGAGCGCTGTCGTGGCCAGGAGGCCTGCGAACATCGATTTCATGCGAATTTTCCTTGCTGGTGCGAACGACGTGATAGTCGTCGCTTCCGGCTAACGCATCATCCAGTCGATCGGTCGCACCCATCGATGAAAAACGGCTTCAGTCCGTCAGCCGCTCATGGACGACCTTGCCGCCGCGAGTCAGGCGAACGGCGTTTCCGATCTCATCGTCCAGTACGGGGCGCCCGCTTTCCTTGTCCCAGAAGGCGGACAAAAAATTGTAGACGTTGCGTGCGAACAGCGCCGAACTGTCCGCCGCGAGACTGGACGGAACATTGCGTGCGCCGATGATCGAAACGCCGTGCCGTTCAATGGTCTCGCCTGCGACCGAACCCTCGACATTGCCGCCGCTCTCCGCCGCCAGGTCGAAGACGACGCTACCGCGGCGCATCGTCGCGATCTGCGCATCGTTGACCAGGCGAGGTGCGGGCCGACCGGGGATCAAGGCGGTCGTGATGACGATGTCCTGTCTGGCGATATGGTTCGACACGAGTTCAGCCTGGGCAGCCTTATATTCGTCGGACATCTCGGTGGCGTAGCCGCCGCTGCCCTCGCCCTCGATCCCGGCGACGCTTTCCACAAAAACTGGCTTTGCACCCAGCGACTGAATCTGCTCACGGGTCGCCGCACGTACGTCCGTCGCGGAAACCTGCGCGCCCATCCGCCGCGCGGTGGCTATCGCCTGCAGGCCTGCAACACCCACGCCCATGACGAACACGCGCGCCGCGTTCACGGTACCGGCCGCAGTCATCATCATCGGAAAGGCCCGACCATAGGCGTTCGCGCTTTCGATGACCGCCTTATACCCTGAAAGATTGGCCTGGCTGGATAGGATGTCCATCGACTGCGCACGAGTGATCCGCGGCATGAATTCCATTGCCAAAGCCTCGATGCCCAGCGCCGCATAGGCATCGACACGGTCGCGCGCTCCGAACGGATTAAGTCCAGCAACTAGAAGCGCGCCCGGCTTGACGCCCGCGATGCTCGATGGATCTGGCCCCTGCACGCCGAGCAGGACGTCGGCATCCGCAATCGCTTCGGTCCGGGCTGTCACTGTCGCGCCGGCCTCAGCGAAATCCTCGTCCGCAATGCCAGCGGTGCTGCCGGCGCCAGCCTCCACCCCGACTTCGGCACCCAGCGCAACGAATTTCCTGATCGTCTCGGCGCTCGCCGCGACGCGGCGCTCGCCTGGCATGGTTTCGGCGAGGACCGCGATTTTCATTTGCCAGGCACTTGCGTCAGCTGATCAACAGGACGACGAGCAGCGTGACGAGGACGATCGCAACTAGGCTGACCTTGGTAAGCCCGATGAAGCTCGAATAGGTCTTGCGGGCATCGTCGATGTCGTTTTGTGCCATGCGCGGCTCTCCAACTGCTGCTGCGTCATCCTTAGTCCAGCGATGCAAAGCCAGGCAAGCCTGGCGGTATACAGGCTTAAGGGCGTTTTTACCCATCACCGCTAGGGCGGGCGACCTGACTGGCGGACCGCGCGTGCGGCCCGGCCGGCGGCAAGGGGACGTTCGTGGCCACTTTGCAAGGCGACCGCATGCTGTTGCTCGTCGATGCCGACGAGGCGCATTGCCGTTTCGTCGCGTCGATCGCGGCGCGCGGCGGCTGGCGCACGCTTCTCGCGCCGGACCTGGAACGCGCGATCGCCACGCTGGGCACACACGACGGACTGCTTCTCGACGCCGTGTTGATTGATGGGCGGTGCGCGCCCGTCGGCCTCGCGGACACCATTGGCGCCATGCGGGATTGGCGCCCATCGCTGCCGATCATCTATATCGCCGAAGCGGCGCAACGCGGTGCGGCTTTGGCCGCGATCGCCGCGGATGCGACAGATTTCATCGACAAGCCGCTTACCGCCGAGCGGCTGCACCACGCTTTGGACCATGGCATCGCGCCGCGATTTGCGTACGAGCTGCGCCCTTTGTCCGAAAAATTCGCCGCGCCGATGTCGGTGGAGGAGATTATCGGCTCGACCCCCGCATTCCGTACGGCCTTGGCCATCGCGGCGAAGGCCGCACGCACGCGCGTACCCGTGCTGGTGCAGGGTGAGATCGGCACCGGCAAGGCTGTGGTGGCTGCTGCCATTCACCATGCCGGCTTTCGCCCGCGCAGTCCGCTGGTGCGCGTCGATTGTGGTCATCATAGCGAAGCGATGATCGGCCCGCTGCTGTTCGGCCATGAGCGCGGCGCATTCGCCGGTGCCTTCGAGCGGCGCGTGGGCGAGATCGCCAAAGCCGACGGTGGGACGCTGATCCTGGACCGCATCGAACGCCTGCCCCCCGATGTGCAGGACCGAGTCGCGGATCTGCTCGCCGACCCCATGCTGCACAGCTATGGCGGCACGTCGGCGACGGCGATCGATGTGCGGATCATCGCGTGCACCAGCGCGAACCTGCGCCAGCGCGTCAGGGACGGTCAGTTCCGGGAGGATCTGCTCGCCCGCATCGGCGTAGCCGAGGTGATGCTGCCGCCTTTGCGTGACCGCCGCGTCGATATCCCGAGCCTTGCGCGACATTTTCTCGACCGTCTTTCGCGCGTGCCCGGGATGCGCAGCCTGTCGCTGTCTGGCGAACTGGTTACGGCGCTTTCGTCATGGAGTTGGCCCGGCAACGTGCGCCAGTTGCACGATGCGCTTGTGCGCGCGGCCGCGCAGGCGAAGGGACCTCAACTCGATCTCGATCATTTCCCCGGCCTTGCCGCCGAACGCGCGCGCGCACCCCAGGACAGCGGAACGCCAAGCGCCATGCCCGGCGACGGCATCGGCGTCACTCTTTACCGCAGTGACGGCAACCTGCGCGCCCTGAGCGACATAGAAGCGGACGTTATCCGCCTCGCCATCGGCCATTATCGCGGACGCATGAGCGAGGTTGCACGACGGCTCGGCATCGGACGCTCGACGTTATACCGCAAGCTTGCCGACCTCGGGATCGACACGGCAGCCTGACGGCGCAAATGCGGTTTCATCGCGCATCTCGACGCGGATGATTCCTAGGGCCTGGCGCACACACAGCGCAGCGGTCAAAGCCGCGTCAATGCGGCGTCGCGGCCAGCGCGCCAGACCCGTAGTGCCTGCCTCGTCTCACCCACATCATGCACGCGGTGCAGCTGTGCCCCGGCCTGCACGGCATCGAGCGCCAGCGCGATGGATCCGCCGAGCCGCGCATCCGCACCGGCTTCGTTATCGACGGCACCGATCATCCGCTTGCGACTTGCGCCGTAGAGCAGCGGCACGCCGAGCGCATGGAATAGCGGCAGTGCCGCCGTTAGCCGGAGATTATCCTCGACCCGCTTGCCAAAGCCAATGCCGGGATCGACGATGATCCGCTCGCGTGCGATACCGCCATGGACCGCGGCGGCGATACGCGCCTTCAGCCAATCGAATATGTCGTAGGCCGCGTCGATATAGGCGCCACCCCCGGCATGTGGGTTGCTGCTCTGGCTCGGCGCATGCATCAGCACGACCGGGCAACCGGATCGCGCGATTAGATCCATCGACCGATGATCGAAGCCAAGCGCGCTGACGTCGTTGACCATAGCGGCTCCGGCTGCGAGCGCAGCTTCCATTACCGCGGCCTTGCGCGTGTCGATGCTGACCGCGACCCCGGCCCGCGCCAGCCGCTCGATGACCGGCACAACCCGCTCGATCTCGTCGCCCTCCCAGACCAGCGGCGCACCCGGCCGCGTCGATTCGCCGCCTACATCTATGATTGCAGCGCCCGCCGCGGCCATGTCGACGCCTGCCGCCGCGGCGCGTTCCGGATCGGCATGTCTGCCGCCGTCGGAAAAACTGTCGGGCGTTACGTTGAGTATGCCCATGATCTGCGGCTCGGTCAGACGAACCGTTCGCGCACCAAGCTGCAGAGGTGCGCGCGGGGCGGAAACAGCGGCGATCTGCTCGGCCGCCGGACGTGCGAGATGTTCGGGAGCGGCCGCCAGCCAATCGTCCACAGCCTCGACATCGACCAGCGTCTCGCGTGCCTTCGCTCCCGGTTCGCGCACCGCAATCTGCCACGCGGCGAACCACAGAAGACCATCGGCAATCCGCGCGCAGCGCCCGTCCAGGCCATGCGGCCGCTCAACGAACCAGGCTGGTTGGCAATAGATGCGCGCATTCGGCGACGAGCGAGAAAGATCGGCGACGCTCAGCGGATCGAACATAACGTCGTACTAGGCCTCGTAAGCCAGCAGCCATTCCTGGCGCACGGTGTCGATCGGCTGCAGCTTGCCCTCGCGTTCGATCTGCCAGAATATCCAGCCATTGCAGGACGGTGTTCCTTGCAGCGTCTTGCCGACCGAGTGGATCGAGCCGGTAAGGTCGCCGCAATGCAGCGACCCGTCGGCGCGGACATGTGCCTGCCAGCGGCGCTTGGCATCGGTCAGCACGCTGCCGGGCGGGATCATTCCGCCTTCGACCAGAGTGCCGAATGCGACACGCGATGCCGCCTTGGGCGCCTGCATCGTCTTCAGCGCGCTTTCGTCGAGCGGCAGTGCCAGGGCGATGCGCTCCTCGGCCACTGCGATATAGGCCTCCTCGCGTTCGATGCCGATGAAGTGCCGACCCAGCCGCTTGGCGACCGCTCCGGTCGTACCTGTCCCGAAGAAGGGATCGAGCACCACGTCGCCAGGGTGCGAGCAGGCGAGCAGCACGCGATAGAGGAGCGCTTCGGGCTTTTGCGTCGGATGCGCCTTTACCCCGTCACGCTTCAGCCGTTCCTGCCCGCCGCAAATCGGGATCAGCCAGTCGGAACGCATCTGCAATTCGTCGTTCAACGTCTTCATTGCGCGATAGTTGAAAGTGTAGCGCGCACTCTCGCCGCGGCTCGCCCAGATCAGCGTTTCGTGCGCGTTGGTGAAGCGCGTACCCTTGAAGTTGGGCATCGGGTTCGCCTTGCGCCAGACGATGTCGTTGAGGATCCAATAGCCACCGTCCTGCAAAGCGGCCCCGACGCGGAAGATATTATGGTAGCTGCCGATCACCCAGATCGAGCCCGACGGCTTCAGGACTCGCCGCGCCTCGGTCAACCAGGCACGGGTAAAGCGGTCGTAGGTCGCCAGACTATCGAACTTGTCCCAATCATCATCGACCGCGTCGACCTGGCTGCCATCGGGACGGAAGAGATGCCCGCCGAGTTGCAGATTGTACGGCGGATCGGCGAAGATGAGGTCGACCGACGCCGCAGGCAGTTCGCGCATCCGCTCAATGCAGTCCCCCTGCATGATGACATCAAGCGGAGGTGCCTCCGCCACCGCGACGCGCTCCCGCGTCAACGCCCCCCGCATCATGTCCATCGCTGCCCCCGCATTAGCTGCCCGCAACTTCCATCCCGGGGAGTCCGGGGTCAAGCGGGATGGTAAGCGTCAGGTTTCGCGATTTGGTTAACGCTGCGCGAACGAAGCGAGTCCGACCGCAACGGGCTGCGTCGGGGGTCGCGCGATTGACTCAAGCGGTGGTGGTGTGGCGCAAAAGACTCGTCGGCCAATCAAAAATTCAGAGCAGTGCCAGCTGTCGCACCGGCGCGAAGCTGCGCCGGTGCAGCGGGCTCGGACCGAGCGCCGAGAGCGCCGCCAGATGCTCCGGCGTGCCATAGCCCTTGTGCCGCGAGAAACCGTAGCCGGGGTGCGCCGCGCAAGCGTCGGCCATGATCGCATCGCGCTCCTGCTTGGCGACGATGGAGGCGGCCGAAATACACGGCTCGATCGCATCCCCGCCTACGATCGCGCGCGCCTTCCAGCGCCAACCCGCTGTCCGTCCCTGCGGCGTCAAATTGCCGTCGATCAGGATTTCCATCGGATCGCAGCCCAGCTTCGCGCACAGCGCCTCGACCGCCCGCGTCATCGCCAGCATGGTTGCGCCAAAGATGTTCAGCCGGTCGATGCCGTCCACATCGACCACGCCGATCGCCCATTGGCAGCGTCGGCGGATGGCGGCATCCACGACCGCACGTCGGTCGGGGGAAAGCTTCTTCGAGTCATCGAGTCCGGATGGCCGTGGCTTGCACAGCAGCACCGCCGCGGCGACCACCGGCCCCGCCAGCGGTCCGCGCCCCGCCTCGTCGACGCCGACGATCATAGCGCGGCGACATCGACCAGATGATGCCCCATCGGCCCGTGCCCGCCGCCAAAGCCCGGCGCGGCGAGAAGTGCAGCGCGAACGAACGCACGCGCACGCGTGATCGCATCCGCCATAGGCAAACCTTGGCCGAGGCCGACGGCAATAGCGCTGGCGAGCGTACAGCCGGTCCCGTGGGTGTGCAGCGTGTCGATGCGCGCGTCGGTCCAGCTTCGCAGCTCTTCTACATGTAGCCCCTTTTTTAGGTACAATTGGTCCACGATGGCGGCACCGTCGCCATGGCCACCTTTCGCCAGCACGGCGCACCCATAGCTTGCGATGGCGTCGACACCTCCGAGTGCGGCCAGTTCCGGCAAATTAGGCGTCACGACCGTTGCCAGCTTGAAAAAACGTTCAAACACGGCTTGCGTCTGTGCATCTGCAAGCTTGTCGCCACTGGTCGAGACCATAACCGGATCGAACACGATCGGCAGCGAAAGGCGTTTGCTCGTCATTGATATGTCGGCTGCAAAACGGCGGTTGCGCTCCCGCGCCCGGTCGGAATGTCCAATCGTCAGGATCGCGTCGCGAGCGTCGTATAGGTCGGCCAGGACCTCAAGTATATCCGCGACCGCGTGCGCTGTCTCTGCCGACCCGATCATGCCGATTTTGATGGCGTCCACGCCGATGTCATCAATCGTCGAACGCAACTGCGCAAGTACGATCTCCGTGGGAATGGGATGCACCGCCTGCACGCCCAGCGTGTTCTGCGCCGTCACTGCGGTGATCGCGGTCATCGCGAAACCACCGAGTTTCGTCACCGTCTTGATGTCGGCCTGGATGCCGGCACCACCGCCCGAATCAGAGCCGGCAATGATCAGGATGCGCGCGCTCATCCCGCAAACCGGCGCACCGTGCTCGCCGGATGCCGGTCGAGCAATTTCTTTGTCCTGGTCGGCCGGTCCATCAGCTCACCACCGCAATTGGGACATCGCTCGTCCAGTGCGTCGGTACAATCTGAACAGAAGGTGCATTCGAACGAGCAGATGAACGCACCATGCGCATGCGCCGGCAGGTCGACTCCACACCGTTCGCACTCGGGGCGCATCTCAAGCATCGTCGCGCCGACCGAACCTGCCCGCCAGCCATGCCCACAGGAAGGCGGTGATGAAGATGCTGAGCGTCAGCGTGACGACGCGCACCGAATCGAACCCCTGCCATTCGCCGAACAGGATGTCCTTGGCCATCAGCGTGCCCGCCACGCACAGGCCGACCAGCAATCCCCAGCGCAGGCGTGCGGCAAAACCCTCGCTCATGCCGCGGCCTCCGCCACCGCCTCGCAGATACGGTTCACCACGCGGGCCACCGCATCGGCATCGTCACCCTCCGCCATCACACGGATGACGGGCTCGGTACCCGAAGGACGGATGACCAACCGCCCCCCCGCCGCGAGGTCGCGTTCGCCGTCGGCAATGGCTTGCCTCACGCCGTCCGCGTCGAGTGGTCGATGCCCTTTGGTATAGCGCACGTTCTTGAGGAGCTGCGGTACAGCCTCGAACAGTTTCAAGAACGCCGAAGCCGGCTTGCTGCTGTCGATTAGTGCAGCGAGCAGCTGCAACGCGGCAATTGTTCCATCGCCGGTCGTGGCATGATCGATCAGGATCATGTGCCCCGATTGTTCGCCGCCAACGTTGTAGCCGCGCGCGCGCATGCGTTCGAGCACGTGCCTGTCGCCCACCGCGGTGCGCTCGAGCGTCAAGCCCTTTTCCCGGAGGCAACGTTCCAGCCCGAGGTTGGACATGACGGTAGCGACCACGCCGCCGCCGCGCAGTCGCCCGTCACGCGCCCAGGCAAGCCCGAGTGCCGCCATGATCTGGTCGCCGTCGACGATCGTCCCGCGCTCGTCGACGACGATCAGCCGGTCGGCGTCGCCATCCAGCGCGACGCCGATATCCGCGCCGCTGGCGACCACCGTTTCCTGCAGCATCTGCGGATGGGTGGAGCCGCACTGGTCGTTGATGTTGCGACCGTTGGGCGTGACGCCGATCGTGACCACTTCCGCGCCGAGTTCCCACAGCGCGGTCGGCGCGGTGTTGTAGGCCGCGCCATTCGCACAATCGATGACGATTTTCAGCCCATCCAGGCGCACGCGTTCGGGCAGGCTCGCCTTCACCGCGTGAATATAGCGCCCGCGCGCGTCCTCGATACGCCGCGCGCGGCCGATATCGGCGGGTGCCGCCAGCGTCGGCGCGGCCTCAAGCAACGCCTCGATCGCTGCCTCGTCCGCGTCGGACAGCTTGTAGCCGTCGGGCCCGAACAATTTTATGCCATTATCCTGATAGGGGTTGTGGCTCGCCGAGATCATGACGCCAAGGTCGGCGCGCATCGACCGGGTGAGCAGCGCCACCGCCGGGGTGGGCATCGGGCCAACCTGCACCACATCCATGCCGACAGCGGTAAAGCCCGCCACCATCGCGTTTTCGAGCATATAGCCCGACAGGCGCGTATCCTTGCCCACGACGACGCGGTGCTTGTGGCTGCCGCGCAGGAAATGCGCGCCCGCGGCCATACCGACGCGCATGGCGACCTCCGCGGTCATCGGCGCGGCATTGGTCAGCCCGCGGATACCGTCGGTGCCGAAGAAACGTCTTGCCATGGGGAGCCCTGCGTACGGTCTGATAGCCGGACGCGATACGGGGCGCGGCGCGGCGGCACAAGCGACGCGGTCGACGAATTGCATGCCCGGCCCGCCTATGGCACGGCTCGGCGATGGCCGCATCGCCCACCCCTGCGATCCCGCAGCGCCGCCTCGCGGTCCTGTTCATGGTGATGCTGGTCGCGGCGGCGGGCAACACCGCGATGCAATCGATCCTGCCGGCGTTGGGTACGAAGCTCGGCATCGGCGACGTCTGGGTCAGCCTGGCTTTCTCCTGGTCCGCGCTGCTGTGGGTCATCACCGCACCGCGCTGGGCGCGGCAATCCGACCGGCGCGGGCGAAAGGCATTGATGGCGCTGGGCATCACCGGCTTCATCCTGTCGATGCTGCTGTGCGGGCTCGCGCTCTGGGCCGGGCTCGAAGGCGTGATCGGCGCAGGGGTGACCTTCGCCATCTTCGCGCTGTTCCGCAGTCTCTATGGCGGATTCGGCTCCGCCGCGCCGCCTGCGGTGCAGGCCTATGTCGCATCGCGTACCGAGGCGGCGGAACGGACCAAGGCGCTCAGCCTCGTCGCGTCGTCGTTCGGGCTCGGCACGGTTATCGGGCCGACGGTCGCGCCTTACCTCATCCTGCCCGTCGTGGGGCTGGCCGGGCCGTTGTTCGTGTTCGCAGGCATCGGCTGCGCCGTGCTAGTCGCATTGCGCATCATGCTGCCCGACGACGCGCCGCGCTTCGCCGTGCGCGGGCAGATAGGTGCCTATCCCGCCGCCGGAGGCCCCGCCCCTTTGTCGGGAGACAGTGACGAGACGCAGGCCGAGGGATCGCCACAATCGGCGCCGCCGCGTATCGGCTGGCTCGATCCCCGCGTGCGCGGCTGGAACATCGCCGGGCTGCTGGGCGGACATGCGCAGGCGATGATGCTGGGCGTCGTCGGGTTCCTCATCCTCGACCGGCTGGGCTTGCGCGCCACGCCCGATCTCGCCGCCGCACCGACGGGCCATGTGCTGTGGGTCGGGGCGATTGCGACCCTGCTCGCGCAATGGGGATTGATTCCCCTGCTGTCGATCGGCCCGCGTTCGGCGGTTATCGCGGGTGCGGCGATCGGCGGCACCGGCGCGTTCATCGTCGGTTTCGCCCACACGCTGCCAGCGATCAGCACCGGTTTCGGCCTCGCCATGCTCGGTTTCGGCCTGTTCCGCCCCGGGTTTACCGCCGGCGCCAGCCTCGCCGTGCCGCGCCCCTACCAGGGGCAGGTGGCAGGGCAGACGGCCTCGATCAACGGCGCCGCCTATATCGTCGCGCCGGCCGCCGGAGTCGCGCTTTACAACTGGCATGCGGCCCTGGCGTTCGACCTCATCGCGCTGATCGCCTTTGGCCTCGCAGCCTGGGCATGGTGGGCGCTGAAGTTACCACAGCAAGAGCAAAACACACCGTAGCCCTGAGCCTGTCGAAGGGCGGCTGTCGGCAAACGCCCTGCCACGCGCCCAGGGCCACTGACTTGGAGGAGGCGATGATGACCGATGCCCCACAAACCGCCGTGCTGACCGAAGTGCGCGGCAATATCCTGATCGTCACGCTGAACCGACCGGAGGCGAAGAACGCCGCCAACCTTGCGCTGGCGAAGGGCGTGGCGGCCGCGATGGAGTGGCTCGACAAGGATCCCGCGCTGAGCGTCGGCATCCTCACCGGCGCCGGCGGCACCTTCTGTTCGGGCATGGACCTGAAAGCCTTCCTGACGGGCGAGCGGCCACATATCGAGGGACGCGGGTTCGCCGGCCTGACGCAGCGCCCGCCGAAGAAGCCGCTGATCGCCGCGGTCGATGGCTATGCGCTGGCGGGCGGCATGGAGATCACGCTCGCCTGCGACATGACGGTCGCCAACAAGGACGCAAAGTTCGGCATTCCCGAGGTGAAGCGCGGCCTGGTCGCCGCCGCCGGCGCGGTGCTGCGCCTGCCGCGCATGATCCCGCCCCGGATCGCGATGGAATATGCGCTGACCGGCGAGTTCATGACCGCCACCCGTGCCTACGAACTCGGCGTCGTCAACCGCCTGACCGACGGCC
>CBDUBN010000050.1:0-13758 GCA_965365395.1 uncultured Sphingomonas sp.
GCGGCCCAGCGCCTGAGCAGCGCGAGTCCCACGCTGCCCGCCACCCCTGCAAACACCGCGATGGCGAAGGCGCCGGTGACGAGCGCGGGCATCGATGGCGCGCCCGGCGGCGGCGCGGCCGCCTCGGCGCCGAACAGGCCGACGTGCGCCAGATAGCTCGCCACACCGCCCAGATTCCACAGCGCCCCCACCACGCCGATCGCGCGTACCACCCCCTCGTTCATCGCCCGCCCCCCACATTGTTCATCTCGGAGGCATAACGATCCGTGCCGCGTCGGCAATAGCGGCGCGAACATGCGCCCGGTACGCGCCGCGCGAAAAACCGCTGTCCTACATCTTCCTCTTATGTTCTACTCATGTCCATGCCTCAACATGATACTCCCATCAGCAACGCCGCCTTCGATCCCGCCCGCTTGCGCCCGCGCGTCGATGGCTGGACGCCGGCGCGCCAATATTGCTTCATCGAAAATCTCGCGGCCTGCGGATCGGTGGCGGACGCGGCGAAGCGCGTGGGGATGAGCAGGGCGTCGGCCTATACGCTGCGCAACCGCGCGGAAGCGGCGGCCTTCCGGCTCGCCTGGGACGCGGCGATGGACTGCGCGGTGGACCGGCTCGCCGAAGCGGCGATGGACCGCGCGATCAATGGCGTGCCCGTCCCCGTCTTCCATGCGGGCGAACAGGTGGGGGAACGCCGCGTCTATAGCGAGGCGTTGACGATGTTCCTGCTACGCCGCCGTGATCCCGCGCGGCATGGTCAATGGATCGACCGCACCCATCTGACCGAGCGGCAGGGGCTGCGCCACAGCGCGCTGGCCTATCGTCTCGGTCGCCTGCTGCGCGCGGGCTACGACTGGTATCTGCGATTGTCGGGCGAGGATCGCGGCCCGGTGAAGAAGGAGGCCGCGGCCGTGCACGGCGACGTGGGCGACGCCGGCGCCGCGCGGGACAGCGGCATGATCGGCCGGCGGCGCATGACGCCGGAGGAACGTCGGGCGCGCTACGGGTCAGGTTAGTCAACTTACCGGCGGGTGCACGGCTCACCGCATCGAAGGCGCGGCGATGGAACCGGATCGGGCGATCGCCGTTGCGCGATAACATGGGTTAACGCGGCTGCCGCGTGGCTATGGTGCCCACCTGTGCTTCTCGAGAGGCCCGATCCTATGAAGAAGAGCGCGCTGCTCGCCGCCGCGACCGCCACCCTGGCTCTCGCCGCCTGCGCTAGCGAAACCGAAACCGATACCACCGCGACCACCACCACCGAAACCGTTCCCGCCGACCCCGCGACCGCAGGTCCGGCCGCCGCCACCGGCACGGTGGTCGAAGTCGCGCAGGGCAACCCGGATTTCTCGACGCTCGTGTCCGCGGTCACCGCCGCCGATCTTGGCGGCACGCTGTCGGGCGCGGGGCCGTTCACCGTGTTCGCGCCGACCAACGCTGCCTTTGAAAAGGTGCCCGCGGCCACGCGGACCGAACTGATGAGCCCCGCGGGCAAGGAGCAGCTGACCGGCATCCTCACCTATCATGTCGTCCCCGGCCGCACCGACGCCGCCGCCCTGACCGCCGCGATCCGCGACGCCGGCGCCGCCGGCTACAGGCTGACGACGGTCAACGGCGCGCAGCTCACCGCGACGCTCGACGGCGACCGCGTGGTGCTGACCGATGCCGCGGGTGGTCGCTCCACGGTCACCACGACCGACGTCGCCGCCTCGAACGGCATCATCCATGCCATCGATACGGTGCTGATGCCCGCCGCCTAGGCGCGCCGCATCGCGCTCGCGCCGCGTCGCCACCCCAGCGACGCGGCGTTGAGCGCCCACAGGTCGGCCTCGCCCGCCGCCACGCGCCGCGCTAGCGCCACCGCCTCGGCCAGCCGCTGGTCCGTGACATGGGCATAGGCCGGCCGCTCTTTGACCACACTGTCCCATCGCTGCCCGTGCACCGCGTCGAGCAGGATGCGCATGAAACAATGGTCGTGGCGCACCGGCCACCCCCGCTCCGGCGCCAGACCGGGCAGCACCGCGCGCGTCAGCTCCAGCCACTCGGCCTGGAGCCGGGCACGACCGGCATCAATCCTCATCGTCGCCAGGTCGGCCTTCGGGACCGGTCGCCCGGGCGATGCGATAGGGTCCGTCGCGCTGCGGCAACGGGACGCCCTTCCAGCTGAGGCTGACCGAACCTATTTCCACCATAGCATCGACCGCGGCGTGCACCGCAGGCATGTGCTGCCGCCAGTCGCCGCCGTTCACCGCCATCGCCCGCGCGACCTCGCTCGGGCACAAGGTTGCGCCCCGCCGCCGGCCGGCGAGCTGCAGGATCAGCATCAGCCGCGCGTCGCTCATCCTACCACCGCCCCGGCCGCGTCGCCACCTCGGGCCCATCCAGCGGCGCGAACCCGCGCGCCGCGATCACCGCGTTCGACTCGACCGGTCGCCGCCCCTCGGCCAGGCTCCATGTGATGTGATAAGTGCCGCCGTCCGGCCGCTCGGTCGTCCCCTCCACCGCGACCACCATTGCCTCTACCCCCGCGCCGTCGTCCGCGCGGCCGACGATGCGTACCGCTGTGGGATGCGGCAGTGGGTCGCGGTCCTTCAGGCCGGGCATCGTCACATGATGCGCGACCGCGCGCGCGTAGCGCGGCGGATAGCGCGCCAGCAGCGCGGCCCGCGCGCCCTCGTCCAGCATCCATCCGCCGCTCATGCCGTCGACAATCCTCGCGCCGCCGCGCCGGTTCCATATGGCGCTGCACCTGCGCCCGGCGTACGGTGCCGCGATGACCGACGCTGTTCCCATCACCGGCGGCTGCCAGTGCGGTGCGCTGCGCTACGCCTGCTCGGTGCCGCCGTCCGGCGCACATCTATGCCATTGCCGGATGTGCCAGAAGGCGGTCGGCGGCCCTTTCGCCGCGCTCGCCGCCGTTCCGCGCGACTCGCTTGTCTGGACGCGTGGCGCGCTGGCGACCTTCGCTAGCTCCGACCAGGTCCGTCGCGGCTTTTGCGCCGCGTGCGGTACGCCGCTGACCTATGACTATGTGGCGGGACCGCGCATCAACCTGACACTCGGCAGCCTGGACGATCCCGCCGCGTTCCCGCCCGAACGCCATTTCGGGAGCGAGGCGCGGCTGGTCTGGACCTACCATATCGACGCGCTGCCCGACGAGGGCGCGACCGAGACCACCATGGCGCAAGTCGCCCCCGCCATCGCCGCCAGCAACCGCCAGCACCCCGACCGCGATACGGACGCCTGGCCGCCGCGATGACCGTCACGCTCCACGGCATTCCCAACTGCGACAGCGTGAAGAAGGCGCGCGCCTGGCTCGACGCCGCGGGCATCGCCTATGGCTTCCACGACTATAGGCGCGCCGGCATCGATGCCGCGACGCTGCGCGACTGGGCGGGGCAGGTCGGCTGGGCGATGCTGCTCAACCGTGCCGGCACCAGCTTTCGCAAGCTTTCCGACGCCGACAAGACGGGGATCGACGAGCGGAAGGCGATTGCCCTGATGGTCGCGCAGCCCAGCCTGATCAAACGGCCCGTGCTCACCGGTGCCGGCGCGCCGCTGGTTGGATTCAAGCCTGCCGCCTATGCTGCGGCCGTCGCAGGCCCGCGCCCTGACGCGCGGCTGTCATGCGACGCTGGCATCCCACGATAGAGGAGACGAGCGATGGTCACGGCAAGCTGGAACGGCGCGGTCATCGCCGAAAGCGACGATACGGTGGTGGTGGAGGGCAACCACTATTTCCCGCGCGACGCCGTCCGCGCCGACATGCTGATCGGCAGCGCGACCACAACGACCTGCCCGTGGAAGGGTACCGCCCATTATCACGGCATCGTCGCCAACGGGCGGACCAACAGCGACGCCGCCTGGTATTATCCGGAACCCAAGGCTGCGGCGGCGGAGATTAGGGACCGCATCGCCTTCTGGCGCGGGGTGGTGGTCGAGTGATCCTGGGCCTGATCGCGTCGGCGATGACCATGGCCCATCCCGCCGGCGCCGCGCCGCCGGCCGTCCGTCCCATCGTGATCGCGCACCGCGGCGCATCAGGCGAACGGCCCGAACACACGCTCGCGGCCTACGACCGCGCGATCGATCAGGGCGCGGACTATATCGAGCCAGACCTGGTGCTGACCCGCGACGGCGTTCTGGTGGCGCGGCATGAGAACGAGATTTCGGGCACCACCGATGTCGCGGATCGGCCGGAGTTCGCGAGCCGTCGAACCACCAAGACCATCGACGGGATAGAGACCAGCGGCTGGTTCACCGAGGATTTCACGCTCGCCGAACTGCGGACGCTGCGCGCCCGTGAACGCGTGCCCCGGCTGCGTCCGGCTAACGCGGCCTACGACGGGCTCTACGCCATCCCGACGTTCGACGAGATCATCCGCCTCGTTCGCGCGCGGGAGGCGGAGACGGGGCGTACCATCGGCATCTATCCGGAAACGAAACATCCGAGCTATTTCGCCGGGATTGGCCTGTCGCACGAAGGGCCGCTGCTCGCCTCGCTCTCCGCCGCCGGCTACGACGGCCCGGACGATGCGGTTTTCATCCAGAGCTTCGAAATCGGCAATCTGGTGCGCTTGAACGAACGTACCGATGTACGTCTGATCCAACTGATCAGCGACAGCGGCGGACCTCCCGACATGCCCGGCACCAGCTATGCATCGTTGCTCACGGCGGAGGGGCTACGGCGCATCGCCACCTATGCGGACGGGATCGGTCCGGCGAAGGACCTCGTCATCGCCCGTACCGTCGACGGCAGTATCGGCGCATCGACCGGTCTCGTCGCGCGAGCGCATGGCGTCGGCCTCGCGGTGCACCCATGGACCTTTCGTGGCGAGAACTACTTCCTGCCGACCAATTTGCGCAGCGGTGCCGATCCGCGCGATGCTGGGGATCTGGCGGCGGAAGTCAGCGCCTTCGTTGGCGAGGGAGTGGACGGCCTGTTCACGGACCATCCCGCGCGCGCCGTCGCGGCCATGCGGCCCTAAGCCGCCGCTGCAGTCTCTAGCGGGGTGATGCGCGCAAACAGCGTCGCCATCGTCGCGGCCATCCACGCTTCGTCCACGGCGGCAAATTCCGTGCTCAGCTCCGGACCCGGCGTCACGGCGTAACGGCCCCGGTCGATTTCCGACGCGGATGCGACCGCGCGCATTCCATCCAGCGCAAATGCCAATGCCACTATGCGATTTCCGTGCACCTTGAGGACGAAGCGCTTCTCGTCACGCGATGCACCCTCTTCGACCAGCGCGAAATCAGGCCTGTCCGCGATGGCGCCGTGAGCGAGTTCGACCAGGCGGGCGAGCATCGGGCCCTCGTTGCGCGCCCAGCGCAACCGTTCAAACTGACCCTCGTCGACAATCCCGGACAGGCGGTCGCAGCTGGTTTCGAAATTGGCGTCGGTCATCGTTCATCCCGTTGTTAGGCAGTCGATCCCGCTGTGATAGCCGGTAGATGCTAACGCTCCGTACGGATCGTTGCGACGCTGCACTGGTACCTCGACATCGACGCAGCTAGGCTCGCATGCATGTCCACAACGTTCACGATCGACACCTCCACCAGCCGCGCCAATCCGACGCCGGCGCCGATGAAACGGCTGACCGTGCCCGCGATCGGGGCGCGCAAGGTGAATGGCATAACCGATCGGCCGCTGGTCATGCTCACCGCCTATACCGTGCGCATGGCGCAGTTGCTCGATCCGCATTGTGACCTTCTGCTCGTCGGCGACTCGCTCGGGCAGGTAATCTATGGCCTTCCATCTACGGTGCCGGTCAGTGTCGAGATGATGTGCGCGCATGGCGCGGCGGTCGTCCGCGGCAGCTACCACAGTGTGGTCGTCGTCGACATGCCGTTCGGCAGCTACGAAGCGTCGCCGGAGGCGGCCTTCGCCAGCGCCGCGCGCATCCTCAAGGAGACCGGCTGCGCCGCGGTGAAGCTGGAAGGCGGCGCGGCGATGGCGCCGACGATCCGCTTCTTGACCGAGCGCGGCATCCCGGTGATGGCCCATGTCGGCCTGACGCCGCAGGCGGTCAACATCCTTGGCGGCTATGGCGCGCGCGGGCGCAGCGAGGCGGAGCGCGCGAAAATACTGAGCGACGCGCAACTGGTTGCACAGGCCGGCGCCTTCGCGCTGGTCGCCGAGGGCGTAGTGGAACCGATCGCCGTCGCAATGACCGAAGCCTTGTCTATCCCCGTGATAGGTATCGGCGCTTCGGCGCGTTGCGACGGACAGGTACTTGTGACCGAGGATATGCTGGGCCTGTTCGACCGGGTGCCGCGCTTCGTCAAACGCTACGCCGACATGGCCGGCTTCGTCGAAGCTGCGGTCAATGATTATGCCGCCGAGGTCAGGGACCGTTCATTTCCCACGCGCGATCAGACCTACCAACCCAAAGGATAGGCGGTCGCGCGCCGCTTGGCGTTTGGGGACGCGGCGGCTAAGGAACCCGCCACACTTCGAACGGGCGCGCAGCGGCGCGCAATCAGAGGATCTTCCATGGCATTGCCCCCCGGCAGCCCGGACATGTTCAGCCGCGAGGTTGACGATGCGGTGCGTGCGGATCGCGCGGCCGATTTTGTTCAGAAGTACGGACGCATTCTGCTCGGGGTGATCGTCATCGCGCTCTTCGCGCTTGCCGCCTGGCTATTCTGGCAGAGCCGCGAAAAGGCAGCCGCGGGCGAGCGCGGCACACAGTTGTCATCCGCTCTGGACTCAATGGGGCAGGGCCGGCCCAAGGCCGCGGCGGCGGCCGCTGATGCGCTGGCAAAGGGAGAGGACGGCAATTATCGCGCGCTCGCACTGATGCTGCAGGGCAATGCCGCGCAGGCGCAAGGCGATCTGGCTACGGCGGCTGCTCGGTTCGGTGCCGCGGCCGGCACAGCGGATGGCGACCAGATACTGCGCGACGTCGCGCTATTGCGTCAGATGCTTAGCCAGTTCGACAGTCTTCCGCCGGCTACCGTCATCGCGCGGCTGCGGCATCTGGTGGCGACGCCTGGCCCTGCCTTCGCCAGTGCCGCCGAACTAACGGCGCTGGCTGAATTGAAGCGTGGAAACGACCGCGCCGCCGGCCTGTTGTACAAGCGAATCGTTGAGACCGATGATGTTTCGGAAAGTCTAAAGTCGCGTGCAGTTCAGATGGCGGGTATGCTCGGCGTCGACGCTGTAAGCGACAGCAACGCTGCCACACAGGCGGCGGCAGTGACCAAGAGTGGGGAATGACGATGCGGCTGGCTCCTAAGACCGTGCTGCTGGCAGCAGGTGGCGCGCTTGTGTTGAGCGGCTGTGGAATCCTGCGAGGCAACGGCCCGGCGGCGACCCCGACGGTAGGTAATCGGGTACCCATTCTTGCCGGACAGAATGCACTGGCGGTCGATCCCGCTATTGCCGGCCTGGAAGTCATCCTGCCGCCTGCAGTTCCGAATGCCGATTGGGGTCAACCCGGCGGCAATGCCGCGAAGTCGATAGGCCATGTCACATTGGGCTCCAGCCTCGCCCAGGTCTGGACGGCGCAGATCAATGGCGGCACCAATCGCGCGCGTCTGGCTTCCGCGCCGGTGGTATCGGGCGGCACCTTGTTCGCGATCGATACCGAGGCGACCGTGCATGCATTCGACGCTGGCACCGGGGCGCGACGCTGGTCGATGAAGATCGGCGATAGCGAGCGCGACGGGCAGCGTGCGCGTTTCGGCGGCGGCGTCAGCGCAGAGGGCGGCACGGTGTATGCGGCGTCAGGGCTGGGCGATGTTGCCGCTTTGGATGCCACGACGGGCGCGGTGCGTTGGACGGTGCGTCCCTCGGGCCCATTGCGCGGTGCGCCTACGCTGGCCTTCGGCAACCTGTACGTCATGGGACAGGACAACCAGCTCTTCACGCTGCGCATCACCGATGGCGCTGTGCAGTGGCAGGAAGCGGGATCGGTCGCGCCGGGCAGTGTGTTCGGCGTTGCCGCGCCGGCTGCGGGACAGGGCACGATCGTCGCCGGCTATTCCAGCGGCGAGTTGAACGCCTATCGTTACGAGAATGGTCGCCCGCTGTGGGGCGACGCGCTGGCGCGTACCAGCATCACCATGTCGGTGTCGACGCTGTCGGATATCGATGCCAATCCCGTCATCGATCGGGGCCGCGTCTTCGCGATCGGGCAGGGCGGGCGCATGGCGGCGTATGAGCTGGTTTCGGGCCAGCGCATCTGGGAACTCAACATCGCCGGCATTTCCACGCCTTGGGTGGCTGGCGAGTGGGTGTTCGTGGTCGGCGACGATGGCCGCATCTTTTGCATCGCACGCGCCACGGGTCGGCTGCGCTGGATTGGCCAGTTGCCGCGCTGGCGCGATGTCGAGGACGAGGAAGGCGCAATCCGCTGGACCGGCCCGGTGCTCGCGGGCGGCCGGTTGATCTTGGTCAGCACGGACGGTCGCATGGCACAGGTCAACCCGAACGACGGGAGCGTCACATCGCTGACGCCGATCAGCGGCGGCACGCGGCTTGCTCCGATCGTCGCCAATGGGGTGCTGTACGTCATGGACGACGCCGGGCGTATCACCGCGTGGCGATAGGCAGATAGTATGAAACGGATCGGCCTCCCCACGGTCGTCATCGTCGGGCGGCCGAACGTTGGCAAATCCACGCTGTTCAACCGGCTGATCGGCAAGAAGCTGGCGCTGGTCGACGACACGCCCGGCGTGACGCGCGACCGGCGCGAGGGCGAGGGACATCTGCTCGGGATGGACTTTCGCGTGGTGGATACCGCCGGCTTCGAGGAAGACGACGCGGCGACGCTGCCCGGGCGGATGCGCGCGCAGACCGAAGCCGCGATCGCCATGGCCGACGTCGCGCTGTTCCTGATCGATGCGCGCGCAGGGCTGACGCCGGTGGACGAGGAGATCGCCCGCTGGTTGCGCGATAGCGAGACGCCGATCATCGTGGCGGCGAACAAGGCGGAGGGCCGTGCGGGGGCGGAGGGCGTCAACGAGGCGTACCGGCTGGGGCTGGGCGAACCGTTCGGCCTGTCGGCGGAACATGGCGACGGCATCGTCGACCTGTTCGATGCGCTGCGGCCGCATCTTGAGCCGGACCAGGGC
Source organism: uncultured Sphingomonas sp. (assembly GCA_965365395.1). Lineage (GTDB taxonomy): Bacteria > Pseudomonadota > Alphaproteobacteria > Sphingomonadales > Sphingomonadaceae > Sphingopyxis. The sequence goes on from CBDUBN010000050.1 coordinate 9,076, forward strand.
ATCGAGGCCGCCATCGCCGAGGTCGAAGCCGATGCCGAGGAGCAGGAGGAACTCGATCCCGCCGCGCCGCTCAAACTTGCCATCGTCGGGCGGCCCAACGCGGGCAAGTCGACGCTGATCAACCGCATTCTCGACGAGGATCGGCTGATCACCGGGCCAGAAGCCGGGATCACGCGTGATTCGATCAGCATCGACTGGATGTGGACCGCGCCCGATGGCGCGCAGCGCCCGGTGCGGCTGATCGATACCGCAGGCCTGCGCAAGCGCGCCAAGATCCAGGACAAGCTGGAGAAGCTTTCCGCTGCCGACACGCTGCATTCGATCGCTTTCGCGGAGGTGGTCGTGCTGCTGCTCGACGCGACGCTGGGGCTGGAAGCGCAGGACCTGCGTATCGCGGACCGTGTGATCGACGAGGGGCGTGCGCTGATCATCGCGATGAACAAATGGGACGTCGCGGAAGAGGGGAGCAGCCTGTACCAGGGCGTACGCGCCGCGCTCGACGAGGGGCTGGCGCAGGTCAAGGGCGTGCCGCTGCTGACCGTGTCGGCGGAGACGGGGCGCGGGCTCGACCAGCTGATCGCGGCGGCGTTCGAGCTGCGCACGCAATGGTCGCGGCGCGTGTCGACCGGCGAACTCAATCGCTGGTTCGAGCGCGCGACGGAGGCCAATCCGCCGCCGGCGCACAAGGGGCAGCGCATCAAGCTGCGCTACATCACGCAGGCGCGGCTCAGGCCGCCGAGCTTCGTGGCTTTCGGCAGCCGGGTGGACATGCTGCCGGAGAGCTATCGCCGCTACCTGGTCAACGGCATCCGGCGCGAGCTCGGCTTCGGCGGGGTGCCGGTGCGGCTGACGCTGCGCTCCGCCAAGAACCCGTTCGGCGATGCCGAGCGCAAGTCCGCCTTCGCGCCCACGCGCCGGGTGTCCACCAAACGCGGACCGGGCGGCGGCGACGGACCTGCGCGGCGGGGAGCGCAGCGGGCCGCGGTGAAGCCGGCATCGCCGCGCGGACCCGTCCGTCCGCCCAAGCGGCCGCGCTAACCCACTCTTTACCCTTGGCGGCGTAACGCCGGGGCAGGAACACCGCTGGACCAGGCGGGCGATGCATCGTGGGATACGGGCCATGCCTGACATGAGTTTGCCGTTGGTCGACTGGACCGCGTTCGCGCGCACGCGCAGCCAGCTGGGCGGGTCCTTTATCCGCATCCTGGGCTATTTCGTCGAGGACGGGATGAAGTCGGTGGAGGCGATCGAGGCCGCGATGCGCGGGCACAACGCCGCGGCGCTGGTGCTGCCGGCGCATACGCTGAAGAGCGAGGCGCGCCAGTTCGGCGGGGAGCGGCTGGGGCAGCTCGCCGAGGACATCGAGATGCATGCGCGCCACTGCATGGAGACGCGGCAGGCGCCGGACGACTATGTCGACCGCGTGGTAAAGCTGCGTCCCCTGTTCAGCGAGATGCTGGCCGCGATCGAGGCGGAGGCCAATCCGCTGGTGCAGCGCCGGCCGGCGGGGTTCGGGCGGCGGGTGGCCTAGCGGTACAAACGGTACGCCGCGACGCCGATCGAAGGTGGCGCTCGATCGATAGCTGTGAAAGTGCCCATCAGACAGATCAATGACTTGCAGGTGATTCGGTGCAGCGCGCGGTCGTTACGCGGGCGTTGCCATGTTGGAGGGCCGACGCGCGCCGCGAAGGGCGCGCGGGGTGGATTGCCATGATCGCGATGCGAAAGAACGGGCGCGCATCCTGACAGGCCGGGAGCGTGTAGGACAGCCGCAGGTGCCCGCAGCTAGAATGGGAAGAACCAGCCGATCGCGGCCACGCCGACGATCCAGGTCAGCAGATTGAGCGGCACGCCGACCCACAGGAAATCGGTGTATCGATAGCCGCCCAGCTGGAAGACGAGCACATTGGTCTGATAGCCGAAGGGCGTCGCGAACGCCGCGCTCGCGGCCATCATCAGCGCGATCAGGAAGGGGCGCGGCTCGACGGCGAGGCTTTCCGCCAGCGCCACGGCCACGGGGGTCATCAGCACCGCAACGGCCGCGTTGGAAAGGAATTCGGTCGCCAGCAGGGCCACGCCGTAGAGGATCGCCAGCGCGACGAGCGGACCGAACGGGCGGATGACGTCGATGAGCAGGTCGGTGCCGCTGGCGGCGAGACCGGTCACCTCGATCGACAGGCCGACCACGACCATGCCCGCGATCAGCAGCAGCACCTCCGGCCGCAGCCCGGCATAGGCCTGTTCCGGGCTGATGACCCGGAGCAGGATCAGCAGGACCGCGCCGGCGAAGGCGGCGGCCGCGATCGACGTGATCCCGAGCGCCGCGGCGAACACGACGGCCAGGAACACCCCGAGCGAGATCAGCGCCCGCCGCACGTCGAGCGGACGATCGACCGGGGAGAGATCGCCGTCGCCGAGATCGGTCTCAGGGGGGTGGAAGCCGCCGGGTACGATATCGTCGACCTGCGCGCCGGCGACGACGGCCCCGGTGCCGGGCCGGCTGCTCGCGGCGATGAGCCGGCCGCCGAAGAGGAAGAGGTAGAGGCCGCCGGCCAGAGCGACGACGAGGCCGACGGGCGTGATTTCGAACAGCGAGAACACCGGCTGCCCGGCGTTGCGCGCCATGTCGTTGACGAGGAGGTTGGTCGAGGTGCCGATCAGTGTGCAGGCGCCGCCCATGATGGTCACATAGCTCAACGGAATCAGGAAGCGTTTGGGAGACAGGCCAAGCGACTGGGCGACGTCGCGGACGACCGGCGCGGCGAGCACGACGATCGGCGTATTGTTGAGAAAGGCGGAGGCCGCGCCGCAGGCGCCGATCACCAGCCACAGTCCCGCGCCGCCCAGCCGCGCGCACAGCCGGGTCGCGCGGCGGATGAGCAGGTTGAGCAGGCCCGAAAGCTCGATCGCATGCGCGATGATGAACAGGCAGGCGAGCGCGATGATGGCGGGACTGGCGAACGCGCCCTGCACCTCCACCGGGCGGATCACGCCGAGCAGCATGAGCGTCGCCGCCGCGGTCAGAGCGGCGACCTCCGCCCGGACGCGCCCGTGGATCAGCACGCCGACCACGGCCACGAGGACGACCAGCGCCATGATCTGTTGAAAGCTCATGCGCGCAAGGCACACCCGCAGCCCGCGCCCACGTCAAGCATTTGCGTGCGCGCGTGCCAAAGTTCGTTCGGTGCGCTATAGCGGGCCATGGCCTCGAACGGGACAGCAGCGCATCGATGGCACGGGGCCGGACGGGACGACCGCGCGCGGCCCGCATGGTGGCCGTTGCCGTTCGCGCTGGCCCTCGCGGCCTGCGGGACCGAGCGCGCCCCGGAGGCCACGACCGCCGACGCCCCCACGCCGCCCGCGGCAACCGCGCTGCCGCCCGAGGACGCCGTGCCCGCGGTGCTGGATCGCCGCGGGATCATCGAGGCGCTGCGCCTGGCGGCATCGGAGCATAGCAGCGGCCGCGCGGCGCCGGCGTCCGACGCGCTGGTCGATCGCAGCTTCGCCCTGCGCATCGCCTTTGCCTGCCCCGGTTCCGCGCCCCTGCCGGCGGATGGGGCGGGCACGGCCGGATTGCCGCACTGGTCGCGGACCGCGGACGGATCGGCGATCCGCCTGACGCTGTCACCCGCCGACTGGATCGGGGCATCCGCGCCGGTGGACGTCGGCGATGCCGGCGTGTTCGACGCGGTCGAAGGCTATTGGCTGCCGCGCCCGTGGCAGGGTTTCGACGACTGCCCCGTGGCCCGGAGCGGCGCGGCGGCCGCGCCGCCGGCTTCGCCCGCCGCAGTGCCCGCCCCGTCCGTCGCGGCCGCCGCGCCCGCCGCGACGAGCGAGCCGCCGGCGGCGCAGACGATGGGACTCGCGGCGGTCTATGCGCAGGGTTCATCGCGTATCGGACGGCGCAATGGCCGTCCCTATGCCAGCACGATCGAGATCGGGACGGACGGCACCGCGCCGCCACCGGGGGGATACCGGCTGGTCCTGGAGGGGCGCGTCGCGGCCTTTCCCGGCGGCGGCGCGATCGCCTGCCGCGGGCGCGGTGCCGAGCGCCCGCCCGTGTGCGTCATCGCCGTCAGGCTCGACCGCGTGGCATTCGAAAGCGGCGACGGCGCAGCGCTGGACGAATGGCGTGCGGACTAGCCGCGCCCCAGCCGCGAGCGCGGAGCCGGGCTCCGGCCTGGTGCCCGCCCGGTGAGCGGCGAGGAGCGGGACGCGCTGGCGCACACGCGCACCGCGTTCGCCGAGGATCGCACGGTCCTGGCGCATGAACGCAGTTTCGCGGGCTGGCTGCGCACCGGCATGGCCGCGGTGGGCATAGCGCTGGGGTTCAACGCATTGTTCACCACCCTGCAGCCGGCTTGGTTGCCGCGCGCGATCGCGACCCTGTTCCTGGTCGTTGCGGTCCTGATCTTCCTGTCCGCGTTCCGGCGCGCGCGGGCGATCATGGGCAAGCTGGAGGCGCATCAGGTGGCCGCGCTGCGACCGGTCAACATGGCCGTGCTGACCGGCCTGCTGGTCGCCGCGACACTCGCGCTGGGCGGGGCGATCTGGCTGGCCCCCGCCCGTTGACGCCGGCGGGCGGGACGTGAAGCCCCACGTCGCCGGCGGTCGGTGGACGGGTACGCTCCGGTGCGGGCAAGGGGCGGGAGGGCCCGCTGCGCCGCGACCGATCCGCTTCGC
>CBDUBN010000051.1:0-13652 GCA_965365395.1 uncultured Sphingomonas sp.
CTGGACGACCCGCCCGACGAGCTCGACGAGGAGGAGCTGCTGCTTGACGAGGAGGAAGAGGAACTGCCGCCGCTCGATCCGGTCGATCCGCCGAAGCTGGACGAACCGCCGAAGCTCGACGATCCACCCGAGGAGGAGCCGCCCGAAGAGGACGACCCGCCGCTCGACGACCCGCCGCTGCTGCCACCCGTGGAGCCGCCATGCCCCGACGATCCATGGCTCGATCCGCCATAGGAGGACGAGCCGCCCGGATGGCCCGATGAGCCCATGCCCCCGGTCGAGGTGGACAGCCCACCCGAGGACGAGCTGGACGAGGAGGAACTGGAGGATGACGACGAGGAGCTTGACGAGCTGCTGCTCGACGAACTGGCGACGCCGCCGGTCGAGGTCGAAACGCCGCCCGTGGAGGTCGACACGCCGGACGATGTGCTGACGCCGCCGGTGGAGGTGGAAACGCCACCGGTCGACGTGCTCACGCCGCCGGTGGACGTCGACGTGCTGACGCCCCCGGTGGAGGTCGATACCCCGCCCGACGTGCTGGAGGTCGAACTGCCGCCCGATCCGCCGCTGGACGTCGACGTGCTGCCGCCGCTGCTCGACGTGCTGCCGGTCGAGGTCGAAGAGACGACGATGCTGCCGCTCGATCCGCCGCCGCTGCTGCCGCCGAAGAAGCCGCCGAAGAATCCGCCACCGAAACCGCCGCCGAAACCGCCGCTGCCGCCGATGATGATCGGGGTGCTGCCGCCGCCGCCTTCCCAGCCGCCCTGCGCGGGCCGGACGTAGGGCGCGGCCTGGGTGATGATCGTCGGCTGGCCCGGCACGATCGTGCGGCGCGTCACCACCCGGCGCACGCGCTGCACGCTGCGGGCGCGGGCGACCTGGCGGTGCGGGCGCGCGGCGCGATGCACGACGCGCGACCGCGTCTTTGCGACCGCGCAGCAGTTGCTGGCGGACGCGCGCACCGGCGTCGACGACACCTGCACCGCGCCGCCACCGATCAGCGCGCCGCCGCAGGTGCAGGCGCACAGTTTCGCCAGGGCCATCCGAACCGACATAGATACCACTCTCGTTCCGGGCGCCGCCTCGCCCGACCAGCTTTACGTCCGTCCCATGGGATGCCAGACGGTCCGGCTTCCGGTACGGGGGCTTTCCGGACGGTGGGACCACCCGGGCATGGCCGACATGCTCGCAAAGGCGCGATGGATGCAACGCCTTTAACCTTGATTACCGTCCGCACCCGCACCATCGCGCGATTTGGGGGCCGCCATCGCGGTTCCTGTCCCAATCTAGCACGGCCAGGCGCGGTGCCGTCCCGGTTTCCGGCCGCTGCGCAACCGCTTGCGGGGGCAAATGCGTCTGCTATAGGCGCAGCCCAGTCGACCGGCGCGATGGTCGCCATGGCCCGGGGCCGTGGTCGAGCCGGCTTCGGACCATCCATCGGGCCACCCATCGGGAGCGAGTCGCGCATGCCGTCCACCAGCTCTTCCGGCGATCGAGCCGGCGCCCCCGCGGGCGCGCTCGACGGCCCGTCGCCCGACCGCGCCGCCGGCCCCGACGGCTATATCCCGCGCGACGACGAGGAGTTCATGAGCGCGCGGCAGCAGGCGTTCTTCCGCCGCCTGCTGATCGACTGGAAGCGCCGGATCGTGGCCGAATCCGAAACCACGCTCGCCAGCCTGCAGGACGCGCCGATCCGCGAACCCGACCTCACCGACCGGGCCGCGAGCGAGACCGACTGGGCGATCGAGCTGCGCACCCGCGACCGCCAGCGCAAGCTCATCGCCAAGATCGACAGCGCGCTGCGCCGCCTCGACGAGGGCGAATACGGCTATTGCGAGGTGACCGGCGAGCCGATCTCGCTCGGCCGGCTGATCGCGCGGCCCATCGCCACCATGACGCTCGAGGCGCAGGAACGGCACGAGCGCAACGAGCGCGTCTCGCGCGACGACTAGTGCAGCGCTTCTCGCGCGACGACGAGTGCGGCGCGTCCCGCGCGACGATCAGCACGCGCGCCGGCCCGTCGCCCGCGCCGTGCTTAACCTTCCCCTAAACCTGTTTCGCTACCACCGGCGGGGGCGCCCCCGTGGGCGCCAGGCTTAGGAGGCGCTTTTGACCGTGGATTGGCCCAGCCTCAACGCCCGCGTGGACGCCGCCCCGCTGCGCGGCGCCAAACGCGACGCGATGTTCGTGAAGGCGGCGTTGCACCTCGCGCGCACCGGGCACAGCGTCGACATCGTCATCCGCAACGTCTCCGCCGGTGGCCTGCTCGCGGAAAGTCCGCAACAGCTGGCGATCGGCGATGCCGTCACCGTCACGCTGCGCCAGGTGGGCAGCGTTCCCGGCCGCGTCGTCTGGGTGCAGGCGGGGCGGTTCGGCATGGCTTTCGACGTCGCCATCGATCCGCAGGACGTGCGCAAACCGGTAACGGTGCGCCGGCGGCCGGTCGCTCCGCCTCCCCGGCGGCCGACCCTCTAGGCGGCGCGCCACCGGGGCGGAGGAAACGGACACGGGGACGAACGCCAAGGGGGACCGACCCGCGTCGGACCCCCCCCGGCCTCGCCGGAAGCTAGCGTCCCAGCATCGCGTCCTTCAGTCGCAGCTTGGCCTTCTTCAGGCTCGCCAATATCCCCGCGTCGGGCAGCGGACGGCGCGTCTCGGCGTCCAGCCGCGCCTCCAGTTCGGCGTGTCGCGCGGCGAGCGCGGCGGCGTGGGAAGATCCGGCGACTGCGACTTTGCTCATGGGCATATCCTCTCGGCTCGGCCGGGCACCGGCGATGATGCGACTCGGCATCGCCGCGCTCGGCCCGGACGCCTAGAGAAACACACCGGGCCCGCCTTGTCTCCCATCATTACACATATGTTACGCCGATATGGCCCTGCGCCGCGACGAGGCGTTGGCGGTCCCGCGGACCCTTTCGCCGCCGCTCGCGCCGCGCTAGCAGGCGGGGCCATGACGCACGAGGAAATGCATCGCCGGCTCGAACTCCTGCGTGTGGAGCACCGCGATCTCGACAGCGCGATCGTCGCGCTGAGCGCCGCCCCGGTGCCCGACCAGCTCGCCATCGCCCGGCTCAAGAAACGCAAGCTCAGGCTGCGCGACGAGATCGGCTGGCTCGAGGACAGGTTGGTCCCCGACATCATCGCCTGAGCCTCCCGAACCTGAATCGAAACGGGACAGCGCCAGCGCGCTTCCCCGTTGCCAGCCGCGCCCGGCCATGCGAGCGACGCGGGCTACAGCCAGGGACCACCTGTTCATGCACCTATCGCTCGCAACGCGCGACGCCGGCATCAGCGCGGCTGTGATCGACGCGGCCTATGCCGACGCGCTGCTGCTCGCGGACGAGGCGCGCGCCTGGTTCGACCGCGCGCGCGGTACCGGGTCGATCATCGACGATGCCGCGCGCGACATCGAAAGCGACGCCGCGGACCCCCTGTTCCACTGGGCCGGGCGGCACGATCCGTCCCTGCGCATCGCACTGTCGTGCGAATCGCTGCGCCTGACGACCCGGCTGATGCACATCATCGCCTGGCTGTTGATGCGCCGCGCCATCGCCGCGGGGGAGCTGCCGCCCGTCGCGGCGCTGGCGGACCACAACCGGCTGGGCCCCTCGCCGCCGTGCGACCCCGCGGTGCGCGCCGCGCTGCCGGCCGGCGCGCGCGCGCTGATCGATCAGAGCATCGCGCTGCATGCCCGCGTCGCGGCGCTCGACGCGGGCGCCGATGCCGCACCGCCCGCGCAGCATCCGGTGCACAGCATGGTCGCCCGGCTTAATGCCGCGCTATAGGCGGATCGTTACGCCCCGCGGGCTTGTAACGGTGCCCGCTTTGCGCAAAGGGCATCCGCGATAGGCTGGCGCCGCGGCGGCGCTGCTGGTGGAATCTGTGCCGTTGGCCGTACGAACCGCAGTTGCGTCCCTGCTGGTGATCGGCATGCTCGGCGCGGCGCCGACCGCGCCGGCGGCGGCGCAGGATGCGGACGCGCTCGACGCGCTCGATACGCTCCCCCCGCTCAGCCCCATCGACGAGGCGCTGCCGCCCGATCTCGATCCCGACGCGGCCCTGCCCGCCTTCCCGGACGACGCGATCGAGGTCGACTGGCCCGATCCCGCCGTCCCGCTCGCCGCGCTGGAAGAGCTGCCGGCCGTCGAACTCGCGGAAGGGGAAGAACCCGATCCCTTCGCCGTCGCCGAGCCGGACGTGCCATCCGACGGCACGCTGGTCGCCGAGGGCGCGGGCGACAGCCCCGCCACCGTCGAGGCCGCGGAGGCGCTGCGCTACTCGGTCAGCCTGACCGAATTCGGCGAGATCGCGGATGCGCGATTCCGCGACCGGTTCGATGGCCTGTCGGTCCTGCGCGCGGAGGATGACGAGCCGGCGAACGGCGCGCAGATCAACCGCCGCATCCGCGAGGACAGCGAACTGCTCGACCGCATGCTGCGCAACGAGGGCTATTACGACGCCACCGTGACCAGCGCGGTGGCCAATGAGGCGGGCCGGCTGCGGATCCGCTTCGGGGTGGAGGCGGGGCCGCGCTACACCTACACCGCGGTCAACCTGCCCGGCCTCGCCGCCGCGGGCGCGGACGAGGCGGCCCGCCTTGCTCCGTTCTACGCGCGCGACAGCGAGACCGCGGAGCCCGACGGCACGGCACGCCCGGGCGAGCCCCTGCGCGCCGGCGACTTCATCGTCGCCGACGACATCATCGATGCCCAGGGCCACCTGCAGTTCGAGCTGCGCGAGACCGGCTATCCCTTCGGCCAGGTCGGCGAGGAGCTGGTGACGATCGACCACGACGTCCGCCAGGGGGTGCTCGACCAGCCGGTCACGCCCGGCGCGCGGCTGCGCTTCGGCAGCATCGTCGCCAACGATGGCGGCCTGCTCGGCGCGCGCCATATCCAGCGCATCGCCCGCTTCGATCCGGGTGAATATTACCGCTGGTCCGATACCGACGATCTTCGCCGCGCGCTCATCGCCACGGGTCTTGTCTCGTCGGTGGGCATCGCGCCGGTCGCCAACCCCGACGGCCGCACCGTCGACCTGACCGTCGACCTGACGCCCGCGCCGCCGCGCACGCTCGCCGGCCTGATCGGCTTTTCCAGCGGCCAGGGGTTCCGCGCCGAGGCGAGCTGGGAGCATCGCAACCTGTTCCCGCCCGAAGGCGCGCTGATTCTGCGCGGCATCGCCGGCACGCGCGAACAGCTGGGGAGCGTTACCTACCGCCGCAACAATTTCCTCGCCCGCGACCGCGTGCTGACAGTGCAGGCGCTCGCCAGCAACATCGACAGCGACGCGTTCGACGCGCGCACGATCCACCTCTCCGGCCGGCTCGAGCGCGCGACCACGCTCATCTTCCAGAAACGCTGGTCCTGGGCGTTCGGCGCGGAGGTGCTGGGCACCGACGAGCTCGCCTTCATCCCCGCGCTGGGTGTGGACCAGCGGCGCCGCTACGTGATCGGCGGCGCGTTCGGCCTGGTCACCTACGACCGCTCGAACAACCTCCTCGATCCCACGCGCGGCTATCGGCTGACCGCGCGGGTCGCGCCGGAGGTTTCGTTCAACAACGGCACGCGCCCCTATGTCCGCGCGCAGTTCGACGCGACCGGATACCTGCCCGTGTCGGAACGCATCGTGCTCGCCGCGCGCGCGCGCGCGGGCGCAATCGTCGGCGCGGACCGGGACGATATCGCGCCGTCGCGCCGCTATTATGCCGGCGGCGGCGGCTCGGTGCGCGGCTACGGTTTCCAGCGCATCGGACCGCTGGCGCCGGACAATGATCCCATCGGCGGCACCAGCCTGTTCGAGCTCGCGGCCGAGGCGCGGATACGGGCGTTCGGCGCCTTTTCGGTGGTGCCCTTCATCGACGCCGGCAACGTCTATCCGTCCGCGCTGCCCAGCTTCAGCGAACTCGGCAATATTCGCGTCGGCGCGGGCGTCGGCATCCGCTACGCAACGAACTTCGGCCCGGTGCGCGTCGATGTCGGCACGCCGCTCAATCCCCGCCCGGGCGACAGCCGCATTGCGGTCTATGTCAGCCTGGGTCAGGCCTTCTAGATGGCCGAGGAGGAAGCCGTCACACCCGCCGCGCGGCCGCGCCGGCCGGCCTGGCGGCGCGTCGCCAGGTGGATCGCGCTCCTCCTCCTGGGCCTCGTTGCGCTCGTCGTGCTCGCCGGCGTCGTGCTCGACAGCGGCGCCGGCCGGCGCTTCGTCACCGACCGTATCGAGGCGCTGGCGCCCGAGAACGGGCTGAAAATCCGCATCGGCCGCATCGATGGTTCGCTCTACGGCAACGCCACCTTGCGCGACGTGCGGCTGCTCGATCCGCAGGGGGAATTCCTGCGTATCCCTGTCGCGCGGCTCGACTGGCATCCGCTCGATTTCGTGACCCGCAACCGGCTCAGCATCGACCGGTTGGAGGTACCCCGCGGCCGCCTCCACCGCTTGCCCGCGCTGATTCCTTCGACGGAAGATAAGCCGCTCCTTCCCGATTTCGACATCGCGCTCGGCCGCCTCCGTGTCGACCGCCTCGACCTCGGCTGCGCCGTCCTGCTCCCGCCCGTCACGGACGGGGCGATGGCGAGCGCGGCGAGCGGGGGGGATACCGCCGACCGCACCGTCCCCGCCGGGTGCCGCGCCAGCCGCGACGCCACCGCGCACAGCGCGCGCATCACCGGCCGCGCGGACGTCGCCAGCGGCACCGCGCGGGTGGATCTTGATGCGCGGCTGCTGACCGGCAACGATCGCCTGCGCGTCGCGCTGGTCGCCGCGCCGGAGGATGGCGACTTCGATATCGACGCGGATGTTGTCGCGCCGACCGGCGGCGTGCTCGCCTCGATGGCAGGGCTGCCGACCGGTGTCACCGGCGTCGTGCGCGGGCAGGGCAGCTGGGAACGCTGGACCGGCGCGCTGCTCGCCGACGCGGGCGGCCAGCCGCTCGCTCGCCTGCGCCTCACCGCGACCGATGGCCGCTACGCCGCCGCGGGCCGCGTCCGCCCCGATCTCCTGGCCAGCGGCATCGTCGACCGGCTGACGCCCGGCGGCATCGCCGTCGACGTCGCGGGCACGTTCGAAAATCGCCGCTGGGACGGCCGCGTCGCGCTCGTCGGCGCCGCGTTGCAGCTCGACGCGACCGGCGGCGTCGACCTTGCAAACAGCCGCTTCAACGGCCTGCGCGCCGACCTGTGGCTGCGCAATCCCGGCCTCCTGCTCGACGACATGACGGGCCAGAACGCCCGTCTCGCGCTGCGCCTCGACGGCAGCTTCACCGCGCCGCGCTTCGAATATCGCCTGACCGCGCCCTGGCTCGCCTTCGGCACCACCCGGCTCGACGGCATCGAGGCGCGCGGCGCGGGCCTCGCCGGCGGCGCCACCACCCGCGTGCCGCTGTCGCTCCGCGTCGCGCGCGTCACCGGCATCGGTACCCTGGCGGAGGGGATCGTGCGCGATCTCAGCGCCGACGGCGTGCTGCAATATCGCGACAATGTGCTGACCTCCGATCTCTTGCGCCTGCGCTCGGCGGGGCTCGACGGCCGTCTCGCGGTCATGGCCAACTTCACCACCGGCGACTATCTCGCCGCGTTCGACGGCGCGCTGCCGGGGATCGAGATCGCCGGCCTCGGCCGCGTCGATCTCCTCACCGACCTCTCGGTCCGGCCCGCGCGCGGCGGCGGCTTCGGCATCGCCGGTACCGCGCGCGCCACCATGCGCCGGCTCGACAACGGCTTCCTGCGCACGCTGACCGGTGGGCTGCCCACGGTCACCACCGGCCTCAGCATGGGGCCGGACGGGATCATCCGCTTCACCAACCTGCGGGTCGCATCGCCGCTCCTGACCCTGACCGGCCAGGGCATCCGCCGCGCGGACGGCACCTTCCAGCTCCAGGGGCGCGGCAACCACCGCAGCTACGGCCCGGTCGTCGTCACGCTCGACGGGCCGATCGACCGTCCCCGCGTCGATGTGCGGCTCGCCAGCCCGCTCGCCTCCGCCGGCCTGTCGAACGTCGCGCTCAGCCTGGTGCCCACCGCCTCGGGCTTCGATTTCACCGCGCGCGGCGGCTCGATCCTAGGCGCCTTCACGGCCAGCGGGCGCATCCTCCTGCCCAGCGGCGGCACCACGGTCATAGAGATCGATCGCCTCGCCGTCGGCAACACGCTCGCGCGCGGTCGCCTTGCCGTCGTCACGGGCGGGCTCGCCGGCACGCTCGTCATCGCCGGCGGCGGGATCGACGGCACCGTCACGCTCGCCGTCGTCGGCGGAATCCAGCAGATCCGCGTCGCGCTCACCGCGCGCGACGCCCGCTTCGCGGGGCCGCCGCCCATCTCGCTGCGCCGCGGCCAGCTCGACGCCACCATCCTGCTCGACCCCGCCGGCACCGACGTCGACGCGACGTTCGAGGCCACGGGCCTGCGCCGCGGCACGCTCTCGATCAGCCGCGTCGCCGGCAACGCCCGGCTCGTCGACGGGCGCGGGACCGTGCGCGGCAGCATCGCCGGCGCGCGCGGCCGCGGCTTCGCCTTCCAGTTCGCCGCCGGCATCACGCCGGACCGCTACCGCATCAGCGGCGCGGGCACGCTGGCCGACCGGCCGCTGCGCCTCACCCGCCCCGCCGTCATCCGCCGCGACGGCGCCGCCTGGCGACTGGAGCCGACGGAACTGACCTATGCCGGGGGCCGCGTGCGCCTGTCGGGCGCGTTCGGCGGGGGCACCACCAGCATCGACGCCGCGCTCGACAATGTGCCGCTGTCGCTGCTCGACCTCGCCTACCCGACGCTCGGCCTCGGCGGGCGCGCCAACGGGCGCCTGACCTATGCCGATGGCGCGGGCGCGCCCACGGGCACCGCGCAGCTGCGGCTGGTGAACCTCACCCGCGCCGGGCTGACCGACGGCGGCACCCCGCTCGACATCGGCCTCAACGCCGCGCTGACCCGCGATGCCATGGCCTTCCGCACGGTCATCGCCACCGGCGGACGCACCATCGGCCGCGCGCAGGGGCGCACCGCGCCGCTGGGCGGCGGCGACGACCTCGTCGCGCGCGTGGCCAACGCGCCCTTGCGCGCCAACCTGCGCTACAACGGCCAGGTCGGCACGCTGTGGCGCCTGACGGGGATCGAGGGCTATGCGCTCTCCGGCCCGGTCGCCATCGTCGCCGACGCCAGCGGCACGCTCGCCGACCCGCAGATCCGCGGCAGCCTGCGCGCGAGCGGGGCGCGCTTCGAAAGCTTCCAGACCGGCACCATCGTCACCAATCTCTCCGCCGTCGGCCGCTTCGACGGCTCGCGCCTGCAATTGCGCAGCGTCACCGGCGAAACGCCGGGCGGCGGCCGCGTGACGGGCGAGGGCGATTTCAACCTCTCCGCGCGCGAGGGGTTCGGCATGGACCTGCGCCTGCGCGCCGACAATGCGCTGCTCATCCGCCGCGACGATCTCACCGCGCGCGTCACCGGTCCCGCGCGCCTGTTCAGCAGCGGCGCGGCCGGCGGCACCATCTCGGGCAATTTCGTCATGAACTCGGGCAGCTTCCGCCTCGGCCGGGCGACGGCGGCGGAGGCGCTGCCGGTCATCAACGTGGTCGAACGCAACGCCCCCGCCGACCGCCCGGAACCGCCCGCCGCCGGCGCGCCGTGGAACCTCAACGTGCGCGTGCGCGCGCGCAACAATTTCGACGTGACCGGCCTCGGTCTCGAAAGCGAATGGTCGGCGGACGTGGCGGTGCGCGGGCCGGTCGATGATTTCGCGGTGGTCGGTACCGCGCGCCTGGTGCGCGGCGACTATAATTTCGCCGGCCGCCGCTTCGAACTGCGCGAAGGGACGATCCGCTTCACCGGGGACACCGCCGACCCCGTGCTCGATATCGTCGCGGTGGACGATGTCGCGGGCATCGACGCGCAGATCAACGTGCGCGGCACCGGCCAGCGGCCCGAAATCACCTTCTCCTCGACGCCCGCGCTGCCGGAGGACGAGCTCCTCTCGCGCATCCTGTTCGGCAGCTCGATCACCGACATCTCGGTGACGGAAGCGGCGCAGCTCGGCATCGCGCTTGCGTCCCTGCGCGGCGGCGACGGCGGGCTCGATCCCATCAACGCCATCCGCCGCGCGACCGGGCTCGACCGGCTGCGCATCCTGCCCGCGAACACCGAACTGGGCTCGGGCACCAGCGTCGCCGCGGGCAAGTACATCACCCGCCGCGTGTTCGTGGAGATCATCACCGACGGGCAGGGGTACAGCGCGACCCGCGTCGAATATCAGGTCACCCGCTGGCTCGCGATCCTCGCCGCCATCTCGACCCTGAACGACGAAAGCATCAACGTCCGCATCCAGCGCAACTATTAGGCGGCACCAAGTACCCCGGCGCAGGCCGGGGTCCATCACCAGGGGCTGCCGATTATGCCGCGGTCCGGTCAAGCGGCTTGGGCCCATGATGGACCCCGGCCTGCGCCGGGTCTACATTGTCACCGCTTCCGTAGCCCTGAGCTTGTCGAAGGGCGCTTGACCGGTAAGCGCCCCCTTCGACTGTCCGCCTGCGGCAGTCGCTCAGGACAGGCTTCGACAGGCTCAGGGCTGCGGGCTATGGGGCAGGCGTGACAACTTCCCCCAGCAACCAGCCCGACCTCCTCATCGTCGGCGGCGGCCTCGCCGGTGCGCTGGTCGCGCTCGCCTTCGCGCGCCACCGACCCGACGTGCGCGTCGAGCTCGTCGACGGCGGCATCAGCTTCGGCGGCAACCACATCTGGTCCTTTTTCGCGTCCGATCTCGATGCCGACGGCCACGACCTCGTCGCCCCGCTCGTCGCGCACCGCTGGCCCGCCTACGACATCGCCTTCCCGCGCCGGCGGCGCACGCTCGAAACCCCCTACGCCAGCATCACGTCGGAAACGCTCGATGCCGAACTGCGCCGTGTGCTGGGCGCGCGCGCGCGTGACCGCATCCGCGTCACCGCGCTCAGCCCCACCGCCGCCACCCTGGCGGATGGCGACAGTATCCCCGCCCGCGCGTTGCTCGACGCGCGCGGCCCCGGGCCGGAGGTCGCGGGCATCGAGGGCGGCTGGCAGAAATTCGTCGGTCAGCTGCTGGTGCTCGGCGCGCCCCACGGTCTTGCGCGTCCGATCGTCATGGACGCGACCGTGGAGCAGATCGACGGCTACCGCTTCGTCTACGTCCTGCCCTTCGGTCCCAGCCAGCTGTTCGTCGAGGACACCTATTACAGCGACGATCCCGCGCTCGACCGCGACGCGATCGCGGCACGCATCGCCGCCTATGCCGCGGCGCGGGGGTGGTCGGTCGCCGCCATCGCGCGCGAGGAAACCGGCGTCCTCCCGGTCGTCACCGGCGGCAGCTTCGATCGCGTGTGGCCCGCGTCCGATCCCGTCGCCCGCGTCGGCGCGCGCGCCGCGATGTTCCACCCCACCACCGGCTATTCGCTGCCCCACGCCGTGCGGACCGCGCTCGCGCTGGCGCGGGGCTGGCCGCACGCCGATCTCGCCGCCACCACCCGCGCCGCGGCGCGCGCCGCGTGGGACGGCGGGGGTTTCTACCGCCTGCTCGACACCATGCTCTTCCACGCCGCCCGGCCAGACCAGCGCTACCGCGTGCTCGAACATTTCTACCGTCTGCCGCGCCCGCTCGTGGAGCGCTTTTACGCCGGCCGCTCGACGCTTCCCGATCGGTTAAGGGTCTTGTCGGGTCGTCCGCCTGTCCCCATAAGTGCCGCCGTGCGCGCTATCTTGCGCCGCGAATAGTCCAGGATTCCCATGTCTTCCAAGACCGCCATCGTCGTCGGCGCCGGCTTCGGCGGGCTGGCGCTCGCCATCCGTCTCCAGTCCGCCGGCATCGCCACCACCGTGGTGGAGGGCCGCGACAAACCGGGCGGCCGCGGCTATCATTGGAAGATCGACGGATTCACCTTCGACGCCGGCCCCACCGTGATCACCGATCCGCCGTGCCTGCGCGAACTGTGGGACCTGACGGGCTCCGACATGGCGCAGGATGTGGAACTCATGCCGGTCCAGCCCTTCTACCGGCTCAACTGGCCCGACGGATCGGAGCTCGATTACACCAACGTCATGAACGTGCTGATGGACGGGATCGCGCGCTTCAATCCAGGGGACGTAGCGGGCTACGAACGCTTCCTGCAATATAGCGCCGGCGTATACCAGGAAGGCTATATCAAGCTCGGCGCGGTGCCCTTCCTCGACTTCGCCTCGATGCTGCGCGCCGCGCCCGCGCTCGCCAAATATCAGGCCTGGCGCTCGGTCTATTCGATGGTGTCCTCCTATATCGAGGACGAACGGCTGCGCCAGGCGTTCAGCTTCCACACGCTGCTCGTCGGCGGCAATCCGATGAATACCAGCAGCATCTACGCGCTGATCCACAAGCTGGAGAAGGACGGCGGCGTCTGGTTCGCGCGCGGCGGCACCAATGCGCTGATCGCCGGCATGGTCACCCATTTCGAGCGGTTGGGCGGGGTGCTGCGGCTGGACGATCCCGTCACGCGGATCGCGACGCGCGGCGATCACGTCACCGGCGTCACGACGAAGAGCGGCTGGAGCGCGGAGGCCGACGCGGTCGCCACCAACGCCGACATCATGCACAGCTACCGCGACCTGCTCTCCACCTCCGCCCGCGGCAAGCGCGCCGCGCGCGGCTTGGCCAAGAAGCGCTTCTCACCCTCGCTGTTCGTGGTGCACTTCGGGCTCAAGGGCGATTTTCCACATATCGCGCATCACACCATCATCTTCGGTCCGCGCTACAAGGAACTGCTCGCCGACATATACGACCACGGCGTGCTGCCCGACGATTTCTCGCTCTACCTCCACCATCCGACCATCACCGACCCCGGCATGTCACCGCCCGGCCACGCCAGCTTCTATGTGCTCGCCCCCGTCGCGCACATGGGCAAACTGCCGATCGACTGGACGGAAATGGGCCCGAAATATGCGCGCCGCATCCTCGACGTGGTGGGCGCGCGGATGAACATCCCCGATATCCACGACAAGGTGGTGGTGCAGTTCCACTACACGCCGCAGGATTTCGCGACCGACCTCAACGCGCATCTGGGCAGCGCCTTCAGCCTCGAACCCCTGCTCACGCAAAGCGCCTGGTTCCGCACGCACAACCGCGACGATGCCATCGACAACCTCTATTTTGTCGGCGCCGGCACCCACCCCGGCGCCGGCATCCCCGGCGTCGTCGGCAGCGCAAAGGCGACCGCGCGGCTGATGCTCGAGGATCTGGCGTGATCCCGTTACAAACGACGCAACCCCTCCCCTCTAGGGGAGGGGCAGTGAGACTTGCCAGCTCGCTGGCTAGTCGCAGCGGGGTGGGCCTATCGCGCATGGCGCGCGCCGTCACCGTCCCCACCCCAACCCCTCCCCGCGAGGGGAGGGGCTAAACCGAATGAAACGCCTCGCCATCTACTGCGGCTCCGCCACCCCGTCCGACCCGCTCTATATCGAAACCGCCCGCGCGGTCGGCGCCGATCTCGCCAACCGGGGCATCGGTGTCGTCTACGGCGGCGGCCGGCTCGGGCTGATGGGCGCGGTCGCGGACGCGGCGCTGGCGGCGGGCGGCGAGGTCATCGGCGTGATCCCCGAGGCACTGATCGGTAGCGAGGTCGCGCACCGCGGCTGTACCGAGCTGCACGTCGTCCCCGGCATGCA
>CBDUBN010000052.1:0-13460 GCA_965365395.1 uncultured Sphingomonas sp.
GCGGCGCTTGCCCTCGATCAGCGCATGGCCGGTGCAGCGCGCGCCGGTCATGCCGAAGGGGTGGCCGATCGAGATCGAGCCGCCGTTGACGTTGAGGAGCTCGTTCGGAATGCCGAGCTTGTCGCGGCAGTAGAGCACCTGCACCGCGAACGCCTCGTTCAGCTCCCACAGGCCGATGTCGTCCATCCCGAGCTCGAACCGCTCGAGCAGCTTGGGGATGGCGAAGACGGGGCCGATGCCCATCTCGTCGGGCTCGGTCCCCGCGACCGCCATGCCGACATAACGGCCGAGCGGGGAGAGGCCGTGGCGCTCGGCGAGCTTGGCCTCCATCACCACGCACGCCGACGAGCCATCGGAGAGCTGGCTGGCGTTGCCCGCGGTGATGGTGTTGCCTTCGCCCATGACGGGTTTCAGGCTGGCGAGTCCTTCGAGCGTGGTGTCGGGCCGGTTGCAGTCATCGCGAGTGGCGGTGACGCTCTTGTAGCTGACCTCCTTCGTCTCCTTGTCCACGATCGCCATCGTCGCCTCGCACGGGACGATCTCGTCGTCGAACTTGCCCGCGGCTTGCGCGGCGGCGGTGCGCTGCTGCGATTGCAGGCTGTACTCGTCCTGCGCCTCGCGGCTGATGCCATAGCGTTTGGCGACGACCTCCGCCGTGCCGATCATCGGCATGTAGGTGTCCTTGTGCATCGCGAGCAGCTCGGGGTCGGGCTCGATGAACAGCTTGTCGCCGCGGATCTTGGAGATGGATTCGACCCCGCCGGCGACGACGATGTCCATCCGGTCGATCATCACCTGCTTCGACGCGGTGGCGATGGTCATCAGGCCCGACGAGCACTGACGGTCAATGGTCATTCCCGGCACGGTGACGGGCAGGCCGGCGCGCAGCGCGATGAGGCGGCCGACGTTGGGCGCCTGGCTGCCCTGCTGCATCGCCGCGCCGATGATGACGTCGTCGATCTCTCCGCCCTCGACGCCCGCGCGCTCGATCGCAGCCTTCACCGAAAAAGCGCCGAGCGTGGCCGAGGGCGTGTTGTTGAATGCGCCGCGGCCCGCCTTAACGAGCGGGGTGCGGGCGGTGGAAACGATGACGGCGTCACGCATGGGATGCGTCCTTTTGCGCAAGAGGGAAGATTAGACGAAGAACTGGCTGATCCATTCGGCCTTAAGCGCGGGCTTGTCCTCGCCCTCGATCTCGACGGTGAAGTCGAGCGTCTGCTGCCACTGGCCGGGGCGCTTTTCCTCGAGTTCGAGCAGCGTGAAGACCCCGCGCACGCGCTTGCCCGAACGGACGGGGCTGAGAAAGCGCACCTTGTTGCCGCCGTAGTTTACGCCCATCTTCACGCCCTCGACGCGCGGCACGCTCGACTTCGCCACGAGCACGGGGAACAGCGACAGGGTGAGGAAGCCGTGCGCGATGGTGCCGCCGAACGGGGTCATCGCCGCCTTCTCCGCGTCGACGTGGATGAACTGGTGGTCGCCGGTCGCGTCGGCGAACTTGTCGATCATCGCCTGGTCGACCAGCAGCCATTCGGAGGTCCCGAGCAACTGGCCGACGCGGCCCTGCATCTCCTGCGGTGAAATCGACGTGGTCATGGCGCGCTCCCTTGCGGTTCGCCGCCGCGCGTTCGCGGAATCGGTCGGCGTGTCGCGCCCGCTGTAGGCGAGATTGGCCGCGCTTATCAAATCTCCGGTTTGGTCGTAGCTTCGACGTCGGCGCTTGCAAGCGCCGGTGGGTAGGGCGACACGATCGTCCCGTCGGGATCGGCGACATAGCCGACCTGCACCGGATAGGCGAAGGCTATGGCTTCCGCGGCGAAGCGGTCCATGATGCGCATCGCGATCTCGTGCCGGGCGTTGAAGACGGCGGCGTAATCATGGTCGAACACGTCGAACTGGAGCTCGTAATCGAGGCTCGAGTCGCCGAAGCGCGCCATGCCGCAGCGCACGAGCGTGTGGCCGCACTCCTCCTCAACGATAGCCTGGACCATGAGCGGAATCCCGCGCAGCTTTTCCCGCGGCGTTTCGTAGGTGACGCCGAAGTCGAGACTCATGCGGCGGCGCGGCACGCTCGCGAAATTCTTGACCTCCTGATTTAGGAGGTTGGTGTTGGAGACGATCACCTCCTCGCCCGTCAGCGCGCGCAGCCGCGTGGATTTGAGGCCGATGCGTTCGACCTTGGCCGTCGTCTGACCCAGGCTGACGGTGTCGCCCGCCTTGAACGGCCGGTCGAAGATGATCGCGAGCGCGGCGAACAGGTCCTCGAACACGCCTTTCGCGGCAAGGCCGATGGCGATGCCGCCGATGCCGAGACCGGCGACGAGCCCCGTGACATTGACCCCCAGATTGTCCAGCGAAACGATGGCGGCGATTGCGAAGAAGGCGATGGTGACGAGGACGTTGATGAGCTGCAGCGCATTCCCCAGCACCTCGTGATTGCCGACCTGCGCCCGATGGCGCACGATGCTCATCAGCACCTCGCGCGCCCAGATCGCGGCCTGGAAGGCGGCGGCGACGATGAACAGGAAGCGGATGATGCTGTCGACGGCCGCGGGCGGGTTGGTGAAACCCGCCACCAGCCGCGCGGCGACCATGATCAGGAAGAAATGCTTGGTCCGCGCGAGTACCCGCAGCGTGGTCGCCCACAGACCCTGCGCGTCGCTCTGCTTCACCGCCGTCCGGCGCACGAGGCGGCGTATGAAGCGCAAACCCAGGTACAGCGCGATGCCGGCGACGGCGGCGATCGCGATTTCCAGCCAGTGCATTCGCAGCCAGTCGAGCATGTAAGCGTAGCTCGCACGGACTTCGTTCATCGCACTGGCGGGTTCGATGCGTGTCGTGCGGGTGGTCGTGAGGCTCGTGACGATCGGTATCAAGGCGCTGGTCCGGTGGTGGTCGTTCGAAGGTGGGCGCAACGCGCGGCGGACGCGATCGTTACGAAAAATGGGGTGAACAGGCCAGCAGGCGCGATCAGCCGCCCGCTTTCCACATCGTCGCGCCCGCGGGCGTCGCGCCGGGCGGGGCCATCGGGGCGGGGGCGACGCCATGCGCGATGGGGCGCCAACGCGCCTCCTCCTCGCGCCGTTTGAGGTAGGTCCACAAGCTGATCTGCAAGGCGAGAAGCATGTAGATGAACGGCTGGAACGCAATGCCGACGAACATCGCGCCGAGCAGATAGACGATATGCCCGCCCTGCAGGGCCGTGGCGAGCGGGCGGACCCAGGGCTCGCCGCCGTGCTTGTGGCGCGCGCGCAGCCGCGTCATGCGAACGAGGCAGGTGATCTGGAGGAGGAGCCACAGGGCCAGCCCCGGAAACCCCTGTTCGCCCAGCATCTCGAAATAGCTGTTGTGAAAGGCGCGGCCGCGGTCGGTGTAGGGTTGTATCTCGCGCGTCGTGGTGCCCCCGACGGTTTCGGCGGTGACGACCTTGCTCACCTGCAGCTCGTTCTGGCGATAGACTTCGAACCCCCCGCCGAGCGGATGGTCCAGCGCATAGTTCCACGTCCAGGCCCAGACCGCGAGGCGGGTGGAGGCGGATTCGTCCGAGCGGAAATTGGTGATCGTGTCCATGCGCGCGGAAAAGGCGGCAGGGACAAGCGGCAGCGCGACGAGCAGCAACGCACCGATGCCACCAAGATAGGCCATGCGGTGCTTTGCGTCGCGCAGGCCCAGCAGCGCCAGCAGCGCGGCGCAGACGAGGCCGGTGCGCGCCTGCGTGCCGATGGGGATGAGCAGGCAGGCGAAGACGAGCGCGAGCGCGAAGGCCCAGGTCGTGCGGGCGGGCGGGAAGACGGTACCGTGACGCGCGAGCCACAGGATCAGCGGGATGATGGCGATGGCGACGGTCGAGAAGATCGACCCTTCGAACAGGCCGCTGTTGTCGTCCAGCAGCAGCTGGAGCGAGCCGTAGCCCGAGCCGCCCATCGCGGTCTTCAGCCCGCCGGCGATGGCCAGCGTGCCCGCGCTCAGCACCAGGGTAAGCGCCAGCGCCTCGATGCGCAGCCGCGTCGTCAGGGTGAGCGGCAGGAAGATCGACCAGACCAGCGCCTTCCACACCCAAGCCCATTTTTCCTGTGCATCGAGCGGAAAATCGGCGCTGAAGGTGGTTATCGCGCAATAGCCGAGCAGCGCCGCCAGCACGAGTTGCAGCCAATCGAAACGCATCCCCCGCTTGCCATCGACGATCAGCCAGCTGAGCACGGCGAGCGTGAAGAGGATCAGCGACAGCGGCAGTTTGTTGAGCAGGAAGAAGCTAAGCCGCTGCGGGGCGACGATGTCGACGTAGCAGAAGGCGAGGACGAACAGGAACGGCCGCCGGATCGCCATCCCCAGGATGGCGAGGAGGAAGACGAGGAAGAAGATGTCGCGCACCGGCGGCGTCAGTCGCGGGGCGGCGGCTGGGCGAAGCCGGTCGGCGCGACCATGCCGGGAGCGGTTTCGTCGTCCAGATCGTCGCGGCCGCGCAGCCGCCAAAAGGCGACGAGCAGCAGCATGTGCGTGAGCAGGATGGCGAAGCCGTCGATCATGGCGCAGCGACTAGCGCAAGCGGGGTTGACGCGCGCTTAAACTTTGCCTGCCAGATGCGCTGGCGATGACGCGTGTGCTGCACATCCTCGACCACAGCCTGCCCGCGCAGAGCGGCTACACCTTTCGCACGCGCGCGATCCTGACGGCGCAGCGATCGCTGGGGTGGGACGTCGCGGGCGTGACCGGGCAGCGGCAGCCGGGCAACGACGACGCGGACGCAGGCATGGGCGCGGCGGTCGACGGCCTGCGTTTCTACCGGACGCCGGGGACACCTGCGGGTCCCAGCCCCTTGCGCGAGTGGCGCGAGGTGCGCGCGCTCGAGCGGCGCGTCGATGCGCTGGTCGACGAATTCCGGCCCTGCATCCTGCACGCGCATTCGCCGGTGCTGGGCGCGCTCGCCGCCGGGCGGGTGGCGCGACGGCGGGGATTGCCGCTGATCTACGAAATCCGTGCCTTCTGGGAGGATGCGGCGGTCGGCAACGGCACGGGCCGCGAGGGAACGCTGAAATATCGGCTGATCCGCGCGCTCGAAACGCGCGCGGCGCGCCGCGCCGATGCGGTGGCGGTGATCTGCGACGGGCTGCGCGGCGACCTGATCGCGCGCGGTATCGATTCTGCGCGCATCCTGGTGTCGCCCAACGGCGTGGACATGGCGCTGTTCGGCGATCCGGGGCCGCGCGACGATGCGCTGGCGCGCGCACTCGATATCGAGGGCAGCGACGTCATCGGCTTCATCGGCAGCTTCTACGACTATGAGGGGATCGACCAGCTGATCGCGGCGATGCCGGCGATGGTCGCGCAACGGCCCTCGCTCAAGCTCGTGCTGGTCGGCGGGGGCCCGATGGAGGCAGGCCTGCGCGCGTCGGCGGCGGCGTCGAGCGCCTCCGCCGCGATCCGCTTCGTCGGCCGCGTGCCGCACGAGGCGGTGGAACGCTATTACAGCCTGATCGACATCCTCGTCTATCCGCGCAAGGCGATGCGTCTGACCGAGCTCGTCACCCCGCTCAAACCGCTGGAGGCGATGGCGCAGGGGCGGCTCGTCGCCGCATCGGATGTCGGCGGGCATCGGGAGCTGATCGAGGACGGCGTCACCGGCAGCCTGTTCGCGAGCGACGACCCCGCCGCGCTGGCGCGCGCGGTGCTGGCGCTATATGCGGCGCGGCGCGGCTGGGATGCGCGGCGGACGGCGGCGCGCGCGTTCGTCGCGGCGGAGCGTAACTGGTCGTCAAACATTCGCCGTTACGAACCGGTTTACCAGCAGCTGCTGGGGCGTCGACGCAGCGGCGACGCCGGCGTAGCGGGGCACGGCATCACCATGGGGACGGCATGAACCTGAGCTACAGCATCAAGCGCGAGCCCGCCGGCCTGGCGCTGCCGTTCGGCGCGGGCGGGGTGGCCGCGATCGGCGCCGCGGCGCTGTGCCTGGTCGGCCTGCTCGTGCCGATCGCATGGCTGGAGACGATCTCGTTTCAGCTGTACCTCGACCTGCTGACGCCGGCCGCCGCGCCGCCGCTGGGCACGACCGCGCGTATCATCGCCGCGCTTGCGCTCGCGCTGTTCGGGGGGGTGCTGGGCTATGCGCTCGCCAAGGCGTTCGGCGTGGTGCCTTCCGACCATGGCCTCGCCGATCTGGTCGCGCGTTTTCGCGGCGCGCGCGCGGAGGACGAGGCGGATGCGCCGGACCTGCGCGCGGTCGATCGCCATCCCGATGCGCCCGCGCGCCGCCCCTTTTCCGCGGCGCGCGATATCGAGGCGGTGGAGGAGGACGGGCGCTGGCGGCCGTTGTCGACGCACGGCGATGAGGAAGATGGGGAATTGTTGCTCGACGCGGCTTTCGTTCCCGCCGAGGAGGAAACGGCCGCGCAGGATGCGCCGATAGCGGCAGCGGGCCCACGCGATGCCGAACCGCTTTCCAGCTTCATTCCCATCGAGGCCTACGACCTCGCGCCGCCCTCGCCCGACGACTGGGAACGGGATGCCGCGGTCGAGGCGGCGCCCACGATCGTGCCCGACCCGGCCGAGCCCGCGCCGCGTCCGCGCGCCGCGCCGGCCCCGCTCGACCTGTCGGCGGCGCGGCTCGATGAACTGATCGCGCGGCTGGAAAGCGGACTGACGCGGCGGGCGGCCGGCGCCCCGGCACCGGCCGAAGCGGAGGCGCCGTTGGCCGTCGATGCCGGCGACCCCGCCTTTCCCCACGACCCGGCGCTGGCTGCGGCGCTTTCCACCCTGCGCAAGATGAATCTGCGCGCGGTCTGATCGTCGCGAACGGCCGGCCTAGTCGGCGACGATCGTCAACAGGTCCACGCGCACGCTGCGCATCGCCGGGGTGCCGGGGGCACGCGCGCCGATCGTCACCGCGCAGTCCGCGACGATCTCCCCTCCCAGATCGAATTCATGATCGCCGATTCGCGCGAGCGCGGGCGGCAGCGGCGCGTCGGGATCGCTCGCCGGCAACGCGAGTTCGATCCGGTGGCGCGCGCCGCTGAAGGTGACGCTCGCCCACTCGCGTTCCGTCGCGCTCGCCAGTTCGGCGCCCGGTCCCGCCAGTGCGAGCACCTCCGCCACCAGACGTTCGGCCGTCCGTCGATTGCCCGTCATCGCCTCTGCTCCCCCTCTGCGTCGCGCTCGGCACGCCATTTGTTCATGAAATGTTCCACACGGCATCTGAGCTCGATGCGCGGGCTGCGTCCATTGCGCAGGTCGTGCACCAGCCGGGGATCGTTGACCGAACGGCGGCCGAGCAACGTCGGCGCCATACCGCTTTCGCGCAGGAAACGCTCGACGGTCATGACGAGAGGGCGGTCGGGCGGCATGGCATCTGCTCCTTGATTGCTATCAGGGGGGCGACCGGAGTCGCGGCGTAGCACCCAGATGCTGGGCGCTTTCCTACTTGTCTAGGAAAAATCCTAGCGGTATGTCGCCCTATGGTTCAGGCGCATCTTGAGGACCCGCGCGAGGCGCTCGACCGGCTGATCGCCGAGCGCGGCGAGGATTACACCAGCCTGTCGCGAATGGTCGGGCGCAATGCGGCCTATATCCAGCAGTTCATCAAGCGCGGCTCTCCCCGGCGGCTGGGCGAGCGCGAGCGCGGCATCCTCGCCAGCTATTTTCGTGTCGAGGAGGCCTTGCTCGGCGGGCCACGGCGGGACGGCGTAGGCCGGGCCGGCGGCCTGTTCACCGTGCCGCGGCTGGACATCGGCGCCGCGGCGGGCGCGGGCGGCCTGGGCGAGGACGACCGCACCGAGGGGTTGCTGGCGTTCGACGAGCGCTGGCTGCGCCAGTTGTCGGCGAGCCCCGGGCAGCTGTCGCTGATCCGCGTCGAGGGCGATTCGATGGCCCCGACGCTGGCGCATGGCGACGACATCATGGTCGACGGCGGCGATGCGGGGGACCGCCTGCGCGACGGGATCTACGTGCTGCGGCGCGACGGCGTGTTGCTGGTCAAACGCATCCTGTGCGCCGGGGGCCGGGGCACGATCGCGATCGTCAGCGACAATCCCGCCTATCCGACCGACGAGGGGGTGGACCCCGCCGGCGTCGATATCGTCGGGCGTGTGCTGTGGACCGGTCGCCGGCTTTGACCTAAAGCCGGGGCATGGACGACGCCGACAGCAGCGAAAACGGGGACATAACCCCCGTCGAACCCGGATACCGGACGTTGCTGCGGCTCAGCTGGGCGATGACGATGCTGCCGCTCGCCGCTATCGCGATCGCCGTCGATCTCCTGCTGCTGCGCCGCGCAGGCCTGCCGTGGGGCGCGCTGTCGGTGCTGTTCGTCCTGCTGGCGATGCTGACCATCACGGTGACCGCCGCCCGCCAATATGCGCGCTGGGGCTACCGGCTGGGCGAGGACGATCTGCGCGTGGTGCGCGGCTACGCCTTTCACACCGACACGCTCGTGCCGTTCGTACGCGTGCAGCATATCGACGTGGGGCAGGGGCCGATGGAGCGTCTGTGCGGCGTCGCGCACCTGGTCGTCCACACCGCTGGCACGCACAACAGCATCGTCACACTGCCGGGCCTTTCGCGCACAACCGCCGAGGCGATGCGCGACACCATCCGGCGGCATATCCAAACCGATTTCGCATGAACGACGCGGCGATCGGGCGCGCGCGGACCGGGCGCGACTTCATGGGCCAGCCGCGCCGGCTGCACGCGCTCACGCTCCTGCTCGACGTGGTCAAGCTGGGCCCGCGTTCGCTCAACCTCATCCCCGCCATCGCGGCGCTGGGCGTCACCGGCCAGGCGCGCTGGATCGCGCCCGCGATCCTCCTCTACGCGCTGGTCCACCTCGTCTTCGGCTGGCTGGCGTGGAGCCGTTTCAGCTGGACCGTGGACGCGGACGACGTCAGCATCTCCAGCGGCATCCTCAACCGGCAGCAGCGCGTCATCCCGTTCGACCGCATCCAGGATGTCAGCATCGAGCAGGGCCTGCTCCATCGCGCGCTCGGCCTCGCCAAGGTCGCGTTCGAGACCGGATCGTCGGGTGGTGACGATAACGAGGCGCGGCTGGACGCCATCGCGCTGGCCGAGGCGGAGGCGCTGCGCCGCCATATCCGCGCCCATCGCGCGGCCGCGCCGGCATCCCCCGCAGCGTCCGACGCGCCGGCAGAGGCGATGCCCGCGGCAACGCCGGACGTCGAAGGCCGGGTCATCTTCGCGATGGATGCGAAACGGCTGGTTCTTGCCGGCCTGTTCAATTTCAGCCTCGCCATTTTCGCGGTGATCGGCGGCCTGCTCAGCCAGGTCGACAATTTCCTTCCGTTCGACCCGTGGAACATCGACCTCTATCGCGATATCGCCGCCTCGTTGGGGCTGGAAGCCTGGGTCAACGCGCATCGCTGGATCTCGATCGTCGGCGGGCTGATGGCGGTGCTGCTGCTCGGCGCGCTGACGGGGATCGTGCGCACCGTGCTGCGCGACGCGGGCTTCCGGCTTGACCGGACCGAGCGGGGCCTGCGCCGCCGCCGCGGGCTGACCACGAAGACCGACGTCACCCTGCCGGTCGCCAGGGTCCAGGCCGCTATTCTCTCGACGGGTCCGTTGCGGCGGCGCCTCGGCTGGTTCGAACTGCACCTGCAAAGCCTCGCGGGCGACGGCGCGGGGGAGAAGGCGCACCAGGTCGCGCCCTTCGCCCGGCTCACGGAAACCGATACGATCCTGGGCGAACTGGCCATCGATCGCGCTGGGCTGGAGGAGGGCGCGACGACCGGTTGGCACCGGTCGCATTTCGCGCACGCGCTGGTGACGCCGGCCATCCTCGCCGCGGCCGCGGCCATGATCGTCCTGGTCGCCGGCCTGCTGCCCGCCGATATCCGCGCGGGGATCGATACCCGTGTCGATCTGCGCTGGATCGCGATCTTCCCGGGCGCGAGCGCGGCCTTCATGCTGCTGCTGGGCTGGCTCGACTGGCGCGGGCGGCGCTGGCATTTCGACGGGCGGCTGCTGCATATCGCCGACGGCTTCCTCAGCCGCAGCCACATCATGCTGCCCGCGCGCAACATACAGAGCGTCGATATCGCCATCGGCCCGCTCAGCCGACGGCTGTCGCTCGCGACGCTGGTGCTCGGCGTGCCCGGCGGCGGGGCCGACCAGCATCGCATCGCCGCCATCGCGCTGGACGACGCGCGCGCGCTGCGCCACGCGCTGCTCGCCGCGCGATGAGCGGGGCAGAGGGCCCGCCCGCGCTGGGCGTCGCGCGCTCGCTGTCGGGCCAAGCCTGGCGCTGGCGCGGCGGCAGCGACGACGAGCGCCTGCAGCCCGACGATCTGGTGACGCGCATCCTGCTCAGCCGCGGCGCGCCGCGCCACGAGCTGGAGCGGTACCGCAACCCCACGCTGCGCGGCTTCATGCCCGATCCGTCGATCTTCGCGGACATGGACGCGGCGACGCAGCGGTTGGTGCGCGCGATCCGCGGCCGGGAAAGCGTCGCGGTCTATGGCGACTACGACGTCGACGGCGCGACTTCCGCGGCCCTCCTCATCCGTCTGCTGCGCGACCTGGGGCTGGCCGCGCGCCCCTATATCCCCGACCGCTTGCTCGAAGGCTATGGGCCGTCGGCCGAGGCGCTGGTGCGGCTGAAGGACGAGGGCGCGGACCTCGTCGTCACCGTCGATTGCGGCGCGCAGGCCTTCGCCGCGCTCGGTGCCGCGCACGATGCGGGGCTCGACGTGATCGTGGTCGATCACCACCAATGCTCGCCCGAGCTTCCCCGCACCCTAGCGCTGGTCAACCCCAATCGGCTCGACGAATGCGCGGAAGGGCGCGGCCATGGTCATCTGGCGGCGGTCGGCGTCGCCTTCCTGCTCGCCGCGTCGGTGGTGCGCGAACTGCGGCGCATCGACCATTTCGAGGGCGCGCGCGAACCCGACCTCATGGCGCTGCTCGATATCGTCGCGCTGGGCACGGTCGCCGATGTGGCGCGGCTGCACGGGCTCAACCGCGCGTTCGTCGCGCAGGGGCTCAAGGTGATGGCGCGCCGGCAGAATGTGGGGCTCACCGCGCTCGCCGACGTCGCTCGGCTGACGCGCGCGCCGGGCGCGCACGAACTGGGCTTCGCGCTGGGGCCGCGCATCAATGCCGGCGGCCGCGTGGGGCAGGCCGATCTCGGCGTCCGCCTGCTGGTCACCGAGGATGCGGGCGAGGCGCGCGCCATCGCCGCCGAGCTCGACCGGCTGAACGAGGAACGCCGCGCGATCGAGGCCGCGGTGACCGAACAGGCGCTGGCGCTCTCGGCCGGCTGCGCCAACGCGCCGGTCGCGGTCGTCGCCGGGGAGGGCTGGCATCCCGGGGTGATCGGCATCGTCGCCGGGCGGTTGAAGGAAAGGCTGGGCAAGCCCGCGATCGTCATCGCGCTTGGCGAGGACGGCGTCGGCAAGGGTTCGGGGCGTTCCATACCGGGTGTCGATCTGGGTTGCGCGATCATCGCCGCGCGCGATGCCGGATACCTCGCCGCGGGTGGCGGCCATGCGATGGCGGCCGGACTGACGGTGGCGGCGGGCGGCGTGCCCGCGCTGACGGGCTGGCTGTGCGATCGGCTGGACGGCGACGTGGCTGCGGCGCGGGGCACGCGCGCGCTATCGCTCGACGCGCTGCTGGCGCCCGGCGGCATCGATGCGCGCTTCGCCGAGGCGATCGAGGCGGGCGGCCCCTATGGCCATGGCTGGTCGCAACCCCGCGTCGCCACGGGTCCGGTGCGGCTGGTGAACGCGAGCATCGTGGGCAACGGCCATGTGCGGCTGGTCGCCGCCGGCGACGACGGCAAGTCGTTCAAGGCGATCGCCTTCAGGAGCGGGGACAGCGCCATGGGCCAGGCGCTGCTCGGCGCGGGCGCGTCGCGCCGGCTGTGGCTCGCGGGACGCGTGAAACGCGACGACTGGAACGGGCGACAGGCGGCCGAACTGCACCTCGACGATGCCGCCTTCGCCGACTGAGCGATGGCGTCCGCCACCCCCGCCCCGCCGCCCGTCCCGGCTTGACCCATGGCGCGGCGCCGCCTAATGGGCGCGCCTGCCAAGCAGCGTTTTTCGTCGGCTCGGCCCCTTCGTCCAGTGGTTAGGACGTCGCCCTTTCACGGCGAAAACACGGGTTCGAATCCCGTAGGGGTCACCAGCCGTCCGCATTGCGCAAGGCGCGCGCGGCCCCTTCGTCCAGTGGTCAGGACGTCGCCCTCTCACGGCGAAAACACGGGTTCGAATCCCGTAGGGGTCACCAGCTTTCTCGGGAATATCGCCTATCGTGCGTCCACCCGGATCCGCGGCGTGCCGTTCGATGCGGTGAACGGTGTATAGGTCAGCGCCAGCTGCTCGATCGAGCGCCGGCGCGCGGTGAGCGCGAGCGCTTCGCTGCAGCTTCCCCGGGCGATGACGAAGCGGGTCGCGATCTCCTGCGATTCGCCGCTGGCGTAGCTGATGGCGACGTTCAGTACCGACAGGTCGGCGTTCACCGCGCACAGGCGGATTTCGCGGTGCCGGTCGTCGCCGAACAGGAAGAGAATCTCGTTGCCCCTGGCGGGGTCGATCGCACGGGTACCCGCCTGCTCCCAGTCACCCGCCGGCTGGGCGAACGTCGGGGCCGACAGGACGCCGGCGGCGAATGAAGCGGCAACGGCGGCGGCTCTCACCATGTTCGGGCCCTCATGCGGCAGCGCCAGCGCATCCTAGCAGCGGCGGCGCGACAATCCAGCTTATCATCGCGCGGGGGGCTGCTAGTCTGGCGGCATGATACTCTACACCTGCGAAGGATCGCGCGGGCTGCGCTGCACCTGGACCGCGGCGGAGGCGGGGATCGACCTGCCGCTCGTCATGCTGCCGTTCCCGCCGCGCGTGCGCGCCAGGGGCTATCTCGCGGTCAATCCGCTCGGCACGGTGCCCGCGCTGGTCGACGGCGGCATGCTGCTGACCGAATCCTGCGCGATCGCGCAGCTGCTCGCGGGCCGGCACGGCGCGGGCGCGCTCGCCGTGCTGCCGGACGAGCCCGACTATCCGCTGTTCCTCGACCTGCTGCACCACGCCGATGCCACGCTCACCTTCCCGCAGACGGTGCGCATGCGTTTCGCGCTGTTCGAGCCGGAACGCGGCCTGGCGCAAGCGGGCGACGCCTATGGCAACTGGTTCGGCAAGCGGCTGGCGAAGGTCGATGCGCGGCTGGCCGACCGCGACTATCTGTGCGCGAACCGCTTCACCGTCGCCGATATCTGTATCGCCTATGCCCTGTATCTGACGCGCACGAGCGGCCTTGCCCACCATCTGACCCCGCGGCTCGGCGCATGGCTGGCGGCGATGACCGCGCGGCCGGGCTTCGCCGCCGCGGTGGAACGCGAAGCCGCCGAGGCGATCGCACAGGGCGCGCGATAGTCTAGCCTGGCGGATCGGCGGGCGCATCTGGTGGGGGCGGTGGTTCCTCGGCGGGCGCGGGTTCGTCGTCGGCCAGAT
>CBDUBN010000053.1:0-13433 GCA_965365395.1 uncultured Sphingomonas sp.
TGAGCATGCGGTTGCCGATGAAGCCGTGGCACACGCCCGCGACCACCGCGACCTTGCCGATGCGCTTGCCGGTCGCCATCGCGGTCGCCAGCACGTCCGGCGCCGTCTTCTCGCCCCGCACGACCTCGAGCAGCTTCATGACGTTGGCGGGCGAGAAGAAGTGCATGCCCACCACGTCCTGCGGCCGCGAGGTAGCGGCCGCGATCTCGTCCACGTCGAGGTAGCTGGTGTTGCTGGCGAGGATCGCGCCGGGCTTGGCGATACGGTCGAGCTTGCCGAACAGCTCCTTCTTCACCTCCATATTCTCGTACACCGCCTCGATGACGAGGTCGCAGTCGGCGAGGCTTTCGAGATCCAGGCTGGGGGTGAGCGCGCCCATCATCGCCTCGACCTGGTCCGACGTGAAGCGGCCCTTGGCGGCGCTCGCTTCGTAGTTCTTGCGGATGACGCCGACCCCCCGATCCAGCGCATCCTGCGCCATTTCAACGATGGTTACCGGAATGCCCTTGGCGAGGAAATTCATCGCGATGCCGCCGCCCATGGTGCCCGCGCCGATCACGCCGACCTTGTTCACGGGTCGCAGCGCGATGTCCTTGGGCAGGCCGTCGATCTTGGCCGCCTGGCGTTCGGCGAAGAACAGGTGGCGCTGCGCCGCGGACTGGCTGCCGAACATCAGCTTGGTGAATTCGGTGCGCTCGAAGGCGAGGCCCTCGTCGAACGGCAGCCGCGTCGCCGCCTCGACGCAGGCAAGATTGGCATAGGGCGCGTCAAAGCCCTTCCATTTGCGCGCGTTCGCGGCTTTCAGCGCCTCGATGCCCGATGCGTCGCCGACGATCGGCCGCTCGCGCGACGGGCGCGGCCCCTTGGCGATGCACTCGCGGGCGTAGGCGATCGCCTGTTCGGCGAGGCTGCCCTCGTCGGCGAGCGCATCCACCAGCCCTGCCTCGAACGCCTTCCCCGCCGACAGCGGATCGCCCAAGGAGACCATGCGCGCCGCGGTATCGACGCCGACGATGCGCGGCAGCCGCTGCGTGCCGCCGGCGCCGGGGAGCAGGCCGAGCTTGACCTCCGGCACGCCGAGCTTCGCCGAGGGGACGGCGATGCGGTAATGGCAGACCAGCGCGGTTTCGAGCCCGCCGCCCAACGCCGTGCCGTGGATCGCGGCGACGACCGGCTTGGGGCTCGCCTCGATCATGTTGAGCACCGCGTTGAAATCCGGCCCCTGCGGCGCCTTGCCGAACTCGGTGATGTCCGCCCCCGCGATGAAGGTCGCGCCGTCGCAGCGCAGGACGATCGCCTTGACCCCGTCGTCGGCGATCGCGGCGGTGAACGCATCCTGCAGCCCCTGGCGCACATGCCAGCTCAGCGCGTTGACCGGAGGATTATCGACGATGACGACACGAACGTCGCCCTCGTTCTGCGTGGTTACCGATTGGGGGGTGTCGGACATGGTCTTCTCCATTAGTCGGCCAGCGCGGCGTAGAGCATGGTCTTGATCTCGCGGCGCACGGGATAGGTGCTGGACGGCATCAGCTGGGTCATGAAAACCATGCTGATCATCTCGTCCGGATCGACGAAAAAGGCGGTCGAGAACATGCCGCCCCAATAGAATTCGCCCGCCGAGCCCGGGATCAGCGTCTTGTCCGGGTCCATCGTGCAGGCGAAGCCGAGGCCGAAGCCGACGCCGGCATTGTCGGCCTCGCTGAACAGCGACTGCGAGACCTCGGTCAGGTCGCGGCCGCCGGGCAGATGATTGGCGGTCATCAGTTCCAGGGTCTTTCGCCCGACGATCGTCGTGCCGTCGAGGCTGCCGCCGTTCATCAGCATGCGGCAGAAACGGTAATAGTCGGGCACGGTCGAGGCGAGGCCGCCGCCGCCCGAGGGCATGCGCCCGTCACGCAACCAGCGGCTGTCCTGGCCGCCATCGAACGGCTGCATCTTGTCCCTCGGGTGAAAGGCGTAGCAGTCGGCGATGCGGCGCTGTTTCCCGTCAGGTACCCGAAAATGCGTGTCGGTCATGCCCAGCGGCGCGAAGAGGCGCTCGTCGAAAACCTGCGCCAACGGCTTGCCTTCGATGCGCTGGATGACGGCACCGAGCACATCGGTCGAAACCGAATAGTTCCAGCGGGTGCCGGGATCGAACTCCAGCGGCAGTTCGGCGAGCGCGGCGACGAATTCGTCCAGCGTCCGGCTCGACGAAAAATCGTCGATCTTGAGCCGGCGATAGGCGGCATCGACGGGGGTGCGCTCCTGGAAACCGTAGGTCAGCCCGCTGGTGTGGCGCAGCAGGTCGACCATGCGCATGTCGGACGCCGGCGGGCGCGTGACGAAGGGCATGTTGCCGCCGCCGGCGACGAACACGCCGCTGTTCTTGAATTCGGGCAGGAAGCTCGCGACGCTGTGCGACAGCGCGACCTTTCCTTCCTCGACCAGCTGCATGAAGACGATCGAGGTGATCGGCTTGGTCATGCTGGCGATGCGGTAGATCGTGTCCTCGGCGAGGGCTTGCCCCGGCCGCGCGTCGCCCTGCAGCGACAGATGCGCGACCTCGTCGCCACGCGCGATGAGGAGGGCGGCATGCGGCATGCGGCCGGTGTCGAGATATTTGGTTTTCAGGTAGGCGGGGATGCGCGCCAGCCGTTCGGGCAGGAAGCCGAGTTCGCGGGGGTCGCCGACGGTCAGGGTCACTGGCTTTGCGCTCCCGCGATGATCGCTTCGGCCGACGCGAACAACGCCGGATCGATGCTGAGCCCGCTCGCGGCGGCATTGTCGCTGACCTGCTCGGGCCGGCTCGCGCCGACGATGGCCGACGTGACGCGGGAATCGCGGAGCACCCAGGCGAGCGCGAATTGCGCCATGGTACAGCCGGCCTCCTCGGCGAGCGGACGCAGCCGCTGCACCGCTTCGAGCAGTGGCGGGGTCATCAGCCCGTCGATCCAGCCGCTCATCGCGTCGCTGGCCGCGCGGCTGTCGGACGGTGGCGCCTCGCCCGGCCTGTACTTGCCCGTCAGTACGCCCTGCCCCAGCGGCGACCAGACGATCTGGCCGATGCCGTTATCGGCGCAGAGCGGAAACACTTCCCTCTCGGGCCGGCGCCAGATCAGCGAATATTGCGGCTGGCTGGAGACGAATTTGACGCTGCCGGACACGGCGAGGCCGTCACGGATATTCTGCGGCGACCATTCCGAAAAGCCGATGGCGCGGACCTTGCCGCTGCGCACCGCGTCGCTGAGCGCGCCCATCGTCTCCTCGATCGGCGTGTCGGGATCGTAGCGGTGGCATTGATAGAGGTCGATATAGTCGGTGCGCAGCCGTTTCAGGCTGGCGTCGAGCTGCTTTTCGACCTGCGCGCGCGACAGGCCCTTGTCGCTTTCCGTCATGGGCCAGAACAGCTTGGTCGCCATGACATAGCTGTCGCGGGCGCGGCCCCGCAGCGCTTCGCCGAGGAAGCTTTCGGCGGCGCCGCGGCCGTAGATGTTCGCGGTGTCGATGAAGTTGATGCCTTCGTCGAAGGCGCGGTCGAGGCAGGCGCGCGCCGCTTCGCTTTCCACCCCCACGCCATAGGTCAGCCAGCTGCCGAGGCAGATTTCCGACACGCGGATGCCGCTGTCGCCGAGTTCGCGATACTGCATGATCGTCTCCTAAACCGCGGTCTGGCCGGGCAGCTGGCGCGTGACGGGGTGCGAGGAGGAGAGCCCGCCATCGACCGCGATCGCCTGGCCGTTGACGTAGCTCGACAGGTCGGACGCGAGGAACAGCGCGACATTGGCGAGCTCCTCGGGCTGCGCGGCGCGGCGCAGGGGATTCAAGCGCCCCATCTTGTGCATCACGTCCTTGGCCTTGGCATAGTCGAAGGTCGGTTTGGTCATCCCGGTTTCGGTGAGGCCGGGGCAAATGGCGTTCACGCGCACGCCGGTTTCGGAGAGTTGCTGCGCGGAGACGGCGGCGAGGTTGATCACGCCCGCCTTGGACGCCGAATAGGCGGGGCCGCCCGCGCCGGAACGGATGCCCGCGACGCTGGCGGTCAGGATGATCGAGCCCGCGGTGCCCGCATCCCACATCGCCTTGCCGGCATGTTTGACCATCAGCATCGGGCCGATGAGGTTGACGCGCAGCACCTCCGCCATCGCGTCGGGCGTGGTGTCGAACACGCTTTCCATCCCGCCCGAGATGCCGGCGTTGGCGAAGGCGATGTCGATACGGCCGAACGCCTCGCCTGCGCGGGCGACGAGGCCCGCGACATCGGCTTCGCTGCCCGCGTCCGCCGTCACCGCGATTGCGGCGTCGCCGATCTCCCGTGCGACGTCATGCACCGCCTCGCTGCGGTCGGCGAGCAGCACGCGTGCGCCCTCGCCCGCGAAGCGGATCGCGCTCGCCCGGCCGATGCCGGAACCCGCGCCGGTAATGATGGCGACCTTGCCGTCGAGCAATGCCATGTATCCCTCCCTATTCCGCGCCAGCCGCGACGGCGAACTTCCATGCCTGCTCGGCCAGCGGCGCGACCCGCGCGGACATTTCCTTCGCATGCGCCGACGACGCGGTGCCGTCGATCACGCGTTTCTTGATGCCCTGCAGGATCCCGGCGAGGCGAAAGAAATTATAGGCGAAATACCAGTTCATGTCGGGCACGGATGTGCGGCCAGTCGCGGCGCAATAGCGTTCGACCATCTCCGGCAACTCGGGGATGCCGAGGGCGGCGCGGTCGAGATCGGCAACGCCCGAGCGCCCGCCGTTGTCGGTGACCCAGGCCATGGCGACATAGGTGAAATCGGCGAGCGGATCGCCGAGCGTCGATAGCTCCCAGTCGAGCACCGCCAGCACGCGCGGGGCATCGGCCGCAAAGATCATGTTGTCGATGCGATAGTCGCCGTGGACCACGCTGGTGCGCGTCTGTTCGGGCAGGGTGGCGGGAAGCCAGGCGATCAGCCGTTCCATCTCGGGCATCGTCTCGGTTTCGCTCAGGCGATACTGTTTGGTCCAGCGTTCGACCTGGCGGCCGAAATAGTTGCCCGGTCGTCCGAAATCGGCAAGGCCTGCCGCCTCGACATCCACGCCGTGCAGCGCGGCCAGCGTGTCGATCATCGCCTCATAATGCGCGCGGCGGCTGTCCGGGGTCGCGCCGGGCATGGCGCCGTCCCAGATGGTACGCCCCTCGACCATCGCCATGATGTAGAACATCGATCCGATGACACTGTCGTCGGTGCACAGGCCATAGGGCTTTGCCACCGGAAAGCCGGTGGGGTGGAGGCCGGCGATGACCCTATATTCGCGGTCGACCGCGTGGGCGGAGGGCAAGAGCGGGCCGAAGGGCTTGCGGCGCAGCACGTAGCTGCCCGAGGCCGCGTCGATGCGATAGGTCGGGTTGGACTGGCCGCCGGCGAACTTGCCCAGTGTGATGGGCCCAGCGAACCCATCGACGTTCGCGTCCATCCACGCGGTCAGCGCGGCCTCGTCGAGGCGGTCGGCGCCGGTCGGCGGAACCGTGCCCTTGAACACCTCGTCCGCGTTCATGCGTCGAACACGACCACGCTGCGCGCGGCGTGGCCGGCGCGCATGGTGTCGAAGCCGTCGTTGATGCGCTCCAGCGGGATGCGCTCGGCGATGATCGTGTCGAGATCGAGCAGGCCACGCAGGTAGAAATCGACGAGGCGCGGGATATCCACCGGAAAGCGGTTGCCGCCCATGATCGCGCCCTGCAGCTTCTTGCCGGAGAGGAGGTCCATGGCGGACAGGCCGACCTTTTCCGCGAGCGGCATCATGCCGAGGATGGTCGCGGTGCCGCCGCGGCGGAGCGATGCGACCGCGAGCGCGGCCGACGCCGGGCGCCCGACCGCCTCGATCGCATGATCGACGCCGCCCTTGGTCATCTCCTGGATCTGCGCCGCCGCGCCGTCGGCGGTGGCATCCACCGCGTCGGTCGCGCCGAGCTTCAGCGCGAGTTCGCGCTTTTCGGGCAGCGGATCGGCGGCGATGATGCGCCCCGCACCCGCGATCTTCGCGGCATTGATCGTGGCGAGGCCGACGCCGCCGCAGCCCACGACCGCGACCGTTTCGCCCGGGGTGACCTTGCACGCATTGAAGATGGTGCCCGCGCCCGTGGTCACCGCGCAGCCGATCACCGCCGCACGGTCGAGCGGCATAGCGGGGTCGATCGCGACGCAGGCATGCTCGTGGATCAGCATCAGCTCGCTGAATGCCGACAGGTTGAGCATCTGGTTGACGGGCGACCCGTCGGGACGCGCGATGCGCGGGGGGGCGCCCGCGGGACGCCGCGTTTCCGCGCCCAGGCACAGGCTCATCCGCCCGGTTACGCAAAATTCGCAGTGCCCACAGAAAGCGGACAGGCAGGAGACGACCGCGTCGCCGACCTTCACCGTGCGCACCTCGTCGCCCACCGCCTCGACGATGCCCGCCGCCTCGTGCCCCGGGATGCAGGGCATGGGGTGCGGATAGGCGCCATCGATGAAATGGAGGTCGCTGTGGCACAGGCCGCAGGCGACCGTGCGGATCAGCACCTCGTGCGGGCCGGGCTTGCTGACAACCACCTGTTCGATGGCGAGCGGCGTTCCGGCCTGGGTGAGGATGGCGGCTTTGGTCATGGTGTGATGCTCACAATCGCTCCGTAGCCCTGAGCCTGTCGAAGGGCGTATGGCCGTGAAACGCCCTTCGACAGGCTCAGGGCTACGGCTTCCCGTCGGTCTACCGCGCCGCGCCGACATCGCCGGCGGAGAAGCCCGCCTTTGCCGCCGCCATCGCCTCGCGCCCGCCATATTTGCCGAATTCGTTGCGGGCGATGGCGCGCGCGTGCACCTCGTCCGGGCCGTCGGCGAGGCGGAGCGTGCGCTGGTGCGCGTACATGTTGGCGAGGCCGAAATCGTCGGACACGCCGCCGCCGCCGTGCGCCTGGATGGCGTCGTCGATGATCTTGAGCGCCATATTGGGGGCCTGCACCTTGATCATCGCGATCTCGTTCGCCGCGATCTTGTTGCCCGCCTTGTCCATCATGTCGGCGGCCTTCAGGCAGAGCAGGCGCGTCATCTCGATGTCGATGCGCGCGCGGGCGATCCGCTCCTCCCAAACGCTGTGCTCGGCGAGCGCTTTCCCGAAGGCGACGCGGGTGAGCAGGCGGCGGGTCATGCGCTCCAAGGCCTCTTCCGCGACGCCGATGGTGCGCATGCAATGGTGGATGCGGCCCGGCCCCAGCCGCCCCTGCGCGATTTCGAAGCCGCGGCCCTCGCCCAGCAGCATCGCCTCCTCGGCGTTCACGCGCACGTCCTTCAGCTCGACCTCCATATGGCCGTGCGGCGCGTCGTCATAGCCGAACACGGGCAGGTGGCGGACGATGTTCACGCCGGGCGTGTCCATCGGCACGACCAGCATCGACTGCTGCGCGTGGCGCTTGGCGCCGAAATCACTCTTGCCCATGACGATCGCGACCTTGCAGCGCGGATCGCCGACGCCGCTCGACCACCATTTGCGGCCGTTGATGACATAGGAGTCGCCGTCGCGCTCGATGCGCGTTTCGATGTTGGTGGCGTCGGACGAAGCGACCGCGGGTTCGGTCATCAGGAAGGCGGAGCGGATCTCCCCCGCCATCAGCGGTTTCAGCCAGCGCTCCTTCTGTTCGCGCGTGCCGTAGCGATGGAATACCTCCATGTTGCCGGTATCGGGCGCGGAGCAGTTCATGGTTTCGGATGCGAAGCCGATGCGGCCCATCTCCTCCGCGCAGAGCGCATATTCGAGGTTGGTGAGCCCGGGGCCTTCGAACTCCATCGTCTCGTCGACATGATGGTGCGTCGGCTGGCGCGGGGGCATGAACAGGTTCCAGATGCCCTGGCCGTGCGCCTTGGCCTTCAGCTCCTCCACCACCGGGATGACTTTCCAGCGGTCCCCCTCGCGGTCCTGCGCCTTGTAGGTCGGCACGGCCGGGCGGACGTTGGCTTCGATGAAATCGCGCACGCGGCCCTGCCAGTGCGTCTGCCGCTCGGTGAAACCGAATTCCATATGCTTGCTCCCAATCGCCTGCGCGGTCGTCATCCGCGTTGGCTTTACGTGTGCGTCAACCTAGCTATCTTTCCCCGGCGTTGGCCAGAGCCGATTGCGCCGCCGCGCGTTCGCTGTCCACATCCGCGGGAAATCGGGAAAAGGCCCAGGCGGTCGCGATCTGCAGCGCGAGAACGACGACCACATAGGTCGCGGCGAGTGACGAGACGACCGCCGCGTCGATCGTCGCCGGGTTGGCCATCGCCGGGAAATCGACCAGCACGAGGATCTGACCCGCGGCGAAGATGCCGATGCCCGTCACGCATTTCTGCATGAAGAACTGACCGGCGAAGAATACCCCTTCCTGGCTCTTGCCGCTGATCGCGCGATGTGCGGTCGTCACGTCGGCCATGATCGACGCCGCCGAGATCATCGTCGCCACGCCGGTCGCGGTCGAGATGGTGACGAAGATCAGATAGGTGACCAGCGCGGGCGTCGTCCCGGGGGTCGGGAACAGACCAGCGAGCAGCAGGACATAGGGGAGCGCCCCGATCAGCCCGGTCGCCAGCGCGAGCAGCATCGCGGTCCGCCGCTTGCCGTAGGCGAAGCCCATGCGCCTGGCGATGACGAGCGCGCCGATCACGCCGAAGAACAGGCAGGCGGCATAGATCACCTGTTCGGCCGAACCGAGTTTCCAGACATAGCCCAGAAGGAAGCTCGACAGCGCGAAAGTGACCCCCTGGCTCGCAAAGCCGAAGAAGACGGCGAGCATCAGGATCAGGAACGGCTTGTAGCGCAGCGCGACCGCCATGTCGGCAAGCGTCGGCTGATGCACATGCTCCGCCTTGGGCTTGGCGAACAGCTTGTGCGTGCCGATCGCGGAAACGAGGATCGAGACGAACATGATCGCCGATCCGGCGATCGCATAGGCATGGAACCGCGCCTCGCTCGCGACGTCGGGATCGGCGAGCTCGAAATAGCCGTAGGCCGCCGCAAGGATCGCCAGGCCGCCCATCCAGCCGAAGAGGTAGCGCAAGCCCAGGATCGCGGTGCGCTCATGGTAATCCTCGGTCATCTCGGGCGCCATGGCGATCGACGGCACCTCGTTCAGCGACAGGCTCATCCGCACCAGCGTCGCGCAGCCGAGCAGCCACAGGAGCTGGAACGTGTCGCTGCCTTGTGGGGGCATCCATAGCGCCAGCCAGAAACCGGCGATCGGCAGCGCGGACGCGTAGAGCCAGGGATGGCGGCGGCCCCAGCGGGTACGGGTGCGGTCGGACAGGTGGCCGACGATGGGGTCGATGAAGGCGTCGAGCACCAGCGCCAGCAGCAGCATCAGCCCGACGAGCCCGGCGTCGAGCCCCACGATCTGGTTGTAGAACAGCAGCAGGAAAACGGAAAAGCCATTATCCTTGATGCCGTAGGCGATGGCGCCCGCGGCATAGGCGAGCCGTGTGCGTCGCGGTACGCCCACCGACGCGGGCGCGGCGGATGCCTGGTGATCGGCCGGCGGGGCGATGGAGGCGGCGCTTGCCACCGGCGTCACGCGGCGCCGGCGTCGACGAAGGATTGGAGCGCGTCGAACATGCCGGGCGCCTGCGGGTTCCAGCTGTGCGGCTGGCCGGTGGTGATGCCGCCATCGACGACGAAATGGCTGCCGGTGATGAAGCCCGCCTCGGGCGATGCGAGGAAGGCCACCATCGCCGCGATATCCTCCGGCCGGCCGCCGCGCTTGACCGGCTGGGTGTGGTTGCTGATCTCGAAGATGACCCGGTTGGCGGCCTCGCGCTTCTCGGGGGGGATTTCGAGCGTCGAGGCGAAGATGTTGGTCTGGATGAAGCCCGGGCAGATCGCGTTCATCCGGATATCGTGCCGGGCAAGATCGGTCGCGCCGACCTTCGTCAGATGGATGACCCCGCATTTCGCGACGGCATAGGCGGTGGGCGAATAGCCCGCGCCCAGCCCCGCGATGCTGGCGGTGTTGACGATCGACGCGCCCTCGCGCCCGATCATGTGCGGCACGGCGTGGCGTATGCCCATCGCCACCGATCGCAGCAGCAGATCCATCGTGCGATCCCAGCCGTCCGCGCCGATCTCGTCGATCGGCGCGCGGTCGCCGCCGGCACCCGCATTGTTGAACAATATGTCGATACCGCCCGTGCGCTCCGCCGCGACGTCCATCAGCGCCCTGATATCGGCGACGGTGCAGACGTCGGTGCGCTGGAAGAAGATGGTGCCATTGGAGGTCGCGGCGAGATCGGCGCCCCCCGCCTCGTCAATGTCGCCCGCAACGACGGTCGCGCCCTCGGCGGCGAACAGCAGAGCGGTCGCGCGGCCGATGCCCGATGCGGCGCCCGTGACGACGGCGGTCTTTCCGGCAAATCGCATCGCTCTCTCCCGACGGACCGATCCGCCATAAGCGGCGCGGGCTGCTACCCGTCGCGCCGCCATACCTTGCTTTCGAACCGATGCCGGCGTCAAGCGGCCA
Source organism: uncultured Sphingomonas sp. (assembly GCA_965365395.1). Classification (GTDB taxonomy): domain Bacteria; phylum Pseudomonadota; class Alphaproteobacteria; order Sphingomonadales; family Sphingomonadaceae; genus Sphingopyxis. Next base: position 10,472 of record CBDUBN010000053.1, read on the forward strand.
TCGCAGCGGTGCGCGCATCCGAAAAGTTCAATATCGCGGGCGCGGGCAAGCAAGATCGCGCTTGCGCGGGCCATGCCCGGATGCTTTACGCGTGCGTCAACGAAAGGCAGGAGAGCGGCGATGAGCGACGATCCGCAAGGTTTCCGCGGCGAGATACGCGCCTGGCTCGAGGCGAATTGCCCGGCCGAGATGCGCGAGCCGATGCGATCGGAGGACGACACCTATTGGGGTGGCCGCAACGCCGAGTTCAAGAGCGCGGCGCAGCGCGCCTGGTTCGAGGCGTGCCGGGACCGGGGCTATACCGTTCCAGACTGGCCGACCGAATATGGCGGCGCGGGACTCAGCGCGGCTGAAACCAAGGTGCTGCGCGAGGAAATGGCGCGGATCGGCGCCCGCTCGCCGCTGTCGTCGTTCGGCATCTGGATGCTGGGGCCGGCGCTCCTCCAGTTCGGCACCGAGGAGCAGAAGCGGCACTACCTCAACCAGATCGCGCGCGGCGAGATCCGCTGGTGCCAGGGCTATTCCGAGCCCGGCGCGGGCAGCGACCTCGTCAGCCTGCAGACCTTCGGCGAGGATGCGGGCGACCATTGGGTGGTCAACGGATCCAAGATCTGGACCAGCTATGCCGACAAGGCGGACTGGATCTTCTGCCTGGTGCGCACCGACAAGGCGGACAAATATCGCGGCATCACCTTCATGCTGTTCGACATGGCGTCGGAAGGCGTCACGACCAAGCCGATCCTCCTCATCAGCGGCAATTCGCCCTTCTGCGAGACCTTCTTCGACAATGTGAAGGTGCCCAAGGACCAGTTCGTCGGCGAGGTGAACCGCGGCTGGGACGTCGCCAAATATCTGCTCGGCCACGAACGCGAGATGATCTCCGCCGGCGGCGCCGGCGGCGACATGATCTCGGCTGGCGCCTTGTTCGCCAAATCGCTGGGCAAGAACCCGAACGGCGAGCTCGACGACCCGATCCTGCGTGCCGAGATGGCGCGGTTCGACACCGATGTGTTCGCCTTTCGCGCGATGGGCGAACGGTTCATGGATATGTGGAAGACCGGCCGCGCGCATCCCGCGAGCTCGAACATGATGAAATATGCCGGGACCGAGCTCAACAAGCGGCGGCACGAGCTGGTGATGTCCGGATCGGGTTCCGAGGGGCTGGAGTGGGACAGCAGCGACAGCAACGGCGGCGCGCGTCCGCGCACGTGGCTGCGCACCAAGGCGAACTCGATCGAGGGCGGCACCAGCGAGGTCATGCTGGGCGTGATCGCCAAGCGCATCCTCGAGCTGCCGGGCGCCTGAGGCGATGTCGGTCGCGCCGGGTCTCGCCATGGCCGCCGTCATGAACACGCCGCACGAGTTCATCACCGGCGCCATGGGCGGCGTGCCGGTCGGCAAGGCCGTCGACGGAGGGCCGGGCGGATCGTCGCTCGCCGGTCTGCTCGTCGAGGGCGAGCAGGGCCTGATCGCCACGCAAGGCGATGATGGCGCGAGCCTGTTCACATCGACGCGGGTGATCGTCGCGCAGCAAATCGGCCTCTTGAAAAAGCGCCTGTCGGTCGCCGCGGTCCGCCGCAACACGATATTGGGCTATAGCATCGATCCCAGCTCGCAAGTGACGCTGGTGCTGCTGGGCAGCTTCGGGAAGGCCACCCTGATGTTCGACGAGGGGTTCGATCCCATGCATCTTTCGCAGTGGTTGGGGGAGACCCTGGCCGGCACGCACAGACAGGACAACGGCTGACATGCCCCTTTATCACGACGATGATCAGACCGCGCTCAAGGATACCGTCGCCCCGTTCGTGGCCGAGGTCGCCCCGGTTGGCCACCTGCGCGGCCTTCGCGACGCGGGCGATCCCACCGGATTTTCGCGCGACCTGTGGAAGCAGTTCGCCGAGATGGGCTTCACCGGCTTGCTCGTCCCCGAGGACAAGGGCGGGTTGGGCCTCGGCCATGTCGAGGCGGGCATCGTGCTCGAGGAGATCGGGCGCAACCTGACGCCTTCGCCCTTCCTGTCGACATCGGTCGGCGCGGCGGCGGCACTCAATGCGGCGGGTGGAAGACAGGCGGAGGAATGGCTGCCGCGCATCGCCGCGGGTGACGCGGTGATCGCGCTCGCCATCGATGAAAGTGCGCGCCACCGCCCCGAACGAACGGCGATGCGCGCGGAGCGTTCGGGCAACGGTTTCAGGCTGTCGGGGACGAAGACGTTCGTGCTGCACGGCCATGTCGCGGACATGCTGCTGGTCGCGGCGCGCACCGGCGGGAGCGCGGGCGAGGAGAGCGGGCTGACCTTGTTCGCCGTGCCACGCGATGCTGCCGGCATGAGCGCGGACCCGCGCCGGCTGGTCGATTCGTCGCTGGCGTCGCGGGTGACGTTCGACGGGGTCGAGTTGACCGCGGACGCGGTGGTGGGCGAGGTGGACGACGGCTGGGCGGCACTGAAACCGCTGCTCGCGGCGGCGCGCACGGGCGCATCGGCGGAGTTGCTGGGCGTGGGCCAGGGCGCGATGGACATGACCACCGCCTATCTGAAGCAGCGCAAGCAGTTCGGCAGGCTGATCGGCGAGTTCCAGGCGCTGCAGCACCGCGCGGCGCACCTTTATTCCGAGCTCGAGATCGCGCGCGCCACCGTGATGAAGGCGCAGCAGCTGCTCGATACGGGCAATGAGGGCGCCGAGCTGATGGTTTCCGTCGCCAAGGCCAAGGTCGGCCAGGCTGCCAACCTCGCCGTGCGCGAGGGCGTGCAGATGCACGGCGGCATCGGCATGACCGACGAATATGACATCGGCCTGTACATGAAACGCGACCGCGCGCTGGCCGAATATATGGGCGACGCCAACTATCACATCGACCGCGTGGCGCGGATGAACGGGTATTGAATAAAACCCCTCCCCTCCAGGGGAGGGGCAGCGAGACTTGGTCCGGCGCAGCCGGGCCTTAGTCGAGCGGGGTGGGC
>CBDUBN010000054.1:0-13390 GCA_965365395.1 uncultured Sphingomonas sp.
TCTCTTTGAGGACGGCTATCACTGGGAAGCTGTATTCGCGGCGTCCAAGGCCCTAGTGAACTATGTCAAGGAACGTTCCGGTCAACACCAGTTGGACGGAACTGGATTGATGCGAACCGTCTTCTCTCGCAATAACCCACTTCTGGCATTCAATGATTTCCAGGATCAGACGGACCTAGACGAGCAGGAAGGCATGATGCACCTCTTCGAAGGCGCTGTTCTGGCCATCCGAAACCCTGGTGGACATTCGTTTCCTGAGGGATCCCAGCAGCGAGCGACGGAGTACCTGTCGTTGATCAGCCTTCTCGCCTATCGGACCCAAGAAGCGAAGCGGAGCAAGCCCAATTGAAGCAGCGGGGCTGCTCTCTTTGTTGCTTACCGCGTATGCGCTGGGAGTCTTCGTCTCGGGCGTTCGAGATGGATTGGCTTCACGCCGATTCGCCGTCCCTAGTCTGGCGTGCATGCCAAGATTCGCCGGCGGGGCGGCCTCCGCCGGGAACAGCTTGAGCGCATGGGCGCCCGCCGCCAGCGCTGCGAACCCCTCGCTCGGCGTGAAGAAGCCCGGCGCGCAAGCGAGGCCCGCGGCGACGCTGGCGCGGATCACGGCCCCGTCGCTGTTGGGCGAGACGATCAGCCGGCCGCCCGCGTCGGCGACCCGCCCCACCGCATCGACGTCCAGCACCGTGCCCGCGCCGATGACCGCCGCGTCTCCGAAACGGCGCGCCAGCGTTTCGATACTGCGCAGCGGCTCGGGCGAATTAAGCGGCACCTCGACGATGCCGATCCCCGCGTCGATCAGCGCGCCACCGATCGCCTCGGCCTCGTCCGGGCGCACGCCGCGGATGATGGCAACCAGCGGACGGGCGGCGAGCGCCGCGGTAAAGCGTGTGGCGGTCATGGCCAAACCTCCTTCAGCGCGGCGATCCCCGCGATGAACGCATCGGCGCCGTCGATGCTCCGGCTTTCGCGGCCATGCTCGGCGAGCGCCGCCGCGTAGAGCGCGCAGAGTTCGGGGCGACCGATCAGCCAGATGATGCTATCGGCATGGTCGGCCAGCCCCGCGCGAACATCCGCACCGATGAGCAGGCCGCTGGCGTAGGAGGCGCCCTGCCCGCCGGGTTCGCCCAGCACGCGGCGCGCGCGCATCGAAAAGAGGCCGGCGATCGCGTCGCCATCCCGCGCGGCGCGCACGCCGGCGACGAATTGTGCGTCGGGCGCCGCCTCGTCCCCGAGCTGATCGGCGAGGATGCTGTGCGCGCGCAGCAACGCGAACAATTCGCCGACCATGGCGGTACGGAAAGCGGTGATCGCGCCACCATCGACCCGCATCCATTTGGCGTGCGTGCCCGGGTGGCAGACGGTGGCGTCAGCGGGGATCAGATGAGCGGCGACAGCGCCCAATATCTGCACCTCCTCGCCGCGCATCACGTCCGGCCTGGGTACCCGCTGGCAAAGGCCCGGTACGACCCCGGCGCGTGCTTCATCGACCCGGAGAATGCCCCTGCCGAGGCTGGAGATGGTCGCCGGGCAGCTGACATAGGGCACGTCGCGCCAGCCGCGGTTCGACCCGACCATGCCCGCCAGCAGCATCGGTGCGTCGCCGAGACGATCGCGGATCTGGGCGACCGCCGCATCGAACCCGCCGCTCGGCACGGACAATATGCCGCAATCATCCTCGAATGATTCGACGATCGCCCCACTCGCGTCGAGGGCGTAGGCGCGCCGGTTGGTCGTGCCCCAGTCCACCGCTATCAAGTCGACCGCGATCAGGCTCGTTCGGCTCACGTTCCGGCACCCTTTTCGATCGCCGCAGGCGATGCTTGCCTGACGGGATTTATCTTATAAATGTGCCACAGTCTTGGCCACCGGGTAAACGTCTGCATGAAAATAGCGCGCATCGAAACCTTCCTCGTGCCGCCGCGCTGGCTGTTCGTGCGCGTCGAGACGCAGGATGGCGCTTTCGGCTGGGGCGAGGCGAGCCTGGAGGGGCATGCCGAGGCCGTGGCGGGCGCGTTCGAGGCGCTGCGCGACCGCTTCATCGGCCACGATCCGCGACGGATCGAGGACATCTGGCAGGTCGCCTACCGCGGCGGGTTCTACCGCGGCGGCGCGGTGCTGATGTCCGCGCTGTCCGGGTTCGACCAAGCGCTATGGGACCTCAAGGGCCGCAACGCCGGACTGCCGGCGTGGGACCTGCTGGGCGGCCGCGTGCGCGACCGTGTCCGCGCCTACGCCTGGATCGGCGGCGATCGCCCCGACGAGATCGGCGAGGCCGCCGCGGCGCGGCGTGCACAGGGCTTTACCGCGGTCAAGATGAACGCAACGCCCGAACTCGACTGGCTCGGCACGCCCAAGCTGTTCGACGACGTGGTTCGCCGGGTGCAGGCGGCGCAGGCGGAAGGGATGGACGTCGGGCTCGATTTCCACGGACGCGTCCACCGACCGATGGCCAAACAGCTCGCCAAGGCGCTCGAGCCGCTGGGGCTCCTGTTCATCGAAGAGCCGCTGCTGTCCGAGAATCCGGAAGGGCTCGCCGATATCGCGAACCTCGTGTCCACCCCCATCGCGCTGGGCGAGCGGCTCTATTCGCGCTGGGATTTCAAGCCATTCTTCCAGGCAGGTGCGGTGGACATCATCCAGCCCGACCTGAGCCATGCCGGGGGCCTGTCCGAGTGTCGCCGTATCGCCGCGATGGCGGAGGCCTATGACGTCGCGGTCGCGCCGCATTGCCCGCTGGGACCGCTGGCGCTGGCGGCCTGCCTCCAGCTCGCCGGCTGCACACCCAATGTCGCGATCCAGGAAATGAGCCTGGGTATCCATTACAATACCGGCGGGCACGATCTCCTGAACTTCGTGACCAACCCCGCCGTGCTGACCGCGGTCGATGGCTATCTGCCGATCCCGCAGGGCCCGGGCCTGGGCGTCGATATCGATGAGGCGGCGGTCCGTGCGGCAGCGAAGGTGCCGCATCGCTGGCGCAACCCGGTTTGGCGCCTGGCCGACGGCAGCTTCGCCGAATGGTAAGTGACTGACACAACGATGTGGCCGACGGGCAACGCTATCCGATTAATCTGATAATTGGCTTGTCACCCGTTTGGCGACAGCTTTATACGGGATGAATGGAGCCGGAATACCGGCCGCGCGCCTTTGGGAGGACATCATGCGCTTCACAACCCTCGCCCGTTGCTCGGTTTCGCTCGCCGTTCTCGCCGCTTCGCCGGCGCTCTATGCGCAGGAAGCAGCGCCCGCGCCCGCCGATGCGGCGGCGACCGATGAGGTTCCGGGCGACGAGGACATCGTCGTCAGCGGCATCCGCGCCTCGCTTACCTCGGCCCAGGGCATCCGCCGCAACAGCGAGCAGATCGTCGATTCGATCGTGGCGGAAGACATCGGCAAGCTGCCCGACATCGCGGTCTCGGACACCGCGGCGCGTATCCCCGGCATCCAGGTCGAGCGCAACGGCGGCGAGGCCAGCCGCGTGCTGCTGCGCGGGCTCGACCGTTTCAACTACACGACCACCTATAACGGCCGCGAGATCTTCACCGCCGAGACGCGCTCGGTCGCGCTGCAGGATTTTCCCGCGGGCGGCATCAGCGCGATCGACGTGTACAAGACGTCGTCCGCCAACCTCGTCGAGCCGGGCATCGCGGGCCTGATCAACGTCCGCTCGCGGCGCCCGTTCGATTTCGACGGCGCGGAGATCGCGGGGTCGGTTTGGGGCGTCTATCCCGACCAGTCGCGCGATTTCGAACCCAATGCGCAGCTCCTGCTCTCCAACCGCTGGGATATCGGCGGCGGCGAAGTCGGGGCGCTAATCAATTTCAGCTACACGCGCCTGCACTATCGCGACTCCATCCGCCGGCACGGCTTCTTCATCGCCGACCTCGCCGGCGCGCGGTCGCCCGATTTTCCCGAGATCCGCTACGCTGAGGCGGAGCGGTGGCGGCCGTCTATCAACGGCGCGTTGCAGTGGCGCCCTTCGCCCGAGGTCGAGCTATACGTCGAGGGGCTGTGGCAGGGCTATCGCGAGCGCTCGACCGACCGGCTGTGGGCGCAGCCGCTGTGGGGCGGGGCGTCCTATGAGAATATCGTGCTCAACGGCAACCAGATCGTCAGCGGCACGGTCAACGGCCCCGCGACCTGCTGCGGTGGGTTCCAGACCGAAGGATTCCAGGGCGCGACCAAGCGCGACACCGACACCTTCCAGTTCGCGATCGGCGGGCGATGGGAACTCGGCGCGCTGCTGATCTCCGCGGATGTCGCACGCACGGACTCCGAATTCAATCTGCGCACGGAGAGCGTCGATTACGACATCAATACCGAGAATTTCTCGGTCGACTGGTTCACCGGTCGCCCCGGCGGCCCGGGGCCGACGTTCCGCGTGCGCGGTATCGATCCCAGCAATCCGGCCCTCTACAGCTATCGGGGTTTCTTCGAGGATTATCTAACCGCCAAGGGCGACGACCTGCAGGCGCGGCTCGACTTCACCTACGAGCCCGAGGGCCTTGCCTTCCTGCCGTCGGTGGAATGGGGCGTGCGTTTCGTCGATCGCGATTCCTCCGCGACCGCCGGCGCATTCTACTGGAACTTCAACGACTCTGGCATCCCGATCAGCGCGGTGCCGCTCGATTACATCCTGCAACCTGGGGGCTTTCGCGGCGACAAGAATGCGCCCTTCCCGACGCGCTGGTTCGGACCGAGTTTTGCGAGCGTTCAGAACAACCTGACCGAGCTGCGCCAGTTCAACATCGACCGGTCGGGCGTCGGATCGATCGACGGCCCGCCGAACGATCCTGGCCGTACCTATGACATCAACGAGAAAAGCTACGCGGCCTATGCCCAGCTGAATTACGAATTCGGCTTCGACGCGTTCGACGTCGATGGCGCGGTCGGCATGCGCTTCGTGCGCACCGACACGACCATCAACGGCACGCTGTTCACGACGACAGGACCGCAGGATATCGCGTTCGACAGCAGCTACGAGGACTGGCTGCCCAACGCCAGCCTGCGCATCCGCTTCTCGCCCGAATGGCAGTTGCGTTTCGCGGCGACGCAGACGCGCACGCGACCGAATTTCGATCAGCTCAACCCCGCGCTGCGCCTGGGCGCGCCGCCGACGTGTACGCCCAGCACCCAGGTCGATTGCGTTCGGACGGGCTCGGGCGGCAACCCGTTCCTGCAACCGCTGGAATCGAACAATTACGACGCCAGCCTCGAATATTATTTCTCGCGCACCGGCTTTGCCGCGGTCAGCGTGTTCCGCCGCGACATGCAGGGCTTCATCGCCAACCGGGCGTTCGAATTTCCCGAGGCGGATGCCGAGACGGGACTGCCGCTGGTCATCTCCGGCCCAGTCAACACGCGCAATGCCCGCGTCCAGGGCGTCGAGGCGCAGTTCACCGCTTTCTTCGACTTCCTGCCGAGCTGGTTGAGCGGCCTCGGCGCGCAGGCGAACGTCACCTTCATCGATGCCAAGGCCGATTTCGGATTCTTTTGCCCGCCGACGCCCGGCGCGGACTGCACGCCCACCGCAGGGTCGCCCAACGCGACCACGCTGCGCACGCGCATTCCCGACGTGTCGCGCTGGACCTACAACCTGGTCGGCATCTACGAGCGCGACGGCCTTACGCTGCGCCTCGCCTATAACAAGCGGACCAGCTTTCCCGAGGCGGACCGGGCCGAGCGCGACGGTTTCTTCACGCTGCAGGGTCGCGGCAACTCGGTGTCGCGGCTCGACCTGTCGTCGAGCTATGCCTTCAACGAGAATTTCACCGTCTTCTTCGACTGGACGAACATCCTCGGCAGCCCGTTCAAATCGGACATCGTCCGCGTGAACTATCCGGGCGGCGTGCCATCCGCGCCGGAGATTTTTCCGATGGTCGTGCGCAACGAGGAATCGGTGATGTCGGGCGGCGTACGGTTCCGATTCTGACCCGCCCCGGCGGCATCGGCGGGCCCGGGCCTGTGACGATGCCGCCGCGCCGGCTATTCCAGTGACGATGAACGACCACGCCATCCGCACCGTCACCATCGTCGGCGGCGGCACCGCCGGCTGGATGGCGGCCGCGGCGATGGCCGCGCTGCTTCCCGGGTCGGTCGGGATCACGTTGATCGAATCCGACGCGATCGGGACCGTGGGCGTCGGCGAGGCGACCATTCCGCCGCTGATCGCCTTCAACGCCATGCTCGGCATCGACGAGGACGCCTTTCTCGCCGCGACGATGGGCACGTTCAAGCTCGGCATCGAGTTCGTCGATTGGGGCGCGGTGGGGAGCCGCTATTTCCACCCCTTCGGCCCGCATGGCCAGGGCCTGGGCGGTGTGGCGTTCCACCAGTTCTACCTGCGCGAGGCCGCGACGCGCGCGCTGCCGCCGATCGAACAATGGTCGATGAGCGCGGTGGCGGCCGCGCTCGGCCGGTTCGGACGGCCACCCCCCGACGCGCGGCTGCCGCTGTCGCAGCTCGCCTATGCCTTCCACTTCGACGCCGGCCTCTATGCCTGCTTCCTTCGGAGTTTCGCCGAGGCGCGGGGTGTCACGCGGATCGAGGGTCGGATCCTCGGCGTGGCCCGCGACGGCGAAAGCGGTCATGTCCGCTCGGTGACGCTCGATGACGGGCAGACGATCGGCGGCGAGCTGTTCATCGACTGCTCGGGCTTTCGCGGCCTGCTGATCGAGGAACAGCTGGCGACCGGCTACGAGGATTGGACGCGCTGGCTGCCGTGCGACCGCGCGGTAGCGGTGCCCTGCGCGCTCGCTGGCCCGCCCGAGCCGTTCACCCGCTCGACCGCGCTCGGCGCGGGATGGCAGTGGCGCATCCCGCTTCAGCACCGCATGGGCAACGGCATCGTCTATTCATCGGCGCACATGGGCACGGACGATGCAGCGGCGACCCTGCTCGGCCGGCTCGAAGGCGCGGCGGAGGCGGAGCCCCGGCATCTGTCCTTCACCGCTGGGCGGCGCATCCTCGCCTGGAACGCGAATGTCGTGTCGCTCGGCCTGTCGAGCGGCTTCGTCGAGCCGCTCGAATCGACCAGCATCCACCTGATTCAGAGCGGCATCGCCAAATTGCTGGCGCTGTTCCCCGACCGGCGCTTCGACCCCGCCGAGCGGAACGAATACAACCGGCAGATGGCCACGGTGTTCGAAGATGTCCGCGACTTCGTGATCCTCCATTACAAGGCGACCAACCGCGACGATACGGACTTCTGGAACGATTGCCGGACGATGACCGTGCCCGACAGCCTGGCGACGAAGCTGGAACTGTGGCGCGCCAAGGGACGGCTGTTCCGTGAGGGGTGCGAGCTGTTTGGCACGCCGAGCTGGGTGGCTGTGTTGCTGGGACAGGGCTTCGTGCCCACGACGCCCGAGCCGGCGGTCGAGGGCATAGACCCTGCCCTGGCCCGCGACATGCTGGCCAAGATGCACGACAGCTACGCGCGCATGGCCCGCGCCATGCCCGCGCACGCCAGTTTCGTGGCGCAGGCCTGCGCCCGCGCCTGACCGCTAGCGTACGGCGGCGCGGCGCAGGCCGACGCCGATGCGCGGAACATCGCCGTCCCACAGCAGCGGCGCGACGTATAGATAGCGTTTGTTGTCCGCCTTTCGGCAGCCGCGCGTCGCCGCCCAGGCGTGGAAGCTGACGAACTGGCGCTGGCCCACGGTCACGATCGACTGGTGACCCGGCCCGCTTAGGCAGCCTGCCTGCCGGTCGTTGTAGCTATTGAGGATGGGATTGGCAGCGGCATCGGTGCAGGGGCCCATCGGGCCGCTGCAGGTGGCATAGCCCATCGCATAGGGCGACAGGCGCTGGTGCGTTTCCCAGCCATAATGGTTGGCCGAGAAGAACATATAGTAGCGGTCGCCGCGACGCAGCATGGTCGGCGCCTCGATGACGTGCGCTTCCCAGCCGGTGTCGTTACGCAGGATCGCGACGGGATCGCCGACGACGCTCAGCCCGTCCGCGCTCAGCCGCTGGGCATAGAGGTCGGTCGGCTTGCGGAAGGCGGGATTATTGCCGTCATTCTTGTAATAGAGATAGAGCGCGCCGTCGGCGTCACGGAACGCATGGCTGTCGATCGTACCGCCGTCCGCCGTCTGGCACAGCAGCGGCGCGGTCGCGGTCGACGTGAACGGACCCATCGGGCTCGCGCTGAACGCGGCGCCCAGGCATTGCAGGTCGCTCTGCCGGTCGCGCGCGGTGAAGTGCAGCACGAACCCGCCGTCGACCGCGATCACCTCCGGCGCCCAGGTGAAGCCCTCACGCGCCCAGGGCGGCAGATCGGGCATGGCGTCGTGCAAGCCATCGCCGTCGCGGATCATCTGCCAGTCGGCGAGGTTCGTCGATCGGGCCATCGGCACATTGGCCGCGCCCGCGTCGGCGTTGGTCGCATAGGCGAGAAAGGCGCCGTCGTGCAGCAGCACGAAGGCATCGGGGAAGTTGCTTTCCAGCACGGGTTCGAACTGCGGACCGTCCGCCGGCGCGGTGGCGCTGGCGCCGCACGCGGCCAGCAGGGCGAGCATGGATAGAGCGAAACGGCGCAAGGCGATCATCCTGTAGGCGGGTAGCGGCAAGCAACGGCTTGCCGCGATCATATATTGTCATATAAATCAGGCAATGGCGGAACAGGGCATCGAACAGCGGAATTTCGGCAGGCTTGCCGATGGCAGCACCGTGGAGGCGATCACCCTGCACGGCGGCGACGGCCATGCCGCGACATTGCTGACCTATGGCGCAACTCTCCAGTCGGTGCTGGTGCCGGACCGCGGCGGGCACATCGCCGACGTGACCACCGGCTTTACCGCGCTGGACGGCTATATCGGCGACCACCCCTATTTCGGATCGAGCATCGGCCGCGTCGCCAACCGCATCGCGCGGGGGCGCTTTACCCTCGACGGGCGTGCCTATCAGCTGCCCTGCAATAACGGACCGAACAGCCTGCACGGCGGCGCGGCCGGCTTCGGCAAGGCCAACTGGACGGTCGTGCGCGTGGAGGAGCGCGCGGCGCCCGGCGTGGTATTGGCGCTGACCAGCCCCGACGGCGATCAGGGCTATCCCGGTACGCTGTCGGTCACGGCGCACTGGCGGCTCGATGGCGGGACGCTCAGCGTCGACTATCACGCCACGACCGATGCACCGACGGTCGTCAACATGACCAACCACGCCTATTGGAACCTTGCGGGCGATGGATCGGGGGAGGATGCGATGGGGCATCTCCTCTGGATCGACGCCGATGCCTATCTGCCCACGGATGCCGGCGCGATCCCGACCGGTGAGCGGCGCGAGGTAGCAGGCACGCCGTTCGATTTCCGGGTGGCGACCGCGATCGGCGCGCGCGTGCGCGATGCGGGTGACGCGCAGATACTGATCGGGCGCGGTTACGATCATAATATGGTGCTGCGCCCGGCCGGGGGGCTGCGGGCCGTCGCCCGGTTGACGCACCCCGGATCGGGCCGATCCATGGAACTCGCCTCGGACAAGCCGGGCCTGCAATTCTATTCGGGCAATTTCCTCGATGGCAGTCTGGTGGGCAAATCAGGCCGCGCCTATCGCATGGGCGATGCGGTCGCGCTGGAACCGCAAGCCTTTCCCGACACGCCCAACCGGGCCGCGTTCGGATCGATCCGGCTCGACCCCGGCGAAAGCTACCGCCACCGCATCGAATGGCGTTTTTCAGGGGAAACGGGGTCATGACGCTTGCGAAATCACGCGCGCTGGGCTTTGCGTTGGTGACGATGAGCCTGCTCTCTTCCTGCGCCACCCCGCCCCCCGCCGCCGCGGTCGCCGCGCAGCGACAGCCGGCGATCGACGCCAATTTCCCCGATCCGTCCACGCTGCGCGCGCGCGACGGCTATACCTATGTCTATGCGACGCAGGGCGGTGGGACGCAGGCCGCGCCGCACAATATCCAGATGGCGCGGTCGCGCGACCTGCATAACTGGGAGATGCTGGGCGACGCGTTGCCGACCAAACCCGTATGGGCAAGCGCCACGCAGGATTTCTGGGCACCCGCGGTCCATTATGCCGAGGGCCGCTATTTCCTCTATTATTCGGCGAAGCCCGATGCCGCGCTGACCGATACGACACGCGGCCTGTGCCTGGCCGTGGCGGTGGCCGAGCGGCCGACCGGACCCTTTGTCGACAGCGGCGCACCGCTCCTGTGTGGGGAGAGTTTCGTCAATATCGACCCGTTCGCCTATGACGACCCCGCGACGGGCAAGCGGCTCCTGTATTGGGGCTCAGGCTTCGGCCCGATCAAGGTGCGCGAGCTGGCCGCCGACCGCATCAGTTTCGCGCCCGGCAGCGCGGCGATCGACCTGATCCCGGTCATCCCCGATACCGACCCCAATAACTACAGCCGGCTGATCGAGGGCGCGTGGCTGGAACGGCGCGACGGCTACTACTACCTCTTCTATTCGGGCGACAACTGCTGCGGGGAGAATGCGCATTATGCGGTGATGGTCGCGCGATCGCGCAGCGCGACGGGGCCGTTCGAGACGCTGGCACAGGCCGGCGGGCGCGCGGACAGCGTGATCCTCGAAGCGAGCCCACGCTGGCTGGCGCCGGGGCACAATGCGGTCGCCACCGATGCGCGCGGGCAGAGCTGGATCCTCTATCATGCCATCGACCGCGCGCGGGATCGGGCATTACCGAGCGATGGGGTGAATTCGCGGCGGGTCATGCTGGTCGATCGGCTCGACTGGGTGGACGGCTGGCCGGTCGTGCGGGGCGCGGCGCGCTGAGGCCGTTTGCCGTGTGACGGTTTCGCTTCACCGTACGGACGCCGCGCGCTAGGCGGGGGGCCCATGTGGCAACTCTATCAATTTCCGCTCTGCCCCTTCTCGCGCAAGGTCCGCCTGTTGCTGGGCGAGAAGGGCATCGCCTACGAGATGATCACCGAGCATCCGTGGGAGGCGCGGCCGGGATACCGCGACATATCGATCGAGGGGCGCACGCCCGCAATGCGGCACACGGAACGCGACATCGCCCTGTCGGACAGCGCCGCGATCTGCGAATATTTCGAGGAAACCGAGCCCGCCAAGCCCCTCTATTCGGGCAGCGCGGCGCTGCGCGCGGAGATCCGCCGGCTGATCGCCTGGTTCGACGGCAAATTCTATGCCGAGGTCGGCGCGCCGCTGCTTCAGGAAAAGATGATCAAGCGGCTGTTCTACCGCCAGCCGCCCGAGGCGACGATGCTGCGCGGCGCGATGCGGGGCGCGAACGCGCATATGGAAATGCTGGGCACGCTGCTCGACCATCACCGTTGGCTGACGGGAACGACGCTGACCATGGCCGACCTCGCGGCGGCGGCGCATCTGTCGGTCGCGGACTATCTCGGCGGGATCGACTGGGCGGGGCACGACACGGTGCACGACTGGTATGCCGCGCTCAAGAGCCGGCCGAGCTTCCGCCCGCTGCTCGACGAGCGCATGGGGCCGCTGATGCCCCCGGCGCATTATGCCGACGTCAATTTCTAGGGGCGCACCAGCGTCATCAGATAGTTGAGCGCGCTCGTCCCGCCGGTGCGAAAGCTGCGGGTGGCGAGATCGGGGCCGAGGCCGGTCACGTCGGCTACCGTCAGGCCGGCACCGCCAGCCAGATCGGCCAGTTCGTCCGGCGTCACGAACCTGTCCCAGTCGTGCGTGCCGCGTGGCACCGCGCCCAGCCGCTCCGCCGCCTCGACCAGCAGCAGACGGCTGGCAGGCGTGCGGTTGGGAGTGGAGAGCAGCATCAGCCCGCCGTCGGCGAGCCGGCCCGCGAGCGCGGCGAGGAAGCGGCGTTTGTCGGCGACATGTTCGATCACTTCCATCGACACGACGAGATGGAACTGGCCGAGCGCATCGCCGAAACCGGCATCGGCGATGTCGCCGTGGCGGTAGTCGATCGAAAGCCCGCCCGACGCCGCATGCGCCTGCGCCGCCGCGACATTCTCCGCAGCCGCGTCGACCCCCGTGACCGCGGCGCCCAGCCGGGCGAGCGGTTCGGCGAGCAGCCCCGCGCCGCAGCCGACGTCCAGCGCCCGCTTGCCGGCCAGCGGACGAAGCGAAGCCGCGTCCATTCCCCAATGCGCGTCGATCGCGCGGCGGATGTAGCCGAGCCGCGCCGGGTTGAGCCGGTGCAACATCGCGGACGACCCGCGCGGGTCCCACCATTCGGAGGCAAGCGCACCGAAATGCGCGGCGTCGGCGGGATCGATGGTCGCGCTGGTCATCGCTCGGATGTGGCATCGCCGGTGTGCGGGGGCAATGGGCAAAGCGGGGGCATTGTCGGCGCAGGCCGAGGTATGCCGACGCGCGGTGGCCTGGCCTTTATCGCGGCGTGGGTTGCGCATCGCACCCCTGCCCTATACCAGCCGGGCGCTCGCAGCGGTTAGCGTACAGGGGCTCGGTTTGGCGCGGATCGTCATGAAATTCGGCGGCACGTCGATGGCGGGGAGCGAGCGTATCCGCAGCGTCGCGGCGCTGGTGCGCGGCGAGGTCGAGGCGGGCAACGAGGTCGCGGTGGTCGTGTCCGCGATGGCGGGCGAGACCGACCGGCTGGTGCAATATTGCCGCGAGGCCAACCCGCTCCACGATCCGGCCGAATATGACGTGGTCGTGTCGGCCGGCGAGCAGATCACTTCGGGCCTTCTCGCGCTGGCGCTGCAGGCGGTGGGCACACCCGCGCGCAGCTGGCTGGGTTGGCAGTTGCCCATCCGCACCATCGAGGCGCACGCCAAGGCGCGCATCCACACCATCGCCACCGACGCGCTGATCGCCAGCATGGCAGCGGGCGAGGTTGGGGTAGTACCGGGGTTTCAGGGCGTGATGGAAGACGGGCGCGTCGCCACCCTGGGGCGCGGCGGATCGGATACCAGCGCGGTCGCGCTCGCCGCTGCAATCGGCGCGGATCGCTGCGACATCTATACCGACGTCGACGGCGTTTACACGACCGATCCGCGCATCGTCTCGCGCGCGCGGCGGTTGGATTATGTGACCTATGAGGAGATGCTGGAGCTCGCGTCCGTCGGCGCGAAAGTGTTGCAGACGCGCAGCGTCGGCCTCGCCATGAAGCTGGGCGTGCGCGTGCAGGTCTTGTCCAGCTTCGTCGAGCCGGGCGCGCGACCCAAGCCCGGCACACTGATCGTCAGCGACGCGGAAATCGAGGAACTGAACATGGAGCGGCAGCTCATCACCGGTATCGCCTATGACAAGAACGAGGCGAAGATCATCCTGACCCGCGTGCCCGACCGGCCCGGCGCGGTGGCGACGATATTCCAGCCGCTGGCCGAGGCGGCGATCAACGTCGACATGATCATCCAGAACGTCGGCCGCGAAAAGGGCGAGACCGACGTCACCTTCACCCTGCCCCGCGCCGACCTCGCCCGCGCGCTCGACATACTCGAGGGCGC
>CBDUBN010000055.1:0-13305 GCA_965365395.1 uncultured Sphingomonas sp.
TGAGGCCGGCATCGATCAATCCCTCGTCGCTGGCCATCGTCAGCACATGCGCGCCCAGGCCGCCGACGCTGTTTTCCTCGATGGTCACGCACACCTCGTGCGTAGTCAGCAGGCGGCGGATCAGGGCGACGTCGAGGGGTTTGGCGAAGCGAAGGTCGGCGACGCTGGTGCTCAGCCCCTTGGCGTCAAGCTGGTCGGCGGCCTTCAGCGCCTCGGCGAGCCGCGTGCCGAGCGACAGGATCGCGACCTTGTTACCTTCGCGCACCAGACGGCCCTTGCCGATCTCGAGCTGCTGCGGAACATCGGGCAGCGCGATGCCGGTGCCGTTGCCGCGCGGGTAGCGGAAGGCGATGGGGCCGCTGTCGTGCAGGCTCGCGGTATAGGTCATGTGGACGAGCTCGGCCTCGTCCGCCGCGGCCATCACCACGAAATTGGGGAGCGTCGCGAGATAGGTGACGTCGAACGATCCGGCATGGGTCGCGCCGTCCGCGCCGACCAGCCCGGCGCGGTCGATGGCGAAGCGCACCGGCAGATTCTGGATCGCCACATCGTGCACCACCTGGTCGTAGGCGCGCTGCAGGAAGGTCGAGTAGATCGCGCAGAAGGGACGCATGCCCTGCGCGGCAAGCCCGGCGGCGAAGGTGACGGCATGTTGTTCGGCGATGCCGACGTCGAAGCTGCGCGCCGGATGCGCCTTCGCGAACCGGTCGACCCCCGTGCCTGACGGCATGGCGGCGGTGATCGCGACAATGCGCTCGTCCGTTTCGGCGAGCTTCGCCAGCGTATCGCCAAACACATTCTGATAGGCGGGCGGGCCCGGCGGCGCTTTCGCCTGCACCCCCGTCACCACATCGAACTTCTGGACGCCGTGATATTTGTCCGCGGCCGCCTCGGCATAGGGATAGCCCTTGCCCTTCTGCGTCACGACATGGATCAGGCAGGGCCCCTCGGCCGCGTCCCGCACATTTTCGAGCACGGGAATGAGATGGTCGATGTTGTGGCCATCAATCGGCCCGACATAGTAGAAGCCCAGCTCCTCGAAGAGCGTGCCGCCCATCGCCATGCCGCGCGCATATTCGTCGGTCTTCTTCGCCGCCTTGTGGAGCGGCCCCGGCAGCTTGCGCGCGAGCCGCTTGGCGAGATCGCGCAGGCCCAGGAACTCGCGGCTGGAGACGAGCCGCGCGAGATAGGCGGACAATCCGCCGACCGGCGGCGCGATCGACATGTCGTTGTCGTTGAGGATGACCACCAGCCGGTTGCCCGCGGCCATCGCATTGTTCATCGCCTCATAGGCCATGCCCGCCGACATGCTGCCGTCACCGATCACCGCAATGGCCTTGCCCGGCCGGTCGGCAAGCTTGTTGGCGATGGCGAAGCCCAACGCCGCGCTGATAGAGGTCGAGCTGTGCGCGGCGCCGAACGGGTCGTATTCGCTTTCCGAGCGCTTCGTGAACCCGCTGAGGCCCCCACCCTGGCGCAGTGTGCGGATGCGGTCCCGACGCCCCGTCAATATCTTATGCGGGTAGCATTGGTGGCCGACGTCCCACACCAGCCGATCCGCCGGTGTGTCGAACACATAATGGATCGCCGCGGTCAGTTCGACCACGCCAAGGCCCGATCCCAGATGCCCGCCCGTCACACCGACCGCCGAGATCATCTCCGCGCGCAATTCATCCGCGAGCTGCCGTAGCTGCTCGGGCGCGAGGCGCTTCAGGTCGGCCGGGCTGCTGACGGTGTCGAGCAGCGGTGTCGCAGGTCCTTCGGTCATTACAGGTGCAAATAGGCACGCCTGGCGTGGCTGTCGAACGGAAATACGGTGCAGAGCCGGTGCAGCGCGGCCCGACACCCACGCGAACACCCGCCTTGCAATTGCGAGTCATGCGCAATAGAGCGCCCCTCGAAGGGGAGTTAAGAATGATTCGCAATTTAGTGCGTGCGGGTTCGAGTGGCATGGCCCTTGCCGCCGCCCTGCTCGCGGGGACAGCCGTCCACGCGCAGGAAACGCCGCGTCTGGCCGAGGCAGACGAGAGCGCACAGGACATCGTGGTCACCGGGCGCGCCGAACAACTGTACCGGGTCGACGAAACCACGTCGGGCCGCTTGCCCACCGAGCCGCTGGCCTCGTCGCAGGCGATCACGGTCATTACCGACGAACTGATCCGCGACCAGGGCGCGCGCGACGCGCAGGACCTGTATCGCAACATCTCGGGCGTCAGCCTGTTCAGCTATGCCGGGGTGACCGCGCGCGGCTTTCGCCAGCAGGAGATCTTCTACGACGGGCTGCGCGGCGATCCGAACATCGGTTTCACCGTGCCGCAATTGTTCAACATCGAGCGCGTCGAGTTCCTGAAGGGCCCGGCGGGCATGCTCTATGGCCAGACCGCGCCCGGCGGCCTGTTCAACTATGTGACCAAGCAGCCATCGCGCGAATTTTCGGCGATGGCTGGCGTCGTCGCAGGGACCGAGAGCCGCTACGGTGCGCAGGGCGAGGCTACCGGCCCCATCGGCGACCTCCTCTCCTTTCGCGCCGGTGCCTTCTACGAGAGCCGCGACCTGCCACGTTTCGGCGCCGACAGCCGGGTGCTGCTGCTCGATGCCGGCACGCGGATCGACGTGCCCGACTTCCGCTTCACCGTGCAGATCTTTCGCAACGAGCAGGATCTGGGCGGCAACCGGCTGCGCGGCGTGCCGGTGGATGCGACCGGACGGTTCATCGCCAGCCGCCGCTGGAACCACAACGAGCCGGTCGACTTCCTCGACCTGCGCTCGACCACGGTGCAAGGCCGGGTCGAGATCGACCCCGCGCCGAACCTCACGCTCGATCTCGCGCTGCGCCGCATCGATGCCACCGAAACGCAGCAATATCACGAGCCCAACGGCCTCGTGGACACGAACGCGGACGGCATCGCCGACCTCGTCCCGCGCCAGTATCGCGACCAGTTTCGCGACAACGGCATCTGGTCGTTCGGCAGCAACGCGATCTGGTCGCTCGATCTCGGCGCGCGCCTCTCCGCGCGGCTCCTCGCGGGCTTCGACTACAGTCGCTCCAGCCTGCTGTTCGACGGCCGCTCGCTCAACGGGCGCACCACGCCGGTCGCCGGCCTTCCCTGCCCCATCTCGCTGCCCGCACCTGTTTACGGCCGGTGCGACCCGGCCGGTTACAATCTTCCCGCCTTCACCCGCACCCTGTCGAGCGCGACACGCAGCGGCTTCTACGGGCTTGGCGAGCTGACTTTCGGGCGGCTGATCGCGGTGGCGGGCATTCGCACCGACCGTTTCGAGGACGTGAGCGGCGCGCAACGCTTCGAGGACAGCGCGGAAAGCTATCGCGTCGGCCTGACCTGGCGGGTGCGCGACGATGTCTCGCTGTTCGGTCAATATGCCACCAGTTTCGAGCCGCAGGGCATCGCGTCGCAGGACCCGCGCGCAGGCGGCCCGTTCGCACCGACCACCGGCGACATCGTCGAAGGCGGGGTGAAGGCCGCGCTCCTCGGCGGCCGAGTCCAGTCCAGCCTTGCCGTCTATCGCATCCGCCGCGAGAATCTGCTCCAGGCCGATCCGCGCGGCGATCCCGAAGGGGACGGCATCAACAACAGCGTGGCGTTCGGAGAGGTCACGTCGAAGGGTTTCGACCTCGACCTCGCCGCAGACATCACCCGCGACTGGGTGCTCACCCTGACCTACGCCTACAACGATACGCGCATCACGCGCACCAACGGCCTCACCCCGCCCACTAATTCGGTGGGGGACCGTTTCGCCAACGCGCCCGAGCACAAGCTGGGTTTCTGGAGCCGCTATCAATTCGGCCAGAGCGGTCTCGCGGTCGCGCTGGGCGGCGATTATGTATCGCGCCGCATCAGCCTCTCGAACCAGCCGGTGCGCCCCTATTTCGTCTTCGATGGATCGCTGACCTGGGCGCGGGGGCCGGTCAGCCTGCTGCTGCGTGTCGACAACCTCTTCGACAAGACATACGCCGCATCGGGATTCAACGACCGTGGCGGGCATTTCCCCGGCGAACCGCGATCGGCCTTCGTCGAGGCGCGCTATAACTTCTGATGGCGACCACCGCCCTCCCCCTCCCCCGCGCCGCGCGCAAGACGGGTCGCATCTGGTGGCATGTCCACCAGTGGGTGGGGTTCAAACTTTCACTGCTGCTGGGGTTCATCCTGCTGACGGGGACGTTGGCGGTGCTGAGCGCGGAGATCGACTGGGTGCTGCATCCCAGCATGCGCGTGGCGCCGTCGAGCGTGACCGCCGAGCCGGACTGGGAGCGCATCGTGGCGAATGCGGCGGCCGAGCGCGACGTCGCGACGATCAACCGCGTGCTGCGTCCCACCGCCTCCGCCTTTGCGGCGCGCGTCGCGGTCGAGTTTCGCGACGGCAGCCTGGGCTATCTCCACGCGCACCCCGCCACCGGTGCCATCCAGGGTCGGCAGGGTTTCGTCGATGCCCAGCGCGTGCTGCGCAACATGCACCGCCACCTGAACCTGCCGGCCAAATGGGGCATCCCGCTGGTCACCGCGCTCAGTTTCCTGCTGCTCGTCAGCGTCGTCACCTCGCTGGTCGTCTACAAGAAATGGTGGCGTGGTTTCCTCAAGGTTCCGCGCACGCGCGACGCGCGTACCTGGTGGGGAGACTTCCACCGGCTGGCGGGCGTGTGGAGCCTGTGGTTCGTCGCGCTGATCGCGGCGACCGGCATCTGGTATTTCATTGAAAGCGTCGGTGGCGACGCGCCGCCCGCGCCGTCCGTCGAAGCGGCCGCTCCCGTTTCCGAGGCGACGCCGGCGGGCCTCGCCAAGCGTTTTCCCGCCGCGCTCGCCGCCGCGCGCGCCGCCGATCCGTCGCTGTTCATCGAGGTGGTGAGCCTGCCGGGTGCGCAGGAAAGCGCGATCGTCTTCGAAGGGCAGCGCGCCGCGCTGCTGGTGCGGCCGCGCGCCAATGCGGTGAGCGTGGATGCGGCGAGCGGCGCGGTGCTGCTAGTCACCGACGCGCGCGACCTGGGCGCGCACCAGCGCATCAGCGAGATGGCCGACCCGCTGCACTTCGGCACGTTCGGCGGTTACTGGACGAGGGTGCCGTGGTTCCTGTTCGGGCTGCTGCTCACCGGCCTCGCGCTGTCGGGCGTCGCGATCTACGGCCTGCGGATCGCGCGCGAGACGCGGCAGGTGCTGGCGACGCGCGCCGGATTGCGGATCGCCTGGGCGGGCATGCGCTACTGGCGGCTGCCCGCACTCCTCCTCATCCTGGCGTCGCTGGCGCTCATCCCCGGCCTGTTCGTCGCGCCGAACTAGGCTAGTCGCATTCGGCGCAGATGCCGCGCACCTCGATCACCGGACGCGCTGGCGCGAAGCCCGATGCGCTTGCCGCCGCGCGGACATCGCCGGCGATCGCGTCATTGTCGATGTGCGTGGTCTGGCCGCAACTGTCGCAGATCAGGAAGATGCAATCGTGCAGGCACCCGGGATGGCTGTTGGCGACGAAGGCGTTGGCGCTTTCCACCCGGCGGACGAGGTTGTTGGCCACGAACAGGTCGAGGATGCGATAGACGCTGTTGGGCGCGACGCGCTTGCCGCGCGCCTTGGACACCGCATCGGCGATATCATAGGCGCTGGTCGGGCGGTCATGCGTGGCGATCGCCGCGAATATGCTGGCGCGCATGCTCGTCCAGGATTCGCCCGCCGCCTCCAGGCTGCGCCGGGCGGCGGCCTCCAGTTCCGGGCCAGCCTTGTGGTGATGGTGATCGGCCATGACGCAAATCTAGACCCGCGCCGGGATGGCGGCAAGGGCGCCAGCGCCCGCAGGCCGGCTCAGCCGCGCAGGCAGCGGCGCGCGCGACCGTTGAGGTCGTGGCCAAGCGCCAGCACCATGACGCCCACCAACGTCGCCGCGAGCTCGAGACCATGATTGCTTTCGCCGATCGACAGGGCGCCGGCCATGATGCCGAGGCCGAAGCAGCCCGTGGCGAAGGGCGCGAGATAGCCGTGCCGCCACACGCCGGTACCGAGCGCGACGGCACCCAACAGGATCGCGAGCACCAGCCCGACCTCATGCACGCGGTGCGACAGGAACACGCCGCCGAAGCTGGCGAACGCGGCGACGACGACCGCACTGGTCAGGCAGTGCGCCACGCACAGCGCAGACAGGCCGATGCCCACCCGGTCGAGCCAGGGCGCGCGTTCGGCGGTGAGCATGGCGGTGGACAATGACGACTCCTGGGATTGCCATGCCAGACCCGAAGACAGGATACAACATTACATCGCGCGATTTTTGACAAACAGCGAACGGCATAGCATTGTGGGCCGAGAGAGGGCGCATGGCGGCGGGCTCGACCGGCGTGCGGGAAGCAGGGGGACGCACCTATGGCCGATCGGCCCATCATGGATCGCAGATCGTTTCTGTCGCGCGTCGCGGGCGGCGCGGTGCTGATCGGCGGCGCCGGCGCGCTGATCGGCGGGGCGGCGCAGGCGCAGGTCACCGATAGCGATCCGAACGACGGCTATCGGCGCGGACGCGGCAACGGTCGCACCGACAGCGATCCGACCGACGCCAGCGGGCGTGGCCGGTCGGGCACGACGGACAGCGACCCGACCGATGCGGGCGGGCGCGGGCGCAGCGGCACTACCGACAGCGACCCCACCGACGGGTCGGGACGCGGGCGCGGCAATTCGACCGGAACGAGCGACAGCGACCCGACCGATGCCGGTGGGCGCGGGCGCACCGGGATCACCGACAGCGATTCGACCGATGGCTCCGGTCGCGGGCGCGGTGGAACGCGGCGCAGCGGCACCACGGATAGCGATCCCACCGACGGATCTGGCCGTGGGCGCGGCAACGGCACGGGCACGAGCGACAGCGACCCGACCGATGCGGGCGGGCGCGGTCGCACGGGCGTGACCGACAGCGATTCGAGCGATGGATCGGGCCGCGGGCGCGGACGCGCGCGCGAATGTTCCGACAGCGATACCGGCCGCAACGGCGACGGCATCGGCCGCGGGCGCCGCTGCTGATTGCTACTGGCGCGGCGGGCGTGACGGACGACATACTGGGCTGGTTGCTCGGCCCGGGCGACGCCGCGCGTTTTTTCGACGATCATTATGAGCAGCGCGCGCTGGTCGTCGACGCGGGGTCGGCGGGGTTCGATCCCGCGCGCTTCGCGGCCATCCTCACGCTCGACGACGTCGACCGGCTGGTGACTTCGACCGATCTACGGCGCGGCGACCTCGTCCTCGCCGACGCCAGCGTCGACGGCGGCATCCCATCCGACGACTATGTCGATGCCGCGGGCTATGTCGATCGCGGCGCGGTGGTGCGGCGGCACCGCGGCGGCGCGACCATCATCCTCAACCAGGCGCACCGCTTCCTGCCGGGACTCGGCGCGCTGTGCCAGGGGTTCGAGGCGCGCTTCAGCTGCCATGTGCAGACCAACCTCTACCTCACCCCGGCCCGGGCACAGGGGTTCGCCACCCATTTCGATTCGCACGACGTGTTCGTGCTGCAGATCGTCGGCGAAAAATCCTGGAGCCTGTACGGCACCCCGCTGGCGGTGCCCTATCGCGGCGAGCGATTCGAAAGCCGCCGGCACGACGCTGGCGAGCTGGTGGAGCGTTTTGCGCTCAGGCCTGGCGATGTCGCCTATGTTCCGCGCGGCATGATGCACGACGCGGCGAGTATCGGCGGGTCCCCCAGCCTCCACATCACCGTCGGGCTGATCGGGAAAAGCTGGGCCGACCTCGTGCTGGAGGCGGTGGCCGAGGTCGCGCTGCGAGAGCCCAGTTTCCGCCGCACGCTGCCGCCCGGCTTCGCCCGCGACGAGTTCGACCGGACGGACGCGCGCGCGACGCTGCAAAGGCTCGGCGCGGTGCTGGCGCGCGAGCTTCGGCTCGATCCGGCGATGGACCTGCTGGCCGATGAATTCGTGCGCACCCGCCCCGCACTCGCCCCGGGCGCGGTCGTGGCGGCAGGCGCAGCTATCGCTGGATCGACGCGTTTCGCGGCCGTTCCGCACTGCGTCGTCCGGCGCGAGCAGGAAGCGGAAGGCGACCGCCGCATGCGCCTGATCGTGCCCGGCGGGGAGTTGTGGTTCACGAAGGAAAGCGCGGCGGCGCTCGACCGGGCGCTGGCGGGGGACGCGTTCACGCTGCGCGACCTCGAATTCGAACACGCCGAGGCATTGGTCCGCCGCCTCGTCGATTATGGTCTGGTTCGCTGGCTGGACTGATTGCGCGCGACGCGCCAACCCCCGCACCACGGGCTTGCGCGGCCCGAGCTCCGGCCCGATATGCAGCACGATGCTGGCCCCGCCCAAATCGCTGCTCGAGGGATCATTGACCGGTTATGGCCGTCCGCTCGCCATCGCGCGCTGGCTGCTGGTCGTCGCCGCCCTGGTCGTGTTCATGGTCATCGTCGGCGGCATCACCCGGCTGACCGAATCCGGCCTGTCGATCACCGAATGGAAGCCGATCACCGGCGCGGTGCCTCCGCTCAGCGAGGCTGCGTGGGCCGCGGAATTCGCGCTGTACAAGGCGACGCCCGAATATCAGCAGATCAATCGCGGCATGAGCATGGCCAGTTTCCAGTTCATCTATTTCTGGGAATGGGCGCATCGCCTGCTCGGCCGGGTGATCGGCCTTGCCTTTGCGCTGCCGCTGGCCTGGTTCGCGTGGAAGCGCGCGATTCCGGCGGGCTATGGCCCGCGTCTCGTCGTCCTGCTCCTGCTCGGCGGACTGCAGGGCGTGGTGGGCTGGTGGATGGTCACCTCCGGCCTGTCGCAGCGGACCGATGTGTCGCACATCCGCCTCGCGGTGCATCTCAACCTGGCCCTGCTCATCCTGGGCGTCCTTGTCTGGACCGCGCGCGACATGCTGGCGCTGCATGCCGATCGCGCGGCGCGGGCGGCGGCGGTGCGGCGCGGCGTCGCGGTCGCCTGGGCGATCCTCGCCATCCAGCTGGTCTGGGGGGCATTCGTCGCCGGGCTGGACGCGGGCCATGCCTTTTCCAGCTGGCCGCTGATGGGCGACGAAATCTTTCCCGCAGCGACCCCCATGCTTCCGTCCCTGGGCGCCAACATGGTCGACAATCCGATCGTCGTGCAGTTCTTCCATCGCTGGTGGGCCTTCGTCGCGGCCGGGGCGATGATCTGGCTTGGTATCCAGGCCATGCGCGGCGGCGCGCGCCTGCCCGGCATTGCCCTGCACGGGCTGATCGTCGTGCAGATCCTGCTCGGCATCGCTACCCTGATGAGCGGCGTCGAACTGTGGATCGCGGTGGCGCACCAGGGCGTCGGCGCGCTGGTCGTGGCAGCCGCCGCCTGGTGCGGTCACGCGGCGGGGTCGCGCGCACGCCTCGCTTCGTCGCCGCGAGAAAACGTCTCGTCCCCACGCGTTTGACGCGCTGTTCTATCTAACCAAGACACTCCGCCTACATTTGTAGTCGGGGGTATCGGTGCGCAGTGAATTCTTTAGACTGTCGGCGTTTGGCATCGCGCTCGGCGTGATCCACCCGTCCGCACCCGCCGCCGCGCAGGACGCCGCTCCCACTGCCAGCACGACCGCCGCCGATGGGCGCCAGATCTACGATGCCGCCTATTTCGCGCCATATGCGCCCGCAACCGCGCTCGACATCGTGCAGCGCATCCCCGGCTTCGCGCTCGACGCGGGCGATGCCGACGTGCGCGGCTTCGGCGGCGCGGCTGGCAATCTCGTCATCGACGGCGCGCGGCCGAGCGCCAAGTCCGATTCGCTGCAGACCATCCTCAGCCGCATTCCCGCCGCGCGCGTCCTGCGCGTGGAAGTGGGCTCGGGCGACCTGTTCAGCGCCGAATATTCGGGCCGTCCGCGCGTCGCCAACCTCGTCCTGCGCGACGATGGCGGGCTGTCCGGCACGATCGAGGCCGCCATCGCGCGCGGCTATACCGGCAGTCTGACGCCGCAGGGCAATGCATCCGCGCTGCTGCGCCGCGGCCCTTCCACCTTCACCGCCAGCCTGGGCTATGAGAACGCCGATTTCGTCGAGGAAGGGACCGACACGCTGCGTGCCCTGCCCAGCCGCGCGATCACCGAATTCCGCATCAAGGAGAATGACATCCGCGACCAGGAATGGTTCGCGACCGCGAGCTGGGCGCTGGACGGCGGCGAAAACCGGGGCGCGAACCTCAACGGGCGGTTCGAGCGCAACCGGTTCACCCTGTCCCAAACGAACGACGTGCGTCCCGTGGTCGGCGCCCGCCGCGACGACCGGCTGACGCAGCTGTATCGCAACGACCAGTTCGAAATCGGCGGCGATGTCACCCGCCCGCTCGCCGGTGGCGGCATCAAGCTCATCGGCCTGTACCGCACCATCAGCGGCAACGACGCGGACGACAGTTTCAACATCGTCGGCGGCAGCATCCTCGGCGGCTTCGTGCAGCTGTCCGACTATCGCCGCGACGAGGCGGTGGCACGCCTGGTATGGAGCCGCGCCAACCTGGCCGGCTGGTCGGTCGAGACGGGGGTGGAAGCGGCCTACAACCGCCTCGACAGCGACATCGACCTGTTCGCTGTGGCCGCCGGGGGAACGCGCGTGCCGATCGACCTTCCCGTGGACGAGGCGATCGTGAGCGAGATTCGCGGCGAGGCCTTCGTCAATGCCGGTCGTGCGCTCTCGCCCGGATTGCGCGCGGATGTGGGGCTTACCTTCGAAGCGTCGCGCCTGACGGTCGAGGGCGATGCCGCGGCCGAACGATCCCTGCGCTTCCTCAAGCCCAAGGCGTCGCTCGACTGGCGGCCCGGCGATGGCTGGCGCGTGCAGGCGTCGGTCGCGCGCACCGTCGCACAGCTCGATTTCGGCGACTTCGTCGGTGCAGCGGAACTCAGCAACGACCGCGTCGATGGGGGCAACCCCGATCTCCTCCCCCAGCGCGCGTGGGAATGGCGGCTGTCGGTCGAGCGGCCGGTGCTGGGCGACGGGCGCGTGGCGCTGCAGGCCGGCTACAATGCGGTTAGCCTGGTGCAGGATCGCGTACCCCTGCCCGACGGGGGCGACGCACCGGGGAATCTCGGCAACGGGCGCCGGTTGTTCGTCACCGGCAATGTCGACGTGCCGCTTACCGCCTGGGGCTGGCGCGGCGCGCGCTTCACCGCCAGCGCAACCTACCAGACGACCTCGGTCGTCGACCCCTATACCGGCGCCAGCCGGGACTTTTCGGGCGTGCCCCGCTGGGGCGCCACGGCGGGCTTCCGACAGGACCTCGGCAGCTTCGCCTACGGCTTCAACTATTTCGCCCAGCCGCGCAGCCGCGTGTTCCGCCGCAACGAGATCGACGCGTTCGACGGGCAGGAGCCGTTCCTGACCGCCTTCGCCGAATATCGCGCGACGTCCAAGACGACCGTCACGCTCAGCATCGAAAATCTGGGCGACGTCACCGGTGGTCGGCGCCGCACCTTCTTCGCGCCCGATCGCAGCAACCCGGTGCCGTTCCTGGTCGAGGACCGGGTGCGCAACAGGCACGCGGAAATCGCGCTCTCGCTACGCCACAGCTTCGGCTAGGGCACGCTAGCCGCCGGTGCGCGCGCCGGCGACCGCCTGCGCGAACTGGCCGGCGCCCGACGGCGCGGCCAGTATGTCGCGCGTTACCGTGCCCTTGTCGACGACCGCGGTGGCGGGATCGCCGACCGACGAGCGGATGCCGTACTCCGCACGCGCGCCGCCGGCGCGATTGAGGAGCGAGGTTTCGGTCGCGCTGCGCGGGCTGGCGCCGCCGAACAGCGCGCGCAGCGTCTGCTCGGCCGTGGTCTCGCTCGCCGGCGCGGGCGCGCCGGGCGCAGGCGGGGCCAGCGCATAGTCGGGCGGGATGACCAGCGGCGCGGCCCGGGTCACCGCATATTCGTCGGGCCGGTTGCGGTCGAACAGTCCGGTCGATCCGCAGGCCGACAGGGCGAGCGCCGAACCGGCGGCGGCGATGATCAGGCTTTTACGCATATGTGGCATCCCATGGCGGCCGTGGCCGAACTCAGCCCCGCTTTTCGCGCACGAGGAGCGCGCGCGCAACCAAAAGCAGCACGCCCAGCGTGATCGCGGCGTCGGCGATGTTGAAGACGAGGAAGGGGCGGAACTCCCCGAAATGCAGGTCGGCATAGTCGATTACATAACCGACGCGCGCGCGGTCGATGATGTTGCCCAGCGCCCCGCCCAGTACCGCGCCCAGCGCCAGCACGTCGGCCTTCGCGGTCTCGCGCCACATCCACCAGGCGACGCCGGCGGCGACGGCCGCGGTGAATGCGACCAGCAGCCAGCGCTGCGTGTCGCTGTCCGCGGTCAACATGCCGAAACTGACGCCGAAATTCTGCACCCAGGTGAGGTCGAAGAAGGGGAGGATGGTGATCGACCGCACTTTTTCCAGGCTGAGCGGCACGGTGATGGCCCATTTCACCAGCTGGTCGGCGATCAGCACCAGCGCCGCGACGATGAGGCCGAGGCGGCGGTGCGGGTGGGTGGCGCCAGGCGCGATGGGGGTTGTGGCTTCGGTCATGCCTCGCTCAATAGGTCTGCGCAGCGCCCGCACAAGCCGCCGTCGTCGGGAACCTCGGGCAGGTGCCGCCAGCAGCGGCCACATTTTTCGTGCGCGGTTTTCTCGATTGCCAATTCCGATCCCTCATGCACCGGGCCGGTGATGAACAGTTCGGCAAGGTCGATGCCGCTGGCGGCCTGCGGAATGGCGACCTCCGCCTGCAGGCTCGACCCGACGACCTTGTCGCGGCGCAGGGGCTCGATCGCCTCGGTCACCTGTTGACGCAACGCGCGCAGCTGCGCCCACCGCGCGTCGAGATTGGCATCGGCGGCGGTTCGCGGGAACGTCGGCCATTCGAGCAGGTGGACGCTGCCCGCGTCCGGATAACGCATGGCCCACACCTCTTCGGCGGTGAACACCAGCACTGGCGCGGCGTAGCGGACCAGCGCGTGGAACAGCGTGTCGAGCACGCTGCGATAGGCGCGGCGCTTGATCGTGCCGAGCGGCTGCGCGGGGCCGATATCGCAGTAGAGGCTGTCTTTCCGGATATCGAAGTAGAAGGCCGACAGGTCCTCGGCCATGAAATCGGTCAGCGCGCGGACGTAGCTGTTGAAGTCGAAATCGTCGACCGCCACCCGCAGTCGTTCGTCCAGACGCTCGAGCAGCGCGAGGATGTAGCGTTCGAGCTCCGGCATGTCGGCGACCGCAACCCGCTCCTGCTCGCCGAAGCCGTCGAGCGCGCCCAGCATGTAGCGGAAGGTGTTCCTGAGCTTGCGATACTGGTCGGCGGTGCCTTTGAGGATCTCGTCGCCGATGCGGTG
>CBDUBN010000056.1:0-13206 GCA_965365395.1 uncultured Sphingomonas sp.
AGCCTGATGCAGATGCCGCGCAGCACGGTCGCCATCCAGCGCCTGCGCCGCGCGGGCCTCCCCTACATCGTCGTGTTGACCGATCCGACGACGGGCGGCGTCACCGCCAGCTATGCGATGCTGGGCGACATCCAGATCGCCGAGCCCGGCGCGCTGATCGGCTTCGCCGGACAGCGCGTGATCGAGCAGACGATCCGCGAGAAACTGCCCGATGGCTTCCAGCGCGCCGAATATCTGCTCGACCACGGCATGGTCGACATGGTGGTGCGTCGGCACGAGCTGAAGGCGACGCTGGCGCGCGTGCTGGGCTATCTTAAGCCCGCGAAGGCCGCTTGATGGGGCGTCGCGCTCCTACACCGCCATGCCCGACTTCGCGCGATCGTCTGCCCCAGCCGTCCAGGCGCAACTCGACCGCCTGACGCGGCTCTCGCCAGGCCGCGACACGCTGGGTCTGGAAAGGATAGCCGCTCTGCTCACGCGCCTCGGCGATCCGCAGCATCGCCTGCCACCCGTGTTCCACGTCGCTGGCACCAATGGCAAGGGTTCGACGTGCGCTTTCCTGCGCGCGATGCTGGAGGCTGCGGGCCATAGCGTCCACGTCTACACCAGCCCGCATCTCGTCCGCTTCAACGAACGCATTCGCCTCGCCGGACGGCTGATCGCGGACGATGCGCTGGCCACCTATCTCGCTCGGGTCCTCGATACCGCCGACGGCATCGATCCGAGCTTCTTCGAGGTCACCACCGCCGCCGCCTTCCTCGCCTTCGCCGAAACGCCGGCCGACGCCTGCATCGTCGAGGTCGGTCTCGGCGGACGGCTCGACGCCACCAACGTCATCGCCCGCCCGCTCGTCTGCGGTATCGCGAGCCTCGGCATCGACCATGTCGAATTCCTGCTCTCGCCCGAGGAGGGCGTGCCCGCCGAGCCGCTCGCGCGCATCGCCTTCGAGAAAGCGGGGATCGCAAAGGGCGGCGCGCCACTGGTTGCGCTGGCGCAGCCTCACGAGGCCGAGCGGGCGATCGCCGCCGTCGCGCAGCGGATCGGAGCGCCCTTGGTCGTGCAAGGTTGCCAGTGGACCAGCCGCGCGCTCGGTCGCGGCTTCGTCTATCGTGACCGCCACGGCAAACTCTATGGCGATCCCCCCGCCCTGCCCGGCGCACACCAGCGCGACAACGCCGCGCTGGCCATCGCCATGCTGCGTCACCAGCCGCTGCTCGCTGTATCCGAAGCCGCCATCCAGCGCGGCCTCGCCGCCGCGCGCTGGCCCGCGCGATTGCAGCGGCTGGGTGACGGTCCGTTAACGGCGCTCGCCGGCGAAGGCGCCGTGGTCTGGCTCGATGGCGGACATAATGTGGACGCGGCCGTGGCCCTCGCGGCCGCCCTGTCGGCCTCGGGCCCGATGCACGTGGTCTGCGGGATGCTCGCGAACAAAGACGCCGTCGGCTTTCTCGCGCATCTTGCCCCGCACACGATGCGCTTCACCGCCGTGCCGGTGCCGGGTCACGCGCATCATGACACAGCCGCGCTCGCGGCCGCGTTCGCCGACCGGCACGGCATCGCTGCGGCCACTGCGCCCGATCTGCGTGCCGCCTTGCGCGCCGGTGCTGTAACGACCGGACCTGCCCCTATCCTGGTCTGCGGATCACTCTATCTCGCCGGGGAGGCCTTGCGGCTGAATGGGGAGTTACCCTCTTAGGGCGTACGTAAAACCGGCCCCTCTTGCCGTTCCGCTGCCGTCCCGACCGAGGAATCGACTAGTCCGCTGCGCATCATCATCCAGAACAGAAGGATGCCGGGCAGCGCCGCGACGACCGTGAACAGGTAGAAGTTCACATTGCCGAAGCGTTCCATCATCGCGCCCGCGGTGGTGCCGGTCAGCAACCGTCCGACGACGCTCGCGGCGGAGCTGATCAGCGCATAATGCGCGGCGGTGAAGCGTAGGTCGCACAAGGCCGAGAAATAGGCGACCACCACGACGCCCCCGATGCCGCTGGCGACATTCTCGAAGATCATCGCGCCTGCAAGGCCCGCGTTGCTGTGCCCTGCAGCGGCAAGCAGGGCGAAACTGAAATTCGACACCGCCATCAGGATCAGGCTGAGGAGGACGGAGCGTTTGAGGCCCAGCCGCGCATAGAGCACTCCGCCGATGAAGATGCCGATCAGATAAGCCCAGAAACCGATGCCGACATCGTAGATCGCGATCTCGTCGTTGGTGAAGCCGAGGTCGTCGAGCAGCAGCCGCAGCGTCAACTGGCCCAGCGTATCGCCAATCTTGTGCAGCAGGATGAACAGCAGGACGAGCCAGGCGCCATGACGGCTGAAAAATTCGGTGAACGGCCCGACGATTCCCTCGATCACGCCTACCCTGCCTTCACGCGCGATCGCCTCGCGCCGGCGTTCGGGTTCGCCAAGCCAGAGCACCGCGATCACCGCGGGGAGCGCAAAGGCCGCGCACACCGTATAGGCAGCGCTCCAGCCTAGCCGTGCGGCGACGATCAGCGCGATGCCCGCCGCCAGCGTCGACCCCAGCCGCCAGCCATATTGGCTCATTCCGGCGCCCACGCCCAGCTGGTCGGGCCGCAGCACCTCGATGCGATAGGCGTCGATGACGATGTCGAAGGTCGCACCGGCAAGGCCGACCAGGATCGCGCCCACCGCCATCTCGAACAGGGGCGCGAGCGCACCCGTCTGCGATAGGCCAAGCAGCAGCATCGCCTGCCCGACCGGCGATCGTCCGACCATCTGCGCATCGACCAGCCCCAGATTGACCACGGTCAGGATCACCAGCAACGCGGCGAAAACCATCCACGACACGCGCTGGCCGAACCGCCCCACGATCGGCAGCCGCACGCCATCGACCATCCACGCCCACAGCGGCTTGAGGTTATAGACCAGGAACGCCAGGCTGAACGCCGTCACCGACGATTTGGAAAAATCGTCCTGCGCCAGGCGCGTCGTCAGCGTCGCGCCAATCATGGCAAAGGGAAAGCCGGAGGAAATGCCCAGCAACAGGGCCGCCAGCGGGCCGCGTTCCAGATAGGGCCGCACCGCGTCGATCCAACTGTTCGCCCGCCCCTCGCGCAATCCCTGCTCCAACCTCTGCCTCCCGCCTATCTCGCCGCAGAGGTATCAGCACTGGCGCAGAAGGCTAGCGTCGAATGCTCAAGCCGCGCTTACGCTCCGGAACAGCGCCAGCCCCGCGGGCGGCGCGACCGGTGCCCTACCCTGGACCATCGCGTCCACCGCGCCCAGCGCGGCCACCAGCGCCGCAGGCGAATAGGGCTTGCTGAGGCAGGCATAGGCAAGGGGCCGCGCCTCGTCCGAACATTGGCCGGTCACGAACAGCACCGGTATCGCATGCTCTGCCGCGGCGCGCGCGACGTCGATGCCGCTGATGTCGCCGGCCAGGCCCACGTCGAGCACGATCGCATCGACGGTCGCTGCGTCCAGAAACCGGATCGCGTCCTCGCCGCGATCGACCGTCGCGACCACCTCATAGCCCGCGAGGCCCAGCTGATGCTCGTTGTCGAACGCCACCAGCGGCTCGTCCTCGACGATCAGCACCCGTTTGATGGCCCTTCGATTGCGTCTGAACAAAGCCATCGATCGTTTCACCCTTGCGCCGCTATACGCTCGCGTGACAGCGCGGGTTCCGGCATAGCGGCCGACAGCGGCGCTTTTGCGGCAACACGCCGCAATGAAAGGACAACCGGCTTGGCGATGAAACCCGAAGGACGGGGCAATGGGCCGGGCGCGCGCCGGCCGCGCGGCACGGCTTCGGACGCGCACCCGCCGCGCCCGGCCAAGCCGAAGCCGGCGCCGCGCAAAGCCCCCGCCGCGCGTATCGCATCGCAGCGCGACGACGGGCTGCACCGCATCGCCAAGCTGCTGGCGCGCGCCGGCGTCGCCTCGCGCCGCGAGATCGAGCGAATGATCGCCGACCGGCGGGTGAAGATCGGCGGCGTGCCGGTCGAAACGCCCGCGACCCTTCTTGCCGACCTCGCCGGGGTGACGGTGGACGATAGACCCGTTGCCGCGCCGGAGCCCACGCGCCTGTTCCTCTTCCACAAGCCGACCGGCGTGCTGACAGCGGAGCGGGATTTCTCGGGGCGGCCGACGCTCTATTCCGTCCTGCCCGAGGGGCTGCCGCGACTGGTGCCGGTCGGCCGGCTAGACCTCAATACCGAGGGGCTGTTGCTGCTCACCAACGACGGTGGGCTCAAGCGCGCGCTGGAGCTGCCCGCCAGCGGCATCGAGCGCACCTACCGTGCGCGCACCTTCGGCGATGTAACGCAGGCGAGCCTCGAGGAACTGGCCGAGGGCGTGACGATCGAGGGCGTCCGCTATGGCCGGATCGACGCCAACAAGGAACGCAGTACCGGGCGCAACAGCTGGATCGAGCTGACGCTGACCGAGGGCAAGAACCGCGAGGTGCGCCGCGTGCTCGAGCATCTCGGGTTACAGGTCTCGCGCCTCATCCGCACCCGCTACGGGCCGTTCGTGCTCGGCAATGCCCCGCTACGCGCGGTCGAGGAGGTGCATGGAACCGACGTGGCGAAGCTGCGCCGCGGTCTCAATCTGGACGACTGAACGCGGATGCGCATCATCGCCGGCGAATGGCGCGGGCGGCGCATCGTCGCCCCGGCGGGGCTGCGGACCCGGCCGACCGCGGACCGGGTGCGTGAAACGCTGTTCTCGATGCTCGTCAGCCGCCTGGGCGGGTTCGCCGGCCTTGCGGTGGGCGACTTCTATGCGGGATCGGGCGCGCTGGGGTTCGAGGCTCTGTCGCGTGGCGCCGCCTCCTGCCTGTTCGTCGACCGCGACCGCGCCGCAGTGGCGGCGATCGAAGCCAATGCGCGCACCCTCGGTACCGCTGCGGCCACGGTCCGCGCGGTGCCGGTCGCCGCGATTGGAAAGGCCACCGCGCCGCTCGACCTCGCCATGCTCGACCCGCCCTATGGTTCGGACGATATTGGCGCCGTGCTCGCGCAGCTGGTGCATCAGGGCTGGATCGGCGCGGGCACGTTGGTCAGCGTCGAGACAGGCGCAGGCGAAGCACTTGACGCCCGAGGGCTCGTGACGATCGCCGGGCGGCGGGTCGGGAAGGCTGCACTGCATCTGCTGCGCTTCGGTTGAACATTACATCGTTCTTGTAATGTTCTCATCGCACGCTAGCCTCGCGTGATGCAGCGAATCCCCTGCCCTCGTCCTGCGACACCGGGTCGCGGCGCGCCGAGCAACCAGGCGTCGCACCGTTTCGACGCGGCCCGGCGCGACGACGACGGCGACTGGCTCGACGCGCGCGAAGCGGTCGATGGGGAAGCGCCGCGCGTGCGCACCAGCGTCACAGCGGAGCGGCCACGCACGATCATCTCGCGCAACGCCTCACCCGACATCGGTTTCGACCGCTCGATCAACCCCTATCGCGGCTGCGAGCATGGCTGCATCTATTGCTATGCGCGCCCCACCCACGCCTTCCACGGCCTGTCGCCCGGGCTCGACTTCGAAACGCAGCTGTTCGCAAAGCCCGACGCGGCCGCGCTGCTCCGCCGCGAACTTTCCACGCGCGGCTACTCGCCCGCACCCATCGCCATCGGCACCAATACCGACGGCTACCAGCCGGCGGAACGCGAATGGGGCATTACGCGGCAGGTCATCGCGCTGCTCGCCGAGACACGGCATCCGCTGATCGTCACGACCAAATCCGACCGGCTGCTGCGCGACATCGACCTTTTGAGCGATCTCGCACGCGACGGGCTGGTCTCGGTCGCCGTTTCGGTCACCACGCTCGATCCCGCTGTTGCCCGCACGCTCGAACCCCGTGCCGCGCACCCTGCAAAGCGCCTGCGCGCGGTGGCGGCGTTGAGCGCGGCGGGGGTACCGGTACAGGTCAACGTTTCCCCGATCATTCCCGCGATCACCGATCACGAGGTCGAGCGCATATTGGCGGAGGCGGCATCCGCCGGAGCGCGCCGTGCCTCCTACATCGTGCTGCGCCTGCCGTATGAGGTCGCGCCGCTGTTTCGAGCATGGCTCGACGCGCACTATCCGGACCGTGCCGCAAAGGTCATGCACATCGTGCAGTCGATGCGCGGCGGCCGAGACAACGACCCCGACTTCGGCAGCCGCATGAAGGGCGAAGGGATATGGGCCGACCTCATCCGCGCCCGTTTCAGACGCGCGGCGCGCGCCTATGGTCTCGACAAACCCGCCTTCATCCCCCGCAGCGACCTGTTCCAGGCCCCGGCTCGCGACGGGCAGATGCGGTTGATCTAGCGTCGGTCGCGCCGCCGCAGCCGCTTGCGCACCGCCTCCCTGCCCCTGCGCCAGCTGCGCCATAGGCCGCGCTCGCTGAGAGGCTCGAGGAATGCATCGGGACTTTCGGGATCGAGCAGCTCATTGTCGGCGATGAACGCATCGAGCTCGCCCGGCTTTTCGAGGTCGAGGAGATCGAGCCTGCGCCCCTCGCCGGTACAGGCTTCGATGATGGCGATGAGCGATTCGCCCCGGTCGAAGCGCTCGGCGACCTCCTCCTGCCCGACGCCCAGATGCTCGGACATCAGCCGCTCGCGCAGCGTCCTGATCGGCGCGTGACAATGGCTGTTGGTGGGCAGCGCGCAGTCGATGGCAAGGTCGCATTCGCTGTCGAGGCCGAAACTGCGGTTGTTGAGGTTGGCGGAACCCACGCGGATCAACCGGTCGTCCATGATCGCGACCTTGGCGTGGACGTAGATGTCGTGGCCGCCCGCGGTCACCGGCACATAGATGCGAAACCGGTTCAACCGGTCCGCCTTGCCGATGGTGCGCGCCAGGCGGATGCGCGCGCCGTCCATCGCGCGCTGCTCCAGCCAGCCGTCGGCGGTGCGCGGCATCACGACGACAATCTCCGGCGGATCGTCCTCGGCCATGCGCGTGGCGATGGCGGCGGCGATCCTGCCATTCGTCAGATACTGGTTCTCGATGTACAGGAACCGGCGCGTGGCGGCGATCATGTCCAGCCACAGCGCTTCCACCTCGCGGATTTCCTCGGTATCGCGATAGGCCGCGCGCGTGCGCGAAATCGCGACGTCGACGTCGTGGAACACCGCCTCGATGTCATCGGGCCAGTGGCACTGCGTCGGTGGCAACGGCTCGATCCTGCTACCGGTCGCGCAGTGCCAGCGTTCGCGCGCCAGCTCCGACAGGCTGCGCGCCGCATCCTCGTCGACCAGCATCGTCGCATCGTGCCAGGGCGGATAGGGATTGCCGTTCACCAGCGTGCGCCGCGGCTCCTCGTCGGCATGGCAACTCGTGTCCCAGCGCGCGGTCGAGATATCGATGCCCCCGCACACCGCGAAACAATCGTCGATGACCACGATCTTCTGGTGGTGGCTGCACCCTACCGGATGCGCGCTGTCGAAGCGGTAGCGGATGGCGCGCGTCGCGGCCCAGCGCAGGAGCATGATGGCCGCGCGCGGGCGAACCCACTGTTTGAGCGCGCCGAAACTCCATTTCAGGATGGCGATGTCGCGGCGCGGATCCTCCCGCGCGAGACGCAGCATGAACTGCCCCAGGCTTTCGCCCCGACCGTGCGCGTCGGGTTCCAGCGGGATGCGCACGTCGAAATCCCAGCCGATGATCATGATCCGCCGGGTCGCCTGCTCCATCGCCTCGCGCACGAAATGATAATAGTCCGCCGCGTCGACGACGACCGCGGCGCGGCCGGTGCGCGACACCCGCCAGCAATTGCGGCCGGGCTCGACCAGCGGCGCATCCGCGCTGCGCTTCGTCATATCGTTGTTCAACCATTCCCTCCCGCCGGCGCACCTTAGCGCCGGCGGGACAGAAACACAGTCGTTTCGACGGCGTGGACGATCAGGCGGCCAGGAACAGTTCCGGCGGCAGTTCCATCATCGCGTCCGCGCCCGCCTCGATCTTGCGGCGCAGCGCGCCGGTGTCGGGCATCTGCCGTTCCGCGAAATGCCGTGCGGTGACCAGCTTGGCACGATAGAAACCGGTGTCGCCGGTGCCCGCGTCCAGCCCGGCCTGCGCCACGCGCGCCATGCGCAGCCACATCAGGCCCAGCGCGACCGTGCCGAGGATGTGCATATAGTGATGTGCCCCCGCGCCGACATGGTTGGGGTTGGCCATGCCGTTCTGCATGAACCACATCGTCGCCGCCTTCAGGTCGTTCGCCGCCTTCTCGAACCGCGCGGCATAATCGGCCAGACCCGGCAGCGCCTTCGCGTCGGCGATCTCGCTGTCGAGGATGCCGAACAGCGTCTGGATTGCGCGCCCGCCGTTCTGCGCCAGCTTGCGTCCCACCAGGTCCATCGCCTGCACGCCGTTCGCACCCTCGTAGATCATGGTGATGCGGGCATCGCGTACGAACTGGCTCATCCCCCATTCCTCGATGTAGCCGTGCCCGCCCAGCACCTGCTGCGCGTTGGTCGCGACCTCATAGCCCTTGTCGGTGCCATAGCCCTTGATCACAGGGGTGAGCAGGCTGATCAGGTCGTCGGCGAGCAGGCGCTCCTCCTCGGTCTCCGCGACATGCGCCAGATCGACCTGCAGCGCGCCCCAGACCGCGAGCGCGCGCAGGCCCTCGGTGATCGCCTTGCCGTCCATCAGCATGCGCCGCACGTCGGGGTGCACGAACAACGGATCCGCCTTCTCCTGCGGTTCGGCCGGGCCGGTCAGCGCGCGGCCCTGGCGCCGGTCGATCGCATAGGCGACCGCATTCTGGTAGGCGATCGCGCCTTGTGACAACCCCTGGATGCCGGTGCCGAGGCGCGCCGCGTTCATCATGATGAACATCGCGGCCAGGCCCCTGTTCTCCTCGCCCACCATCCATCCGGTCGCGCCGTCATAGTTCATGACGCAGGTCGAATTGGCGTGGATGCCCATCTTGTGCTCGATCGAGCCGCAGATCAGCTTGTTGTGCGCGCCCAGGCTCCCGTCGTCGCCGACGAAATATTTGGGCACCAGGAACAGGCTGATGCCCTTGCTCGAATCCGGCGCGCCCGGCGTCTTGGCGAGGACGAGATGGATGATGTTGCTGGTCAGGTCGTGCTCGCCCGAGGAGATGAAGATCTTCGTCCCCGTGATCGCATAGCTGCCGTCGCCGTTGGGTTCGGCGCGGGTACGCAGGAGACCGAGGTCCGTGCCGCAATGCGGCTCGGTCAGGTTCATCGTCCCGCCCCATTCGCCCGAGATCATGCGCGGCGCATATTTCGTCTTGAGCGCATCCGATCCCTTGGCGAGGATCGCCGAGATCGCCGCCTGCGTCAGGCCGGGGTACATTGAGAAGGCCTGGTTCGCCGCCATGCGGAACTCCTCGACCGGAAAGCCGACGACATGCGGCAGGCCCTGGCCACCGAACTCCTCCGGCTGCGTCAACAGCGTCCAGCCCGCCTCGCAATAGGCGTTATATGCTTCCTTGAACCCGTCGGGCGTCGTCACCGATCCGTCGGGATGGCGCGTGCAGCCCTGCTGGTCGCCGGACAGGTTGATGGGCGCGAGGACATCCTCGCAAAAGCGCGCGGCCTCCGTCAGCACGGCCTCGACCAGGTCGGGAGTCGCGTTCGCGAAGCCAGCCAGGTTCGCATATTTGTCGATGCCGACCACCTCGTTCAGCAGGAACAGCATGTCTTTCACGGGGGCCTTGTAGCTTGGCATGGCAGGACCTCTGGCTGGTGGTCGGGGAGAGCGGCGACGCGGGTGCGCCGTCGGCCCGTCTAGCGCGTTTTCGCGTTCTGGACGATCATGTTGTCTACCGCGCTTTCGCGCTTTCGACGATGGCGATGAATTGTTCGAGCTCGTCGATCGAATGGTCGATGTCCGCGCGCTGCCCTTTCAGCAGGTCGATGCGGCTGCGGCATTTCTCGATGGTTACCGCGCGCTGCGTGCGGCGGTCGTCGCCCAGGTCGTAGAGGTCGATCAGCTCGCGGATGTCCGACAGGCTGAAACCCACCCGCTTGGCGCGCAATATCCAGGCCAGCCGCGCCCTGTCGCGCTTCGAATAGATGCGCGCGATGCCGCGCCTGGACGGCGCGATCAGCCCCTCGTCCTCGTAGAAGCGCAGCGCGCGCGCGGTGACGTCGAACTCGGTCGACAGGTCGGTAATGGTATAGGTGTCGCGGCCCGCCTCGTCGATCGTATCGATGTGGGATTGGCCATATTCGCTCGACATGCCCGAAACGCTACGTAACGTTCACGTCAACGTCAACGACCTTGTCCGGTGCTGCCCGCGTCCGCACCGGCATCGTCGCCTTCCCGGACCAGGTTGGCTTCGCGCGCCGCGGCTTCCAGGGCGTCGCCCGGCGGCTGTGACTGCGGAACCGCGTCGCGGCAGGCGGCGAGCATCAGCAAAAGCAGCACGGCCGTCCTCATCCCACCGGCTCCAGTACCCCGTCACCGCCGACGCGCCGATAGAAACAGCTGACCGCGCCGGTATGGAAGGCGGGGCCCGCCGCATCGCAGATCAGCCACAGCGCATCCTGGTCGCAATCCACGCGGATCTCGCGTACGTGCAGAATGTTGCCCGACGTCTCGCCCTTGCGCCACAGCGCGGCGCGGCTGCGCGACCAGAATGTCGCCTGCCCGCTCGCCAGCGTTGCCGCCAGCGCCTCGGCGTTCATGTGCGCGACCATCAGCACCGCGCCCGACACCGCATCGGTCGCCACCGCCGTCACCAGCCCGTCCGTGCCGTAGCGCGGGGTCAATGCGGTGCCGCTTTCGATCGCCTCGTCCATGGCGCGGCACAAGGCGCGTGGGTAGGCCCCTGTCAAGCGCGCCCACCGTCGCATCCCTGCAACCTTCGGGGGCGACAAGCGCGGGCCACCCGCCTATAGGCCCCGCAACCGCCCGCTAACCCGGGCCTCGCGGGCGCATCCGATCATGCTCACGACCCATCCATTCGAAGCGTTCGACGAGTTCGGGGACAAGCTGCGCGAGGAGTGCGGCATCTTCGGCATCGCCGGCAGCGAGTCGGCCGCCGCGGTCACCGCGCTGGGCCTGCACGCGCTGCAGCACCGCGGGCAGGAGGCGGCGGGCATCGTCAGTTACGATGGCACCGAATTCCACGCGCGCCGCGCCATGGGGCACGTTGCCGGCAATTTCGACCGCGAGGACGTGATCAGGACGCTCGGCGGCTTCACCGCCGTCGGGCACGTCCGCTATGCCACCACCGGCGCATCGGCGCTCCGGAACGTCCAGCCGCTGTTCGCTGACCTGTCATCGGGGGGGTTCGCGGTCGCGCACAACGGCAACATCTCGAACGCCGCAGCGCTGCGCCGCCAGCTCGTGCGGCGCGGTTCGATCTTCCAGTCGACCAGCGATACCGAGGTCATCGTCCACCTCGTCGCCACCTCCTCCTATCGCACGCTGCTCGACCGCTTCATCGACGCGTTGCGCAGCATCGAGGGCGCCTGGTCGCTGATCTGCCTGACCAGCGAAGGCATGATCGCCTGCCGCGACCCGCTGGGCGTGCGCCCGCTGGTGATGGGCAAGCTTGGCGACGCCTGGCTGTTCGCCTCCGAAACCGTCGCGCTGGACGTCGTCGGCGCGGACTTCGTGCGCGTCGTCGATCCGGGCGAGTTGGTCATCGTACAGAACGGCGAGGTCCGCTCGATCCGTCCCTTCCCGCCCGTGCGCCAGCGCCCGTGCATCTTCGAGCATGTGTATTTCAGCCGTCCCGACTCCATTGTCGACGGCACTTCGGTCTATTCGGTGCGCAAGGCGATCGGCGCGGAACTCGCGAAGGAAAGCCCGGTCGAGGCCGATTACGTCATTCCGGTCCCCGACAGCGGCACGCCGGCCGCGATCGGTTTCAGCCAGGCGTCCGGCATCCCGTTCGAACTCGGCATCATCCGATCGCACTATGTCGGGCGCACCTTCATCCAGCCCAGCGACCAGGTCCGCAACCTGGGCGTGAAGCTGAAGCACAACGCCAACCGCGCGCTGGTCGAGGGGCGCCGCATCGTCCTGATCGACGACAGCATCGTGCGCGGCACCACATCGTTGAAGATCGTGCAGATGATGCGCGATGCCGGCGCGGCGGAGGTGCATATGCGCATCGCCAGCCCGCCGACGCGCCACAGCTGCTTCTACGGCGTCGACACGCCCGAACGGTCGAAACTGCTCGCCGCCAAGCATAATGTCGAGGAGATGCAGGCCTTCATCCATGCCGACAGCCTCGCCTTCCTGTCGATCGACGGTCTCTACCGCGCGGTCGGCGAAGCGGGCCGCGAAACGCGCAGCCCCCGATATTGCGACGCCTGCTTCACCGGCGATTATCCCACGCCGCTGACCGATCAGGACGAGGCCGGCGGCGAGGACCAGTTCGCGCTGCTCGCCGAACGGGTGGGCTAGCATGGTGCTGGACGGCAAGGTCGCGCTGGTCACCGGCGCGAGCAAGGGCATCGGCGCGGCCACGGCGGAGGCGCTGGCGCGCGCCGGCGCGCACGTCGTGCTGGTCGCGCGCGACGCAGGCGCGCTGGAGGCGGTGGAGGAGCGCATCCACGATGCGGGCGGCCATGCCACCATCGCCCCGCTCGACATGGCCGACGGCGATACGATCGGCCGCCTGTCAGGCGCGATCGCGCAGCGCTGGCAGCACCTGGACATCCTCATCCTCAACGCCGCGATGCTGGGCACGCTCGCCCCCCTCGCCGCGACCGACATGAGGGAGATGAACCGCGTCTTCACGCTCAACGTGCTCGCGCAGGCCGCGATGATCGCCGCATTCGAGCCGCTGCTGCGCCGCAGCGCCGCGGGCCGCGTCATCGCCCTCACCTCCAGCGTCGCACGCAGCCCCCGCGCCTATTGGGGTCCCTATGCCGCGTCGAAGGCCGCGCTCGAAAATCTGGTCACGACCTTCGGCGAGGAGATGCGCCCGGTTTCCAACATCCGCACCGCCATCCTCGACCCCGGCGCCACCCGCACCACCATGCGCGCCCGCGCCTTCCCGGGCGAGGACCCGGCGTCCCTCAAGGACCCCGGAACCGTCGGCACAGCCATCGTCGACCTCCTTGCCCGCGACTTCACGACGACCGAGTTCGTAACGCTCCCGAAATAGGCCACATGGTGCCCGACGTGGCGTTCTTATGCGCCCGGGATAGCATGCCGCTGCGTGCAAGCGCGCATAGTGGTGTGCCGCGCGCGCACCTACTGCTTGACATCACGAACCATATAGGCTATATGCTGCCTCACATTCCAACCGTGCTG
>CBDUBN010000057.1:0-12991 GCA_965365395.1 uncultured Sphingomonas sp.
AGGCCTCGAACGCGGGGCGCGTCGGGATCGTCCCGAACTGCAGGCCCCAGTCGAGTTGGCTGCCGACATAGATGTCCGCGGCTGAAAACCGGCCGCCGGCGATGGATGGCTTAGCCCGCGCCGACCCGCTCGATATCCGCGCCCACCGCCGCCAGCTTCTCTTCCAGCCGCTCATAGCCGCGATCGAGGTGATAGATGCGGCTGACCGTCGTTTCGCCCGCCGCGGCGAGGCCGGCGATGATCAGGCTCATCGACGCGCGAAGGTCGGTCGCCATCACCGGCGCAGCCGTCAGCCCCGCGACGCCCGTGACCACCGCGCTGCGTCCGCTGGTGGCGATGTCGGCGCCCATGCGGGCAAGCTCGGGCACATGCATGTAGCGGTTCTCGAAGATCGTCTCGGTCAGGTTGCTGGTGCCGTCGGCCAGGCACAGCATCGCCATGAACTGCGCCTGCATGTCGGTGGCAAAGCCGGGGTAGGGCGCGGTCTCCAGGTCGATCGCGCGCGGTCGCCCATCGTGCGCCACGCGGATGCCGCCGTCATAGGGGGTCACCTGCGCGCCCGCGGCCTCCAGCGCGGCGATGGTCGCGGTCATCTCGCCCGCATTGGCGCCGGCCAGATCAACCTCGCCGCCGCATGCCATGACCGCGCAGGCATAGCTGCCCGCCTCGATACGGTCGGCCATCACGCGATAGGTCGCACCGTGCAGCCGATCGACGCCCTGGATGGTCAGCGTGTCGCCACCGATCCCGTCGATATGCACGCCCATCGCCACCAGGCAGTGGCACAGGTCGACGATCTCGGGCTCGCGCGCCGCGTTGCCGATGATGCAGGTCCCGTGCGCGCGGCTTGCCGCCATCAGCGCATTTTCGGTCGCGCCCACCGAAACCACGGGAAAATCGATGCGCCCGCCCGGCAGCCGTCCGCCGCGCGCGCGCGCGGTGACATAGCCCGACGCCATCTCGATCTGCGCGCCGAACGCCTCGATCGCCTTGAGGTGCAGGTCGATGGGGCGGTTGCCGATCGCGCATCCGCCCGGCAGGCTGACCTTCGCCTCGCCCATCCGCGCGAGCAGCGGGCCCAGCACCAGGATCGACGCGCGCATCTTGCGCACGATGTCATAGGGCGCGATCGTCGCGGTCACCGTGGTCGCGCGCGCGGTCATCACCCGCCCGAAATCCTCGGGCCGCGATCCCTCGATGGTGGTGGCGACGCCGAGCTGGTTCAGCAGATGCCCGAACCCGTCGATATCGGCGAGCCGGGGCAGGTTGCGCAGCGTCAGCGGCTCGTCGGTGA
The DNA here is from genome assembly GCA_965365395.1 of uncultured Sphingomonas sp. Taxonomy (GTDB): domain Bacteria; phylum Pseudomonadota; class Alphaproteobacteria; order Sphingomonadales; family Sphingomonadaceae; genus Sphingopyxis. The sequence goes on from CBDUBN010000057.1 coordinate 1,295, forward strand.
GCAAGGCACAGGGAAGCAGGGTAAGCGCGCTGTTCTTCGCCCCCGACACCGGAATACGACCCGTGAGGCGCTGCCCACCGCGAATGACGATCTGATCCATGCGCCGCTGTAGCGCGGCGCGCGCGGGCTGCAAAGCGCCCGGCGGTCAGCGCGGGCCTACGCTTTTTCCACCGCGCATTGCAGCGGATGCTGGTGCGCGCGGGCACAGTCCATGACCTGCGTCACCTTGGTTTCCGCGACCTCCAGCGTGAAGATGCCGCACACGCCCACGCCGCGCTGGTGGACGTGCAGCATCACGCGCGTCGCCTGCTCGATGTCCATGCGGAAAAAGCGCTGCAGCACCATCACCACGAATTCCATCGGCGTATAGTCGTCGTTCAGCAGCAGCACCTTGTAGAGCGACGGCTTCTTGGTCGCGGTGCGCGTCCTTGTCGCGACGCCGACGCCCGCGTCGTCGCCCACCCCGCCGGTGCGGTCGGCATCGTCGTCGCCCATGATCGTCGGCAGGTGCGTCATCGCGCCCAAGATAGGTCCGACCCCCCGCTCCACGCAAGGCTTAGCGTTGATCCGGCGGCTGTTCCCACAGCTCGATCGCATTGCCCTCTGGATCGTGCACGCGCGCGAAGCGGCCGAGGCTTGGATCATCCCACTCGGGCCTGGTGATCACCTCCATGCCAGCCGCATGGAACGGCGCCAGCGTGGCGTCGAGATCGTCGACGCGCAGGTTGATCATATAGGCCTTGTCGGCGCTGAAATAGTCGCTGTCCGCCTTGAACGGCTCGAACACCACCGGCCCGCCCTGCGTCGTCCACACCCATTCGTTGGCCGGCACCGCGGGATCGGCCGTGCAGCCGCCGCCGATGCCCAGCATATGCTTGTACCAGGCCTTCAACGCCGCAGGATCGCGGCTGCGAAAGAACAGGCCGCCGATGCCCAGTACCGTCATATCGCGCCCTCCCGCATCAGCGGGCGATAGCGCTGCCGCTGCTGCGATATTCTTCGCGCACGCTGCCGCTCTGCGCAAGCCTGGGGTCGGCATAGCCGCCGCCAGGCGCGAAAGCGGCGCGCGGCGCCCCCTCGCCGGCCACCGGTGCGGCGACGAACCCGGGCAGCGGCGCACCGCTCGATGGCGCGGTGGCGACGCCCCCGCCGATCGCGGTGCCGGGCACCGGCAATAGCGGCGTCAGCGCCGGCGCGGCGGTGCCGCCGGCGCGCGCCGCCAGTTGCTCGGCTATCGGCAGATAGGGGCCGGGCGCGGGCTCGCGTCCCGAATAGGGCCGGCTGAACGCCGCAGGCTCGCCATAGCGGCCACGCCAGCGGTGGAAGATGTGCGCGCCGACGACGTTGGTCATGGCCAGGCTGCGGCCCCACGACGGCCACACCGCCAGCGTGTGATAATGGGTGGCGAGGCCGACGGGCGCGAACACCCGGCCGCCCAGCGCTTCGGCAGCGATGCGCGCCGCGCGGCTCCAGCCTGCCCGGCTGGGGCTGCGCGCCATCGATCCGTCGCAGCTGAAGGTGAACTGGCAGACGATCGCGCGCTGCGACCCCTGGAACACCACGCCGCAGATGCTGCCCGGGAAACTGGGGTGGCGCGCGCGGTTGAGGATGACCTGCGCGACGCCGCGCATGCCGTCGTCGCTCTCGCTCGCGGCCTCGTAATAGAGCGCGGCGGTCAGGCAGTAATGCGCGCGCGTCGTGTCGGTCGCGCTGCGCCCGCGAAAGGCATAGGGCTGCGCCGGCGCGCCGGTATAGGCCTGCTGGCGAAGGTTCGCGACATCGGCGGGGGCGCCGCTCGCCTGGCCCAGCGCCTCGACCCCGAACGGATCGGGCAGGCTGGCGTCGATCGCGCGCGCGGCGGCGAAATCCTCGGCATTGACCATAGACCACAGCGCGGGATCATGGGGGCGCAGCGTCACCGGCACGCTGACCCGATAGGGATCGGCGATGCGGCCCGCGACCGTGCGCGCGCCGACCAGCAGCACCGGCACCAGCAGGAGCAGCGCCACGACGATGCGCCAGCCACGCCGCGAGGGCGCGCGCGCGAACGCCTGCGCCGCGGTGCCGCCGCCGTCGATGCCCTGTCCTTGCGCCATGCGCGCGTCCGTCTCCTCCACCGCCCCCACGCGATCGCGCGGGGACGCCAGCCTCGCCCTAGCGCAAGATGGTTAGCAAATCGCCAATGTTCGGCGCGACGTCGATCAGCGCGGGGGCAGCGCGAGCGGATCGATGCGGCGTGCGGGCCCCGGCTGGCGCGCGCGCGCCGCGGCGACGCGGCTGGCGGTGGAGATACCGTTCCGCGCCCCCGCCCGCCCGATCTGCCGCACCAGGTCCGCCTCCCACGGCGTGCCGCCCGGCATGCCCGCCAGCAAGGCCAGCCAATCGTCGATCGCGCCCGCGGCATCGCCATCCTCCAGGCGGCGCAGCGCCAGGAAATAGCGTGCGCGCGGCTCGTCGGGGTCGAGGGCGAGCGCGCGGCGAAAGGCGGCGAGCGCGTCCTGCGGCACCCCGTCCGCCGCGCCGCGCATGGCCAGCGCCTCGCCATAGCCCGACCAAAGGGCCGCGTCGCCCGGCCGCGCCCGCGTCGCCCTGGCAAACGCCTGCGCCGCGCCGGCCGCATCGCCCGCATCGAGCCGCGTCGCGCCGAGATCGGCCCACCCCGCCGCGTCGCCGGGCATCTCGTGGCCCGGTGCATCGGCTGGCGGCGCGGACGCACCATGCCACAGCAGCGCGCCGATCCCCGCCGCCCCGACGACCGCCAGCACTCGCGCCGCGCGCTTCATCGGAATGCCGGCTCGCAGGTTACGGGAAACGCCACCGACCGCGCGATGAAACAAAGGGCGTGCGCGCGCGCATGAAGCTGTTCGGCAAGCGCCGCATCGCTGCCGGGCGCAAGCGTGACATCCGGGCGCAGGATCACACGCGTGAAACCCCCGCCTCCGTCCGCTTCCTCGATCATCTCGCCCAGCGCCTCGTCGCGGTATGCGGTGACGACCAGGCCCGCGTCCGCCGCCAGATGCAGATACCACAGCTGATGACAGGCGCTGAGCGAGGCGACCAGCAGCTCCTCGGGGTTCCAGCGCGCCGCATCACCGCGAAAGGCGGGATCGGACGATCCTTCGATCGTCTTGTCGCCCGCGCTCAACCGGTAGGACCGGTCGTAGCCGCGATAACCGCTCGTGCCGCCACCGCGGTTGCCCGTCCACTCCAGCGCAACCCGGTAGCGATGCGCGCGTAACGCGTTCATCCGCGGCCGCGCATCACACGCCGGCGCTAGCCAGATAGTCGCCGATCGACCAGTTGGCGGGGCCCGTCGACGGCGCGTCCTGCGCCGCGTCCATCCGCCGCCACCCGCCCGGCCCCAGTTGCTCGAGCGGGCGGAAGCGGCTCTTGTACGCCATCCGCGCCGAACCCTCGATCCAGTAGCCGAGGTAGACATAGGGGAGCCCGGCCCGGCCCGCGCGCAGGATATGGTCCAGGATGATGAAGGTGCCGAGCCCGCTGCGCTCGCTCTCCACATCGAAAAAGCTGTAGACCATCGACAGGCCATCCGCCTGGCTGTCGGTCAGGCATGCACCGATCAGCTTGCCCGGCCGCCCGTTCGCGCCCGGTTCGCGATATTCGACGATGCACGTATCCACGGGCGAATGCTCGACCATGCCGGCATATTCGCTCTCGCTCATGTCGGCCATCCCGCCGACCGGGTGCCGGCCGGCAAGATAGCTGGTGAGCAGCGCATATTGCTCGTCCGTCGCCCAGGCGGCCCGCGCTTCGACGGCCACGTCCGCGTTGCGCCGCGCGGTGCGCCGCTGGCTCTGCGTCGGCTCGAATTCGCCGGCGCACACGCGCACCGACACGCACGCGCTGCAGTTGAGGCAGCTCGGCCGGTAGGCGACGTTCTGGCTGCGGCGAAACCCGATCCGCCCCAGCGCATCGTTCAGCTCCGGCGCGTTGGCATGCGCGAGCTCGGTGAACACCTTGCGCTCGCTGCGCCCCGGCAGATAGGGGCACGGCGTCGGCGTGGTCACGAAAAACCGGGGAAAGCGGAACGGTGCGGTCACGGGGCGGTGGGGGCCTTTCGGTGCGGCGCGGTGCCGGCGCCCGCCATCTATGCCGAGCGCCGCCAAGCCTTGAAAGAGTGTTTACCAGCTTTTGCGACGCACGGTTCGCCGTGATTCAGAACGGGACAGCCCGCCTCACGCCAGCTCCACCAGCGTTACCTGATAGCCCGCCTGCCGGAGCGCGACGACCAGCGTGTCGAGGTGGTCGCGATCGCGCGTCTCGCACTCGATGTCGGTGATCAGCCCCTTGGCCGGCAGCGTGGTGAAGATGCGCTGGTGATAGATTTCGACGATGTTGACCTGATGCTCGTTGAATACCCGCATCACGTTGAACAGCGCGCCCGGCCGGTCCTGCAGGCGGATGCGCAGCCGCGCGAGCCGCCCCGATCGCGCCAGATCGCGCAGCAGCACGTTGGCGAGCAGCCGCGTGTCGATATTGCCGCCGCACAGCACCAGCCCGACCTTCTGCCCGCGGAACCGGTCGGGATGCGCCAGCAAGGCGGCGAACCCCGCCGCGCCAGCGCCCTCGACCACCGTCTTCTCGATCTGGAGGAGGAGCGAGACCGCGCGCTCCAGATGGCGTTCGGCCACCAGCACGATGTCGTCGGCGAGTCCCGCGACCACGCCGCTGGTGAACGCGCCGGGCTCGCGCACCGCGATCCCCTCCGCCAGCGTATCGCCCTCGCACGCCATCGAGACGTGGTTGAGCCTGGCGTACATCGACGGATAGAGTTCCGCCTGCACGCCCACCAGCCGGATGCCGGGGTCGATCGCGCGCGCGGCCGTGCCCATGCCGGAAAACAGCCCGCCGCCGCCGATCGGGATGATCAGCGTATCGATATCGGGCTGGTCGGCCAGCATCTCCAGCGCCACCGTCCCCTGCCCCGCGGCGATGCGCGGATCGTCGAACGGGTGGACGAAGGTCAGCCCCCGCTCGGCCTCCAGCGTTTTGGCATGGGCATAGGCGTCGTCGTACTTCTCGCCGTGGAGCACGATCTCCGCGCCGTGGCTTTGCGTCTGATAGACTTTCACGATCGGCGTCGTCTGCGGCATCACGATCGTCACCGGCACCCCCAGCCGCGCGCCGTGATAGGCCAGGCCCTGGGCATGGTTGCCCGCGCTCGCCGCGATCACGCCGCGCGCGCGGCTCTCGGCATCCATCAGCAGCAGCGTGTTGAGCGCGCCGCGCTCCTTGTACGCCGCAGTGAACTGCAAATTCTCGAACTTCAGATAGATGTCGGCCCCGACCATCTGGCTCAGCGTGCGGCTGTGCGTCGTCGGCGTGTGCAGCACCGCGCCCGCGATCCGCTCCGCCGCGCCGCGCACCTCGGCGATGGTCAAGGCGGGCGCGCGCGTATCGGGCGCCGGGGGGGTGCCTTGCGCAAGCGCGGCGGGGCTGGTCGGGGTCATGGGCGCATGCCCTATCGCATCTAGCAGCGAGCGCAAACGGGCCTTATGCGTGGGCCATGGCTGTGATCGCATTCATCGGGCTCGGCGTCATGGGCGCGCCCATCGCCCGGCACCTCGCGCACGCAGGCCACCAGTTGACCGTTTTCAACCGCACCCGCGCGCGCGCCGACGCCTGGGTCGCCACGCACGGCGGCAGCGTCGCCGCCAGCCCGATGGCGGCGGCGGAGGGCGCGGACGCGGTGATCAGCTGCGTCGGCACCGACGACGATGTGGCGCAGATCACCCTGGGCCGCGACGGCGCGTTTCGCGCCATGCGCCGCGGCGCGCTTTACATCGACCACAGCACCGTCTCGGCGCGTCTGGCGCGGCAATTGTCGGTGGAGGGCGATTCGCGCGGGCTCAAGGTCGTCGATGCGCCCGTCACCGGCAGCCAGCCGGGCGCAGAGGGCGGCACGCTGACCGTCATGTGCGGCGGCCGCAAGGCGGCGGTGGAGGCCGCCACGCCGATCATGACCGCCTATTCGCGCCGCATCGTCCACATCGGCGGCGCGGGAACCGGCCAGACGACCAAGATGGCCAACCAGATCGCGCTCTCCGCGGTGATCGAGGGCCTCGCGGAGGCATTGCGCTTCGCGCAGGCGGCGCGGCTCGACACCGACAAGGTGTATGACGCCATCTCGGGCGGCGCGGCGGCCAGCTGGCAGATGGACAATCACTGGCACGCCATGGCCCGCGCCGATTTCGCCGGCGGCTTCCCCGTCGACTGGATGCGCAAGGACCTCGGCCTCGCCATAGAGGAGGCGCGCGGCAACGGCGCCAGCCTGCCCGTCGCCGCGATGATCGACCAGTTCTGCGCCGAGATACAGGCCATGGGCGCGGGCCGCCAGGATACCAGCGCGCTGGTCAGGAGATTGCCGACGTGAGGTTACCCTTTCTTCGTCATTCCGAACTTGCTTCGGAATCCCGGGCACAGGCCTCTGCCACTTTTCGTCATCCCGAACTCGTTTCGGAATCCACGGCACCGCGCGTGCGACAGATGCCGAAACAAGTTCGGCATGACGAATGGAAGAGCTGGTCCGCATCGTCTTTCGCCGCCCTCGCCCTCCTCCTCGCCACCCCGGCGCACGCCGACACGCTGGTCGACAATGTGGACGGCATCACGCTCGACGCCGACGGCCGGGTGGTGCGCTTCACAGGCCTCGTCATCGACGACGACGGGCGGGTCGCGCGTCTGCTCCAGCGGCGCGACGACCGCCCGGGCCGGCCCGATTTCCGCAAGGACGGGCGCGGCGCGGTCCTCATGCCCGGCCTTATCGATGCGCACGGCCATGTCATGGGCCTGGGCTTCCAGGCGATGCTGCTCGACCTGTCCGCCACGCGCACCCTTGCGGAGGCGCAGGCGGCGATCCGCGCCTATGCCGCCGCCAATCCCGACCTTCCCTGGATCATGGGGCGGGGCTGGAACCAGGAAGTCTGGGGGCTGGGCCGCTTTCCCACCGCCGCAGACCTCGACAGCCTGGGCATCGACCGGCCGATCTGGCTCGAACGCGTCGACGGCCATGCCGGCTGGGCCAACAGCGCGGCGATGCGCGCCGCAGGCATCACCGCCGCCACGCGCGCGCCGGCGGGCGGATCGAGATGGCGGGCGGCCGCCCGACCGGCGTCTTCGTCGATGCCGCCACCGCACTCGTCGACGCGCACCGGCCGCAGCCGCTCGCGTCGGACCGCGACCGCGCGCTGATGCTCGCGCAGGAACGGCTGCTGTCGATGGGCGTCACGGCCGCCGCCGACATGGGCACCACGATCGAGGACTGGCAGGCCTATCGCCGCGCCGGCGACACGGGCCGGCTCAACCTGCGCATCATCAGCTATGCGGCCGAAATCGACAATATGGCGCTGATCGCGGGCAGCGAGCCGACACCCTGGCTGTACGACGACCGGCTGCGCATGGTGGGCGTCAAACTCTATCTCGACGGCGCGCTGGGCTCGCGCGGCGCGTGGCTGAAGGCGCCCTATGCCGACGCGCCGGCGAACAGCGGCCTGCCGCTGCTCAGCCCGTCGCAGCTTCGGAACCGCATGGTGCGCGCCACCATGGACGGCTTCCAGGTCGCTACCCACGCCATCGGCGACGCCGCCAATGCCGAGCTGCTGAGCGCGATCGACGATGTGGCGACCAGTCTGCCGGGCGACCGCCGCTGGCGTGTCGAGCATGCGCAGATCGTCGACCTGCCCGACATCGCGGCGTTCGGCCGTCATGGGATCATCGCCTCGATGCAGCCCGTGCACCAGAGCAGCGACCGGCTGATGGCCGAGGTGCGGCTGGGCCCCGATCGCCTCGGCGGCGCCTATGCCTGGAAAAGCATCGCCGGCACCGGTTCGCGCCTCGCCTTCGGCTCGGACTTTCCCGTTGAAAGCCCCGACCCCTTCGCCGGCCTCGTCACCGCCTACACCCGCACCGACGCCGCGGGCGAACCCTTCGGCGGCTGGCGCGTGGCCGAGGCGGTGACGCGCGAGGCCGCGCTCGACGGCTTCACGCGCGGCGCGGCCTATGCGGGCTTTGCGGAGGACCGCATCGGTACGCTGATGCCCGGCATGCGCGCGGACTTCATCCTCGTCGACGTCGACCCGCTGCTCGCCACGCCCGCGCAGGTCCGCGCCACCCGCGTCGCCGAAACCTGGGTCGGCGGCCGCGCGGTGTGGGTGCGTCGCGCGACCCAGAATGTCGTGTTGCCCGGCGAGCCAGAGCCTGTCGAAGGACCATCGCGCTAAAGATAACAGAACCGTAGCTTTAGATAGCTCCGCCTAATCCCCGTGCTTGCTCTCCCGCACCGGGGTCAGCATCCCCGGCGCGATGAACCCCAGCGGGTTCAGCGACGCCGCATTCTGCTTTATCTCGCCCGCGATCTTCTCATATTCGCGCAAGCTCTCGGGCGTCACGGTCGCGCGCGTGTCGGCGAGCGCGGCGTCGAAATCGGCCATCGTCACCTCGCGCACGTCGAGCGAACGCCGGAGCGCGATCATGCCCGCGCGCCGCGTCAGGTCCTCGAGGTCGGCGCCGGTGAACCGTTCCGCCCGCTTCGCCACCGTATCGAGATCGACATCGCCCGCCAGCGGCATCTTGGCCGTGTGGATATCCAGGATGCGCCGTCGCCCCCCGGCATCGGGCACCGTGACGTAGATGAGCTCATCGAGCCGGCCGGGCCGGAGCAGCGCGGGGTCGATCAGGTTGGGCCGGTTGGTCGCGCCGATCACGACGACGGACTGCATCTCCTCGATGCCGTCCATCTCCGCGAGCAGCGTGTTGACCACCCGCTCGGTCACCTGCGGCTCGCCCGCCGAAGCGCCGCGCGCGGGCACCAGGCTGTCGAGCTCGTCGATGAAGATGATGCACGGCGCCACCTGGCGCGCGCGGGAAAACAGCCGCGCGATCTGCTGCTCGCTCTCGCCATACCATTTGGACAGGAGGTCGCTCGATTTCGTCGCGATGAAGTTCGCTTCCGCCTCGCGCGCCACCGCCTTCGCCAGCAGCGTCTTGCCCGTGCCCGGCGGTCCGTAGAGCAGGAAGCCCTTGGCCGGCCGGATGCCCAGCCGCCGGAACGCCTCCGGGTCCTTGAGCGGCAACTCGACGCCCTCGCGCAGCCGCTCCGCCGCGGCATCGAGCCCGCCGACATCCGCCCAGCGCACATTGGGCGCCTGCACCATCACCTCGCGCATCGCGCTGGGGCTGACGCGTTTGAGCGCACCGACGAAATCCTCGCGCGTGACGCTCAAATCGTCGAGCACCTCGGGCGGGATGGTGGTCGTGGTCAGGTCGAGCCGCGGCATGATCCGCCGCACCGCCTCGATCGCCGCCTCGCGCGCCAGCGCCGCGATATCCGCGCCCACGAAACCGTAGGTGGTGCGCGCGAGCTCGCCGATATCCACCCCTTCCGCCAGCGGCATGCCGCGCGTGTGGATCGCAAGGATCTCGCGCCGCCCGCGCTCGTCGGGCACCCCGACCACGATCTCGCGGTCGAACCGGCCCGGCCGGCGCAGCGCCTCGTCGATCGCCTCGGGCCGGTTGGTCGCGGCGATGACCACCAGGTTCGCGCGCGGTTCCAGCCCGTCCATCAGCGTCAGCAGCTGCGCGACCAGGCGCTTCTCCGCCTCACCGGACACATTGCCGCGTTTGGGCGCGATCGAATCGATCTCGTCGATGAACACGATCGCGGGCGCGGATTTCGCCGCGCGCTCGAACACGTCGCGCAGCGCCTTCTCGGACTCGCCATAGGCGCTGCCCATGATCTCCGGCCCGTTGATCAGGAAGAACTCGGCCTCGCTCTCGTTCGCGACCGCGCGCGCGAGCCGCGTCTTGCCCGTGCCCGGCGGCCCGTACAGCAGCACGCCCTTGGGCGGATCGACGCCCAGCCGCTGGAACAGCACGGGATAGCGCAGGGGCAGCTCGACCATCTCGCGCAGCTGGTCGATCGTCTCGCCCATGCCACCGATGTCGTCATAGGTCACGTCCGCGCGCCGCGCCTCCTTGGGCTCGGCATATTCGGGCAAGAGCTCGATCTCGGTGCCCTCGTCGATATGCACGATCCCCTTGGGGCTCGTCTCGACCACGGTCAGCCGGATCTCCTGCAGCGCATAGGCGGGCGCGGCCAGCATCTGCCGCAGCTGCGCGGGCATGTTGTCGGGCGCGACCCGCTGCTGTCCCGCGGTCGCCACCACGTCGCCCGCGACCATCGGCCGGCGGAAGAAATTGCGCTTGAGCGCCTGGCCGGAGCCCTGAAGCCTGAGATTCGCCTGCGCCGGGGCCAGCACCACGCGCGTCGCGGGCTTCGATTCGACCTTGCGCAGGGTAACCATGTCGCCCGTGCCGACGCCCGCATTGGCGCGCTGCAACCCGTCCAGGCGGACAACCTCGATCCCCTCGTCCTCGGCATAGGGGCCCACCGCGATGCTCGCGGTCGTGCGCTTGCCCGCGATCTCGACGATATCACCCTCGGTCAGGCCCAGCGCGGTCAGCAGCCCTCGCGGCATGCGCGCCAGGCCGCGCCCGCTCTCCTCGGGCCGCGCGTTGGCGACCTGCAGTTTCACACCCTTGTTCGCTTCACCGTCGGCCAACGCCCTTGCTCCCGTTCCGTCGCTCGCCCGCGCAAGATAGGAAGCGCACGGGGCGCTTGCGAGGTTCCGGCGCGCTGCCTGATTGCCTTTCGCGCGCCGCCTGTGCAGGTGCGGGGCGGCAAAGGAGGATGCGTTGCGCAGGTTGCCGTCGCTCAGCGGGCTCGAAGCATTCATGGCGGTGGCGCGGACGGGCTCGGTCAAGGCCGCGGCGGCCGATCTCGCGCTGTCGATGCCCGCCTGCACGCGCCGCATCCAGACGCTCGAACGCCACATCGGCGAACCGCTGTTCGACCGCGACCATCACGCCATGCGCCTCAACGCGACTGGGGAACGGCTGCTGACCGCGCTCGCCCCCGCGCTCGACGCGATGCGCGACGCGGTAGAGGGCGCGGTCGGCCAGGCGGGCGAGCTGCGCCTGCGCCTCAACGTCCTGCCGCTGTTCGCGCAGCAGCGGCTCTTCCCGCGCCTGCCCGAACTGCGCCGACGCGCGCCGCACCTGCATATCGACATAGAGACCAGCGGCCACGGCGAGACCCGCGTGGGCGACGGCGTCGATGCCGCGATCGCGCTCGCCCGCGACATCGACCCCGCCCTCCACGCCGTCCGGCTCGATCGCGACAAGGTCTTTCCCATCGCCGCGCGCGCGCTCGCCGAAGGGCCGGGCCGCATCACCGTGCCCGAACAGTTGCAGCGGATGACCGTGCTGATCCACCGCGAGATGCCCGAAACCTTCCACGAATGGCGCAGCGCCATCGGCATGCCCTGGCTGGAACCGGCCGGCATCGACCAGTTCGATTCCGGTCCACTGATGCTCGAAGCCGCGGCGCAAGGCGTCGGCGTCGCCTTCATGCACGGCCACCATCTCGAGGACGCACACGACCCCCGGCTCGCCCGCCTGTTCGATTTCGACGTCGACAGCCCCTACAGCTACTGGTTCGTCTGCCGCCCCCGCGCGCTGCAACGCCCCGCGGTCAAGCTGTTCCACGACTGGATCGTGGGCGCGGGAATCTAATCCCTTTCCCGCAGCCGGATTAGGAGCCGGATCAGGCCACGCTCGCTTTCACGATCTTGCCCGGCGTGCGCGGCGGCTCGCCCTTGGGTAGCGCGTCGACATGCT
>CBDUBN010000058.1:0-12668 GCA_965365395.1 uncultured Sphingomonas sp.
CGGCGCGACGAGATCGCCGCGCGCATGGCGTCGGGCGCGCTCGAGGGTGCGGCCTTTGTCGCCGCGTCGAAGGAATATGCCGAGGTCGAACCGGTTGCGGCGGCAGCGGCCGAGGTCGCGCGGCTGCGGCGCGAACTCGCGGGGCTGCACGAGATGCTGGGCGATCCCGAAATGCGGGGCATGGCGGAGGATGAGGTGCCAGCCGTAGAGGCCGCGCTGGCCGCCGCGGAACATGCGCTCGCGCGCGCGCTCCTCCCGCGCGATGCCGCGGACGAACGCTCCGCCATGCTGGAAATCCGCGCCGGCACCGGCGGCGACGAGGCGGCGCTGTTCGCCGGCGACCTCCTGCGCATGTATTCCAAATATGCGGAAAGCCGCGGCTGGCGGGTCGAGATCGTCAGCGCGAGCAGCGCCGATGTCGGCGGGTTCAAGGAAGTCGTCGCGCAGGTCGCGGGCACAGGCGTGTTCGCCGCGCTGAAATTCGAGAGCGGCGTCCACCGCGTCCAGCGCGTGCCGGTGACCGAAGCGGGCGGGCGCATCCATACCAGCGCCGCGACGGTGGCGGTGCTGCCCGAGGCGACCGAGGTGGACGTCCAGATCGAGGACAGGGACCTGAAGATCGACGTCTACCGTGCGTCGGGCGCGGGCGGGCAGCACGTCAACACGACCGACAGCGCGGTGCGCATCACCCACCTGCCCACCGGCACCGTCGTCACCTGTCAGGACGGGCGCAGCCAGCACAAGAACAAGGAAAAGGCGATGCAGGTGCTGCGCGCGCGGCTGTACGAGGTGCAGCGCGAGAGCATCGCCGCCGACCGCGCGGATACGCGCAAGGAGATGGTCGGATCGGGCGACCGGTCCGAACGCATCCGCACCTATAATTTCCCGCAGGGACGCGTGACCGACCATCGCATCAACCTGACGCTGCACCGCCTGCCCGAGATACTGGAGGGCGCGCTCGACGAATTGGTCGGCGCGCTCGTCGCCGAGGACGAAGCCAGCCGCATGGCGGCCATGGGCGATGGCTGAACGCGCGCGCGTTGCGGCCACCCTGTCCCAGGCCACCCATCGCCTCGCCGCCGTCAGCGATACGCCGCGGCTGGATGCCGAACTGTTGCTGGCGCACGCGCTCGGCCTCTCGCGCGAGGCGCTGCTGCTCGATCCGGCACGGGCCGTGCCGTCCGCCTTCGCCGCGCTCGTCGAGCGGCGGCTAGCGCATGAGCCGGTAGCGTATATCACCGGCACGCGCGATTTCTGGACCATCAGCCTGTCGGTCGGGCCGGGCGTGCTGATCCCACGCGCTGACAGCGAGACGGTGATCCAGGCGGCTGTCGCCCGGTTCGGCACGGCCGGTCCGGCGACGATCCTCGACCTCGGCACCGGACCCGGCACGCTGTTGCTGGCGGCGCTGACGCAATGGCAGCGCGCGCGCGGGCTGGGCGTCGATATCTCGAGCGAGGCTCTGGCCTATGCGCGGGCCAATGCGTCGGCGCTCGGATTGGCCGAGCGCGCGGCGTTCGCGGTGGGAACATGGTCGGGGCACGAGGCCGCCGACCTCATCCTGTGCAATCCGCCCTATATCGAGGAGGGGGCCCCGCTCGCGCCGCAGGTCGCGCGTTACGAGCCGGCGGCAGCGCTTTATGCCGGCGCCAATGGGCTGGACGCCTATCGCGCGCTGATCCCCGCCCTGCCCGGGCAGCTCAGGCCCGGCGGCGTCGCCGTGCTGGAGATCGGGGCGGGCCAGGCGTCCGACGTAGGGGCGCTCGCCGTCGCTACGGGCTTTGCGGTCACACCGCGCCGCGATCTTGGCGGGCACGTGCGTGCCCTCACGCTTTCGATTTAGCTTGCACATCGGCGGGAGGCGGCTAGGACAGAGGGGCGCAAGAGCGTGCCAGCACCCATGGGGGGTCATTGGCTGCGTTGCGGTTCCCAAGCGTTGAACGCCACCGACCCGGCCTGGACTGGCCCGGCGAGCGAGCGGGTTCAAGGCCGGACCCATTGAGAGCGGCACCACATTCAGCACCGTCTTTTCGAGGATAGCATCAGTCGATGAACAATCGTCAGGGTGGCGGCCGCAGGCGCGGCCGCAACAATAACAACGGCGGCGGACCCCGCCCGCAGGGCGGCGGTCGCGGCGGCGACAGCGGCAACCGGATCGACAGCAGGGCGCGCGGCAATGCCGCGCAGCTGCTGGAGAAATATCGCAACATGGCGCGCGATGCGCAGTTGTCCGGCGACCGGGTTATGACCGAATATCATCTGCAGTTCGCGGACCATTATTTCCGCGTGCTGTCCGACACCCGCGCACGGCAGGAGGAACAGCGCGCCCGTTTCGAAGGAGCGTCCGATGGCGGCGACGGCGATCAGATCGTCGCCGGCACCGAGGACGAGGCCGAGGACATGGACGAGCTGGACGCGATCGACATGATCGGTCGTGCGCCCCGCAACCGGGGCGGCAGCGCGAACGGCGGCGGCGCGAACGGTTATGACCGGCCGCGCGACGGGCGTGACCAGGGTCGCGACCGCCTGCGTGAGGATCGCCCCCGCGACGATCGGCCGCGCGAGGAGCGGTCCCGTGAGGATCGGCCACGCGACGACCGGCCGCGTGAGGAACGGCAGCCGCGCGGCGATCGGTATCGCGACGAACGGCCCCGCGAGGAGCGTCCGCGCGACGACCGGCCACGTGAAGAGCGGGACGGCGAGGGATATCGCGGCGATCGCCGTCCGCGCCGCGAGGGCGGGGAGCGACCGCGTGCCGAGGAAGCGGCACCGGCGACGCTCGACATCGGAGTACTACCGCCCGCCATCGGTATCGAGCCGCGCGAGGAGGTGCCCGCGGCATCGCACGACGAGGCGCCCGCGCCGAAGAAGCGTGGCCGGCCGCGCAAGGTGCCCGCGGCGGATAGCGCGACCGACGCCGCCTGAACCGACGCGGCGCCGACCACCCATGCCTCTGCCCCGGTCGGGCAGAGGACGCTAGACGCGATCGCCGCGCAGCGCCGCGATGGTCGTCCCGGCGCTGATGCGTTCGACATCGGTCTTGAGGTGCAGCACACGCACGCCCTTCCGTGCCATCGCCTCGCCCAGAGCGGGCGCGAAGGCCGCGGTCGTTTCGACCGTCGCCGCCCAGCCGCCATAGGCGCGTGCAAGGGCCGCGAAGTCGGGATTGGCGAGCCGGGTGCCGGAAACGCGGCCGGGATACTCGCGTTCCTGGTGCATGCGGATCGTGCCATAGGCGCCGTTGTCGACGACGATCACCAGAATGTCGCAGCCGTGCTGCACCGCAGTCGCCAGTTCCTGCCCGTTCATGAGAAAATCGCCGTCGCCGGCGACCGCGACCACGGTGCGACCCGGATAACGCCGCGCCGCCGCGACCGCCGCCGGCACGCCATAGCCCATGGCACCCGCCGTCGGGGCAAGCTGGCTCGGCATCGGACCGTAGCGCCAGTGTCGGTGCCACCAGCCCGAGAAATTGCCTGCGCCGTTGCAGACGATCGTGTCCGCCGGGAGCGCCGCCTGCATCGCGGCGACGCATTGGCCGAGGTCGAGCGGGGTGTCGAACGGCGTCACCGCGGCCCACGCGCGCCATTCTTCATGCGCCTGCGCGCCGGCGTCGAACGGGATGACATCGTCCAGCCACAGCGCCGCCATCTCGGCGAACTCGTGCGGATAGGCGCAGATCGGCAGATCGGTGCGGTACACGCTGTTGAGTTCGTTCGGGTCGGGATGGACATGGACCAGCAGCTGGCCCGGATGGTCGGGGGTGATCAGGCTGTAGCCGTCGGTCGTCGCCTCCCCCAGCCGCGCGCCCACCGCGACGATCAGGTCCGCGTTGCGGATACGATCGAGCAACCTGGGGTTGGGGCCGTAGCCTAGATTGCCGGCATAGACCGGGCAGTCGTTGTCGATCGCGTCCTGCCGGCGGAAAGCGGCGGCGGTGGGCAAGCCGACCCGCGTCGCGAAAAGCCCCCAATAATGCGCGGCGCCGGCGTTCCACCCTGCTCCGCCGACGATCGCCACGGGGTCGGTCGCGTCCTTCAAGAGGTCCATGAAGACCTGCATCGCCTCGCCGTCGGGATCCTGCTCGGGCGGGGCGACGCGCGGGCGGTCGCGCGCGACCACCTCGTCGAGCAACATATCCTCGGGGAGTGCCAGCACCACCGGCCCGGGCCGCCCCGCCATGGCGGTGGCATAGGCGCGCGCGACATATTCGGGGATGCGATGCGCCGAATCGATGCGCGCCGTCCATTTAGCGAGCGGCGCGAACATCGCCGCCAGATCGACCTCCTGGAACCCCTCTCGATCGCGCATCGACCGGTCGACGTCGCCGACGAACAGGATCATGGGCTGCGAATCCTGCCGCGCGACGTGCACGCCGATGCTGGCGTTGGTCGCGCCCGGCCCGCGGGTTACGAAGGCGATGCCCGGCCGCCCGGTCATCGCCCCGTCGGCACAGGCCATGAACGCGGCGCCCCCCTCCTGCCGGCACACCACCGTTTCGATGGCGGGCACGTCGACCAGTGCGTCAAGCACGGCGAGGAAACTTTCGCCCGGGACGGTGAAGAGGCGGTCGCACCCCTGGAGAAGAAGCTGGTCGACGAGGATGCGGCCGCCGCTGCGGGCCTGGGTCGGGCTGTCGGTCATGGCCGCCCCCTAGCGGCTTTCGCCCCTGTGCGAAACCAGCGGTCGTCCGGCACCGACCAAGGTCGGCAGCAGGTGCGAAACCAACTGTTTCCCGAAACGGAACAGTTTGACGAACCTGGTTACGCACTTGTTAACATGGGTTGACTGGGCCGTGTCGATGGCTAGGCAAGCGCGTCAATCATAAGGCCGCAGGTCCGGGGGGGCATGACGGGCACCCGATCCAGTGGAGTAGCATCGATGAAGAAGACTGTTTTCCTCGCCGCCGCCGCGCTTGCCGCGGCAGTGCCGGCGCATGCCGTTACCGTTGTTACCAATACCGGCAATAGCGCGACGCCCTCCGACCTGTCCGTGTTCGAGGATTTCGAGGACGATGTCGCTGACGGCAGTACGGTCTTCGCAAACAGCGTGGAAAACGTCGCCTTGCGTCCGGTCGGCAGCACCGGAAATTTCGGTGCAGTGCTCGGCGGCGCGACCCGTACGTTCACCTTCGCAAGGCCAACGGTAGCATTCGGCCTGCTGGCGGGTTCGGTGGACAGCTACAACCGGTTGCGGCTGACCTTCGCGGACGGCACGTTCGAAGACTATGACGGCTCGGCCAGTGCCGGCGCCAACGCGTACTTCACGTTCACCCGCGGTGCCGGCGACTCGCGCATCGCCAGCGTCACGCTCGCTTCGGACACCAATTCTTTCGAGTTCGACAACGTCGCCATGGGCGCGGTGCCCGAGCCAACGACCTGGGCGATGATGATCCTGGGCTTCGGTGTGATCGGTGCTGCGATCCGTCGTCGCCGGACGACCGTGGCCGCGCTGCGCCCCGCCTGATCGTTTCGCCGGGCGGCGTCGTCCGCGCCGGATCGCAAGTGGAGGGCCGGCCCGGCGACGGGTCGGCCTTTTTCCCATGGCGCCATCGGCATTCGCTCCGTCAGGCGTCGGGGCGCGTCCACAGCCAGGCGAGGCACAGCGCCGCAATCGCGGGCGGCAGGAACAGCCAGGGCGGCGGCAGCAGGAACAGGCCGCCGGCGATGCTGGCCGCGAAGGCGAGCGTCGCGCCGATCTTGCCCCAGCGGCTGATCGCGCCGCGTTCCCGCCAAGCAACCAGGTGCGGGCCATAGACCGGATGGCCCATCAGCCGCGCCTCCCACGCCGGATTGCTGCGCGCAAAGCAAAAGGCGGCGAGGATCAGGAAAGGGACGGTCGGCATGATCGGCAGCGCTACCCCGATCGCGCCCAGCGCGACCGCAACGAGGCCGGCGGCGTTCCACAGGTGGCGACGCACGGCTAGCCGCAGGCGTCGCGAAAGACGCGTCTGAAATTGCCGCCCAGGATCGCCTCTCGCGCTGCGCCGGCGAACCCGCGCGCGGCAAGCGCCGTGTCCAGCAACTCCATCCGACGGGCCGTATCGAGGTCGGTGGCGGTAACGTGTCCGGTCAGCGGCTCGGCGCCCGGCAGGCCGGCGTTGCGAGCCTGGTATTCGGCAAGGCCCGCGACCTTGCGCTCCTGCGGCCCGGGGTCTCCGGCGACCGGCTGGTCGCTGCCGAATCCGACCGTGGCGACGCCGCCCACCCGCACCGCATGCGCGATATGGTCGACGACCGTTTCGACGCTCGACGTCCGCGCCGTGGTCATCCAGCGCGTCATCATGAAGACACCGAAAAACCCGCCTCTTTCTGCGAGAGCGCGGATCTCTTGGTCGCTCTTGTTGCGCGCGCTGTCGTAGAGCGCGCGGCAACCTGAGTGGGTTACCGCAACCGGCCGGCTGGCACGGGCGATCGCATCGGCTGTCGTTGCGGCCGAACAGTGCGACAGGTCGATCAGCATGCCGATCCGGCCCGCGCGCTCGACCACCGCCTGACCCAGCCGCGACAGCCCCGCATCGCCCGGCCCCACGAAACTGTCGCCGACGGCATTGCGTTCATTATGTGTGAGCTGGAGCAGCCGCAGACCGCGCAGGTGCAATTCGTCCATATTGTCTAGGTTGCCGTCGTCGACCGAATAGGTGCCGGCGTCGAGGATCGCGGCATCCTGGCAGGCGAGGATAACGGCGAAGCGATTCGCGCCCGCCGCGCGCGCGATGTCGTCGGCGCGAAGGCACAGCTGGAACGCGGCATCCGGCGCCGCCGCCGCCCGCCGCCATCCTTCGAGAGCATCCAGCGCCTGTTCGCGATTGCGCGGGTAGATGGTGAGATCAACGACCGCACCGTCCATGCCGGCGGCCCGTGCCGCCCCGGCATCGAACCACGGTCCATCGATGGTCAGCGCGTCGATCCGCAGCATGCGCCCGGCCGGCGCCGCCTGCGCCAGCAGCGCGGCCGACGGCATCAACGCGGCGCCCACACCAAGCGCGCCGAGCAGCATGCGGCGATCGATGGCCGCGATGCCGGCGGTCCCGCTCACGACTGATGCACCGCTTTGGTGACGCAATAGCTTGCGAGGCCCTCGGGCCCGCCTTCGCTGCCATAGCCCGATTGCTTGACCCCGCCGAAGGGCGCGTCGGCGGTGGAGATGGCGAATGTGTTGATGCCTACCATCCCCGCCTCCAGCGCATCGCCGAGCAGGTTCGCGCGGCGGCCGTTTTCGGTGAAGGCAAAGGCGGCGAGACCGAAGGGTGTCGAATTGGCGGCGGTCACGACCTCGTCGAAACTGTCGAACGGCCGCGTCACCGCAACCGGACCGAACGGTTCGACGCGCATCACATCGGCGTCGACGGGCACGTCGGCGAGCAGGGTCGGCGCGAAGAAATTGCCCGGCCCCTCGCCCCGGCCGCCGCCCGCCGCCACCCGTGCACCGCGGGCGACCGCATCCTCGACGAGGGCGGCGACGGCATCGGGACGGCGCGCGTTGGCGAGCGGGCCCATCTTCGTGCCCGCGTCCAGACCGCTGCCGACGGTCACGCCGCGCGTCCGATCGGCGAAACCGCGCACGAATGCATCATGGATGCGCGCTTCGACGTAGAAGCGCGTCGGCGACACACAGACCTGGCCCGCGTTCCTGAACTTCTGCGGCACGACCATGTCGAGCGTGCGGTCGAGGTCGCAGTCGGCGAACACCAGCACCGGCGCATGTCCGCCCAACTCCATGGTCGACGGCGTCACATTGTCGGCGCACAGCCGCATCAGGTGCTTGCCGACGGCCGTGGAGCCGGTGAAACTGATCTTGCGGATGACGGGCGAGGCGATCAGCGTCGACGAGATGTGCGCGGGATCGCCGAACACCATCTGCGCGACACCCGCGGGCAGGCCCGCGTCGGCCAGGCAGTGGAGCAGGGCGCTGGTGCAGCCCGGCGTCTCCTCGGCTGGCTTGGCGATGACGCTGCACCCGACCGCCAGGGCCGCCGCCATCTTCTTGGCGAGGAGGTAGAGCGGAAAATTCCACGGCGTGAACAGCGCGACCGGGCCAACCGGCTGGTGGGTCACGATCGATCGCTGTCCGCTCGGGCGCACCAGCGTGCGGCCGTACATCCGCCGCGCTTCCTCCGCGCACCAGTCGAACATGCCGGCCGCGCCCGCTACCTCCGCCCGCGCCTCGGCGATCGGCTTGCCCTGCTCGAGCGTCATCAAGGTGGCGATGTTCTCGGTCCGCTCGCGCAGCAGCGTCGCGGTCCTGCGCAGGATCGCGGCGCGCGCGTCGGTGTCGGTCGCACGCCAGAGCGGGAAGGCGCGACGCGCGGCATCGAGCGCGGTGGCAAGGTCCGCCGCGTTGGCCCGCGGCAGTTCGGCGATGGTCGCGGCGGTGGCGGGATCGACGACCGGCATCGCTTCGCGCCCCTCGCCCGACTGCCACGCGCCGTCGATGAACAGGGCGAGGTCGGCGGCATAGTCTGTCATGGGTCGGCTATCCTCGTCGCTGTGCCCCGAGCTTGTCGAAGCGCTGCCCGTGTCTTACGCCTTTGCGCACAAAAAACAGCCCTTGCACGGGCGGGCGGCGACCGGATCGAGGAGCGGACGATGGGTGAGATGCGCATCATCGCGGAAGGCCTGCGCTTTCCCGAAGGGCCGGTGGCCATGCCGGACGGCAGCATCATGCTGACCGAGATAGCGGAAGGGCGGATCACGCGCGTCGCGCCCGACGGCGCCAAGAGCGTGGTCGCCGTAACCGGCGGCGGCCCCAACGGCCTGGCGGTCGGTCCGGACGGCATGATTTATTGCTGCAACAACGGCGGATTCGAATATGTCGAGGCGAACGGCTATCTTGCGCCGCACGGCATCGCGCGCGATTATTCGGGCGGGCGGATAGAGCGCATCGACCCCGCGACCGGAGCGATCGAAATACTGTACAGTTCGGGCGACTTCGGCTGCTCGCTGCGTGGCCCGAACGACATCGTCTTCGATGGCCATGGCGGCTTCTGGTTCACCGACCATGGCAAGGTCGACTATGCCGCGCGCTGCCACGATATCGTCGGCATATTCTACGCGAAGGCCGACGGCAGCCATCTCGAGGAGGTCATCTTCCCGTCTATGAACCCAAACGGCATCGGCCTCTCGCCCGACGGCAGGACGCTCTACGCCGCGGAAACCTATACCTGCCGGCTGATGGCGTTCAACGTGACCGCGCCGGGCAAGGTCGATGGCACGGCGGGCCCGGGCGGGCCGGGCATCCCGCTGTACCGGCCGGCGGGCTACAAGTTCTTCGATTCGCTCGGCGTCGAGGAAGGCGGCAACATCTGCGTCGCAACGATCGGCGAATGCGGCATCTCGGTCGTCTCTCCAAGTGGCGAGCTCGTCGAGTTCGTCCCGACGGACGATATCTTCACGACCAACATCTGCTGGGGCGGGCAGGACCGGCGCACCGCCTACGTCACCCTGTCCGGCAGCGGAAGGCTGGCGGCGATCGACTGGCCCCGTCCCGGCCTGCAACTTGCGCATGGCTGACCCCCGCTTCACCGCCGTCCTGTGGGATTTCGGCGGAGTGATCACCGCATCGCCGTTCGAGGCGTTCAACGCCATGGAAGAGGAACGGGGCCTGCCGCATGATTTCGTCCGCTCGATCAACGCCGCCAATCCGGACGGCAATGCCTGGGCGCGGTTCGAACGGGCGGAGATCAGCGCGGCGGCGTTCGATGCGGCGTTCGCGGCGGAGGCGCTTGCGGCGGGCCATAGGCTTGCCGGACGCGATGTCATCGCCTGCCTGTCGGGCGCGATCCGCCCGCGCATGGTCGCCGCGCTCGATGCACTGAAAGCCGCTGGCTATGCCCTGGGTTGCATCACCAACAATGTGCCTGCGGGAAACGGGGCTGGCATGGCGAGCGACGCGGGCAAGGCCGCGGCGGTCGCGGACGTGCTCGCCCGGTTCGACCATGTCGTCGAATCGAGCAAGGTCGGCGTGCGCAAGCCCGACCCGGCCATCTATCGGATGATGTGCAAGGCGCTCGACGTCGAGCCCGGGGCTTGCATCTACCTCGACGACCTCGGGATCAACTGCAAGCCGGCGGCGATGCTGGGCATGCACGCGATCAAGGTGAACAGCGAGGCGCAGGCCCTCGACGATCTGTGGACGGCGTTGGGTATCCGCCTCTCCGACTAGAGGCCGTCGCAGCCCAGTGTGTGATTGAGGTTGCCGCCACGGCTGTACACCTCGGCGAGCAGGGTGCCGTAGTTGATATTCTCGAAATTGGCGTAGCGGTCGCCTTCCCACAATATCTTGGGATTGTTGGTCGCCTCGGCATAGAAATAGAGCGGCCGCCCGTCGATGTGCATGAGCGGCCGGCTGCCGGCCACGATCTGGCTGGGCGCGGTCTGATTGGCGGGCACCGTATACCAGCCGTGCGTCGCCCAGCTGCCGTCGGCATGCTCGTGATAGTAAAGGATGCGCACCGGGTAGCGGCAATTGTTCGCGACCCACAGCTCGCGCTGTGCCGCCTGTGCGAGCGCGGCGCCAGGTGCGGTCGCCATGCTGAGCGCCCCGATGAGCGCGGCCCATCCGCGAAAACAGCCCGCTGCCATGATCTTCCCCTCCCTTGGCGAGGGCGCGCTCCACCCCCGGTGCGCCCGCCGCCGTTGCCGGTTCGTACAGGGTAGGATGGCGCGCATACGTTGACCAGCGCCGGCATGCGGCCTAACCCCCGCGGCCAGACAAAAGGCCATGCGCGCGATGAAAAAGCTGTTTTCCGATGCCGCCGCGGCGCTCGACGGGCTGCTTGCCGACCACATGCTGATCGCGGCCGGCGGGTTCGGCCTATGCGGTATTCCCGAGCGATTGATCGACGGTATCGTGGCATCGGGCGTGCGCGGGCTGACGGTTGCGTCGAACAATGCGGGCATCGACGGCGAAGGGCTCGGCAAGCTCTTGCGCACGCGACAGATCGCGAAAATGATCTCCTCCTATGTCGGCGAGAACAAGGAGTTCGAACGCCAGTATCTCAGCGGCGAGCTTGCCGTCGAATTCTGCCCGCAAGGCACGCTGGCGGAACGGATGCGCGCCGGCGGGGCTGGCATCGCGGGCTTTTACACAAAGACCGGCGTCGGCACGCTGGTGGCCGAGGGCAAGGAGGTCAAAAGCTTCGACGGCGAGGACTATGTCCTTGAGCGCGGCATCTTCGCGGACCTGGCCATCATCAAGGCGTGGAAGGCGGACGAGAGCGGCAACCTGATGTTCCGCAAGACCGCGCGCAATTTCAACCTGCCCGCTGCGACCTGCGGCCGGGTGTGCGTCGCCGAGGTCGAGGAGATCGTGCCGGTGGGCGCGCTCGATCCCGACGCCATCCACCTGCCCGGCGTCTATGTGCAGCGCATGATCGTCGGCGCCCCGTACAGCAAGAAGATCGAGTTCCGCACCGTGCGCGAACGGGAGGCGGCATGATGCGCCGGGCCGCGATCCTTCTCGCGCTGGCGGCGGCGCCACTGCTGCAGGGCTGCATCGCCGCGATCGCCGCGATCCCGTTTGCGGCGGCGGGGACGATGGCGACCAAGGGGCGCGACGAGATCCGCGAGGAGCGCGAACGCCGATTCGCCGCGCGGCTCGGCAGCGATGCGGTGCAGGTGGCACGGGGCGAGGAGAGCGGCCTGACCGCCGGGGGATCCAGCATCGGCACGGCGGCCGCTTCGCCGGCACTGGCGGCGATCGAGGCAATGGGCGGACCCAGCAGCTATGCGCCGATGACGGCCTTTGCCCTGAGCCAGCTGGAGCGCCGCAGCGCCGGGCAGCCTTTGAACTCCGCCGTGCTGGCGCGCGGCGCCGATATCCGGGAGCCGCGCTTCACCCCCTGCGAAGCCAAGCCGGCGGCGGTATTGATCGACCTGGACGACAAGCTGCTGGGCCCCAGTGCCGCGCTGGCCGATCCCGGCGCGAGCGTGCCGTTGACGCCCGAACCCGGCCTGGCGGCGGAGCTGGCGCGGCTGCGCGCCGCCGGGGTGGCGGTGTTGTGGATGTCGGATCATCCGTTCGATGTCGATCAGGCGATCTATGCGCGGCTGCAGGCGGCGGGGCTCGACCCCGCAGGCCGCGACCCCGTCTATGCGCGCATGGTGCAGGCCGACCGCAAGCACGACCGCAGGCAGGAGGTCGCCAGCCGCTATTGCGTGCTGGCGGTCGTGGGCGACACGCGCACCGACGCCGAGGAAAGCTACGACTATCTGATCCGCCCCGATCTCGCCGCGCCGCTGGAACCGATGTGGGGCGCGGGCTGGTTCATCCTGCCCCTGCCCCTGCAACCCGCACAGCCGGCCGGCGATGCGTCGTCGCCGACCGCCCCGCCCAGCGCCGCCGCCACGCCCGGAGAGTAACATGCCCTGGACCCGAGACGAGATGGCCGCGCGCGCGGCGCAGGAACTGCGCGACGGTTATTACGTCAACCTCGGCATCGGCATCCCGACGCTGGTCGCCAATCACATACCGGCCGGCGTCGAGGTGACGCTGCAATCCGAGAATGGCATGCTCGGCATCGGGCCCTTCCCTTATTCGGGAGAGGAGGACGCCGACCTCATCAACGCCGGCAAGCAGACCATCAGCGAATTGCCGCAATCCGCTTATTTCGACAGCGCGGCGAGTTTCGCGATGATCCGCGGCGGGCATATCGACCTGACGGTATT
>CBDUBN010000059.1:0-12640 GCA_965365395.1 uncultured Sphingomonas sp.
AGCGTCGCCATGTGCCGGGCCAGCGGATCGTCGCGGCCGGGCGTGTCGACGACAAGGAAATCCGCGCCTTCGGCCAGCGGCAGCAGCGTATCGGCGAGCTTTTCGATCGGTTGGCCGCCGAACACGTCGAAGCGCGGGATGGGCAGCTTCACGCCGCGCCGCTGGGCGGTCGCGGTGCGGTTCTCGAGATAGCGGTGGAAGCTGCGCTGGCGATGGTCGAGATCGAGCCCCGACACGCGCGCGCCCAATGCCTGGAGCGCGACCGCGACATGGACGGCGCAGGTGGATTTGCCGGTGCCGCCCTTTTCATTGGCGAAGACAATGATATGCGGCGCTGCGGTCATGATCGGAAGGGGTGCCCTGCTGCGGTAGTGGCGCCCGCTCTAGTCAGCCGGACCGACAAAGGAAAGGCGGCGGCGATGCGGACGGTGCGCGATCTGACGAGCCTGCGCGCATCGCTCCCGGCGCTGCGCGATGGCGGCGCGCGCATTGCGCTGGTGCCGACGATGGGCGCGTTGCACGAGGGGCATCTGACGCTGGTGCGCGCGGCGCGCGGCCTCGCCGACCATGTCGCCGTGTCGATCTTCGTCAATCCCAGGCAGTTCGGAGCGAACGAGGATCTGGCCAGCTACCCTCGTCGCGCGGCCGAAGATGCGGCGATGCTGGCAGGCGAGGGCGCAGCGCTGCTGTGGCTGCCCGATACCGGGGCGATGTATCCCGACGGGCATGCGACGGGCATCCACGTCGCCGGTCTCGACGGCATGTTGTGCGGCGCGGCGCGCCCGGGGCATTTCGACGGGGTGGCGACGGTGGTCGCGAAACTGTTCAACCAGATCGCGCCCGATGTCGCGCTGTTCGGCGAGAAGGACTGGCAGCAGCTGGCGATCATCCGCCGGATGGCGCGCGATCTGGACTTTCCGGTCGAGATCGTCGGCGTCCCCACGGTGCGCGATGCCGACGGGCTCGCGCTGTCTTCGCGCAACGCTTATCTCAGCGCTGCGCAGCGCGAGGCTGCCGCCGCTCTGCCCGCTGCGTTGCGCGATGCCGCGACCGCGCTGCGCGACGGGCGCGACGCGACGGCGGTGCTTGCGGATGCGCGGGCCCGGGTGCTCGGTGCAGGCTTTGGCAGCATCGACTATCTCGATCTGCGTGACGGGGCCACGCTGGCGCCGCTTCAAAGGGCACAGGCGGGTGCGCGCCTGTTCGTTGCGGCGCGCATCGGCACCACGCGGCTCATCGACAATATCGCGGTCGCCTAGCTGGCGTTAACCCTTTGTTGACCTTGATTCGGGAAAGTCCGTTTCGGAGCGAAGGGAAGGCTCCGAACCGGGGGTATCGTTTCATGGGTCTCAAACTCGCCAGCGCACGCGCACTCTTCGACCATAATCTCGCCGCCGCCTCGCGCGGCAAGCCGGAAGCCTATTTCGAGCTGGGCATGGCCTGCTCGACCGGCAGCGACGGGGTCGAGGTCGACATGGTGGAAGCCCACAAATGGTTCAATCTGGCGGCGCTCGCCGGGGTGCGCGAAGGCAGCCTGCTGCGCGCCGAGATCGCGCTGGAGATGGACGCGCACGAGATCGCCGAGGCGCAGCGCCAGGCGCGCGCCTGGATCGCGGGGCTGGGCGCAGCGACGAGCCAGCGCCGCGCCGCCTAGTGCGTCCGCTTGAACGGCCCGCGTTCGGCGAGCCAGGCGCTCTCCTGCTCCGCCGCCGGCACCTCGCGAGCCAGGAAATCGGCGATCGCCGCACGGAAACCGGGGTGGGGAATATAGTGCGCGGACCAGGTCGGTACCGGCTCATAGCCCCGCGCGAGCTTGTGCGACCCCTGCGCGCCCGCTTCCACCCGGCCGAGGCCGCGGCTGAGCGCGAAATCGATCGCCTGATAATAGCATAGCTCGAAATGCAGGCAGGGCACCTCGGCCAACGCGCCCCAGTAGCGGCCGTAGAGCGCATCGCCGCCGATCATGTTCAGCGCCGCGGCGACGGGTTCCCCGCCGTCGCGCAGGCTGGCGATCACCAGCAGGACATGGTCCGCCAGACGTTCGCCCAGCAGCGTGAAGGCGCGCCGCGTAAGGTAAGGCTGCCCCCATTTGCGCGCGCCGGTGTCCTGGTAGCAGGCCCACATCAGGTCCCAATGGCGCGGTTCGATCGCCGCGCCGGTCAGCGCCTCGATATGCACCATTTCCTGCGCGGTGGCGCGTTCCTTGCGGATATCCTTGCGCTTGCGCGAGGATAGCGCGGCGAGGAACCCGTCGAAACTGCCGTAGCCGCGGTCGAACCAGTGGAACTGGCTGTCGCGGCGGATGAGCCAGCCCGCGGCCTCGAAATGCCGCAGCTGGTCCTCCGCGACGAAGGTCGCGTGCGCGCTCGACAGGCCGTTCTGCTCGGTCAGCGCCTCCAGCGCGGCGATCAGCGACGACGCGCGGCCTTCGTCGGCCAGCAACAGGCGGCGGCCGGGCACGGGGGTGAAGGGCACCGCGACCTGGAGTTTCGGGTAATAGTCTCCGCCGGCCCGGGTCCAGGCGTCGGCCCAGCCATGATCGAAGACATATTCGCCCTGGCTGTGCGATTTGAGATAGGCGGGCGCCGCGGCGACGGGCCGCCCGTCCGGCCCGTCGATCAGCACCGGCGCGGCCTGCCAGCCGGTGCCCGGGCCGACACTGCCCGACTCTTCCAGCAGCGACAGGAAGGCGTGGGTGAGGAAGGGATCGCCCGCACCGGCGAGCCGATCCCAATGGTCCGCGTCGATCGAAGCCACGCCGGGCGCGATGCGCGCGGTGAGGGAGGGAGCGCCATCGGCCATGGGAAGGGATATGGGGCCCCCACCGTGCAGGTGCCAAGGCCGGGCCCCGAGATATATCCGCGACGCTCGACCTGCCCAAGTGCGCTCGCCAGGCCGCGCCACGCGCTTCGACACGACCGCCGCTACGGAAAGCGATCGGATCGCGCCGTTATGGCTTGATCGCCACTACCGCGTCGATCTCCACTGCCGCGCCGCGTGGCAGGGCGGGCACGCCGACGGCCGCGCGGGCGTGGCGGCCGGCGTCACCGAAGGCGAGCAGCATCAACTCCGACGCGCCGTTCGCGACCTCCGGCTGGCGCGTGAAATCGGGCGTGGAAGTCACGAAGACGCCCAGTTTCACCACCCGCTCGACGCGCTCGA
Organism: uncultured Sphingomonas sp.; assembly: GCA_965365395.1. Taxonomy (GTDB): domain Bacteria; phylum Pseudomonadota; class Alphaproteobacteria; order Sphingomonadales; family Sphingomonadaceae; genus Sphingopyxis. The sequence goes on from CBDUBN010000059.1 coordinate 3,163, forward strand.
GGCTGCCCAGCGCCTTCTTCATCTGCGCCAGCAGCATCAGCCCGCACAACCGCGCCGCGGCCTGCCCTTCCTCGACGCTCATCGTATCGCCCAGGCGGCCGGTCACGATATCTGCGCCGTCGAACGACACCTGGCCCGAGATATGGAGCAGATTGCCGACCTCGACCGCCGGCACATAGGCGGCGATTGGGGCCAGCGCCTCGGGCAGGTCGTGCCCTGCGGCGGCGAGGCGGGCTTCGATGCGGTCGGTCATGCGGGACTCCTATGGTCGATCGCCGGCGCGGGCGACGCGGCGAGGAAAATGTCTTCGAGCCAGCGCTGCGCCCGCGTCCAGTCGTCGATCCGGGCGTGCGCGGCGGGTGCGGGCGGAATCTTGCTCGCGATCAGCGGTTCGCCGACCATGTGCATCCGCCAGACATCGGGCGCGGCGGTGGCGACCGAGCCGTGATGCTGCGGCAGATCGTCGATGAAGGCGGCGACCGACGGCCGGTATTCGGCGACCAGGGCCGCCACCGGATCGCCCTTTCCGCCGCGGCTGCCGATGACGCGATAGGCCATGCCCGCCCGTTCCATCTGAGCGGCGCGCGCGGGCTGATGCTCCGGGCCGACGTTGGTCAGGACGACGATATCGGCATGCGCGCTGAGGCGGCGCAGGGCGTCGGCCGCGCCCGCACAGGGATATTGGCGCGCCATTTCGCGCGAGAAGAAGCCGTCGAGCAGTGGCCATACCTCGCTCGCTTCCAGCGGCGTGCCGCAGGCGCGGCGTTTGAGCGCGTTGGCGAAGGTCGCATCCTCCAGCGCGAATTCGATATCGTGATCGTCGGCGAGCCACGCGCCGAACGGCACGACCATGTGCATCAGCACCTCGTCGCAATCGGTGATCAGAAGCGGGCGCGCCACCGTCAGCCCCCCGCGACCGCGCGCGCCGCGGCGGCGAGATCGGCGGGGTCGCAGACGAGGTCCCGCGCGCAGGCGACGAGATCGGGTTCGTTGCCGAGCAGATGGTCGCCGACCGCGCCCAGCACCGCGGGATCGGTGGCGCGGCTGCGCAGTTCGCCCGCGTCCATCCCGGTCAGCGCCAGCAGCCGTTCGGCGCGGCCGTCCTCCGCGCAAATCCATGCCAGCGCCTCGAGCAGCAGCACGTCGGGGTCGCGCCGGGGCGGGCGGGGCGGGGCAAAGGGGTCCATGGGCCGGGCGTGCAGTCCGTTGTTTCAGCGCCGCCCTTGGCCTATGAGCGCGCCGCGGGCAAGCGGCGCCCGCACGAGGCGCGCCGGCTTGGCACGGCAGGGGGACAGGCCGGCATGGCGGGCAAACGCATCCTGGTGGTCGAGGATAACGAGCTCAACCTGCGCCTGTTCTGCGACCTTCTGACCGCGCACGGCTATGTCTCGGAACCCGTGCGCGACGGGCGGGATGCGATGGCGCGCGCGGGCAGCGTGCGGCCCGACCTGGTCATCATGGACATACAGCTGCCGCACGTCAGCGGCATGGACCTGATCGCCGGTCTGAAGGGCGACCCGCAACTGGCGGCGACCCCGATCCTCGCCGTCACCGCCTATGCCGGGCGCGACGACGAGGCGCGCATCCGGGCGGCGGGCGCGGAAGGCTATATCTCCAAGCCGATATCGGTGATCCGTTTCATCGAGGCGGTCGAGGCGCTGATCTAGCGCAACCGCCCGTGCGCGCGGGCGTTGGGCCGGCAGGGGCGCATGCTGGAGAGGCACATGACCGAGAAAAAGGGCAAGGGCAGCGACACCGCGCAGAAGGCGAATGCCAAGGCGTCCAAGGAAGGCGAGAAGAACCCGCGCAAATCGAGCGCCGCGCAGTCCGAGCTGGGCAAGAAGGGCGGCAAGTCGAAATAAGGCCGTCGCCTGCCGCGGGAAGGCCCCGGAACGCAACCAACGGGCGTGCGGGCGGTTGATGGCATGAGGCGCGAGGCAGCGCCGCCAGCAGCAGGAGACGCATCGTGGGCGAGTTCAAGGACAAGGTCAAAGCCGCCGGCAACGAGATCGCCGGTAACACCAAGGAAGCCGTCGGTCACGCGACGAACGACCCCGGCCTGAAGGGCGAAGGCAAGGCGCAGCAGACGAAGGCCGACGGCCAGCGGCTGAAGGGCGACATCAAGGGCGCGCTGGGCGACGATATCTAGGACCTGCCACGCAGCATCCGCCATCCCTGGCGGGATGCCGGGGTCCGGCGCCCCCTCTTGCCGGACCCCGGATAGCGTTCATCGCGATCTGCTCGCAGGCCGCTTGCCCGAACCGTGAATGCGGCTATCCTTCGCGCCGAGGGAGCGGCGGTATGCGCAACGGGCGGGGCGCGGCATGAAGGCCGCGCGGATCATCTTCATCGCTAGCGCGGTCTATGGCATCGCCGCGCTGCTGCCAGGCTTCTTCATCGAGACCAGTGGCGCGCGCGGGTTCGATGCGCTGCCCAATCCGGAATATTATTACGGTTTCTACGGCTCGGCGCTGGTGTGGCAATTCGCCTTCCTGGTCATCGCGCGCGACCCCGTCCGCTATCGCGCATTCATGCCGGTCGCGGTGCTGGAGAAGCTGGCTTTCTTCCTGCCCTGCCTGTGGCTGTGGCAGTCGGGGCGGCTCGGCGGATCGAGTGGCCCGTTCCTCGGCGGCATGATCGACGGCATATGGATGCTGCTGTTCCTGGTCGCCTGGAGGCTGACGCCGCGACAGGCGAAGCCGGCGGGCCCGGCGGGCGGCGAACCGTGACGCTGACCGGCGGATGCCACTGCGGCGCGGTCCGCTATGCGGCGCATGGCGAGCCGCTACACCATGCGGTGTGCCATTGCGGCGATTGCCGCCGCGCGGCGGGCGCGCCGATGGTCGGCTGGATCGCCTTTCGCGCCGACCAGGTGCGCCTGACCTCGGGCGACACCGCGCACTATGCGAGCAGTCCGGGCGTCGCGCGGCATTTTTGCATCCAGTGCGGGACGGGCTTGTTCTATTTCAACGAGGCCGTGCTGCCGGGCCTGGTCGATATCCAGTCGGCGACGCTGGACGAGGCTCAGGCGTGGGCGCCCGGCGCGCAGATCCAGGTGGCGGAGCAATTGCCGTGGGTCCCGGACCTGGCCGAAATTCCCGCGTTCGACCGTTATCCGGGTGGATCCGACTGACGCTTGCGCTTGCCACCGCCGCGCCCCACCTGTGCGGTGGAGGGACAAGGGAGCGAGACCATGCGAAGCGCCGAACAAGTGGCGACGATGAACTGCCCGGTATGCGCCGTGCCGCTGGCGATGAGCGACCGGCAGGGCATCGAGATCGACTATTGCCCGCAGTGCCGCGGCGTGTGGCTGGACCGCGGCGAACTCGACAAGATTATCGAGCGCAGCGGCGAGTCCGCGCCGCCTCCGTCCCGGGCGCAGGCCGCCCCGCCACCGCAACAGCCGATGCCCGATCCCCGTTACGACCCACGCTATGGCGGCGGACATTATGGCAAGAAGCGCAAGCACTGGCTGCAGGATATCTTCGACTGATCAGCACCAGGCCTGGCGTCCGCCCCCGTACCAGCGCGCGAGCCCCTCGTCGACCAGCGTGCCGCCGATGCTGGCGCCATCGCGGGTGACGATGCGCAGTTTGCGGCCGTAGCGATCGGTGTCGCGGTCGATGGCGGCAAGGTCGAACGGCCCGGCGTTGAGCAGCGCCTGCAACCGACGCGTCGCCGCCGCGCCCTTGGCCGCTTCGGCGGCGCAGCGCGGCGGGTGCGTTTCGGGCGTATCGATGTCGGCGATGCGGATCTTTTCGCCGCGCAGCCAGAATGTGTCGCCATCGACCACGCAATTGCCGCCGCCGCCGCTGTGGCACAGGGTGAAGCGCAAGGCAGCGGCGCCGCCCGCAGCGCCGCGGTGGACGGCGACGCCGGACGTGGCGGTCTCGAACGACGGTCCGGGTAGTTCGGCGGGAAACGCCGAATCGTCGATGGTCACCAGTTCGGGCGGGTCCGCCGCGGCGCGTGCCCAACGCTCGGACACGCTCGCCGGCGCGACTGTCTCCAGCGGTTCGGCAAGGCCGGGCTGGCGCAGGATGGTCAGCGTCGTCGCGAAGACGAGCGCCATCGTGAGCGCGATCGTCTGCGAACGGACCTGTCGGCGGCGGCGATAGCGGAACTTCAGGACGCGGGCCATGCCGCGAGGGTTAGGCGAACATGGGTTAACGACCAGCGAAGACCCGGCCGATGCGGCGCCGTGGCGACGCCGCTATGGCGCGATCAGTGCGTGCGTATCCGGCCGACCTCGCGCGCGACCTGCGCCATGTAGCGCTGCGTCGCGCCGTCGCGGTCGCCCGATGCGGCGATCAGCGCGTGGGTTCCGTCGGCCTCGCGCCGCGCGAGCAGGAGGACGTAATTGCCCTCCGGCGCCTCGGGCCAGTCGATGCTGCCGAACGGGGTAACGGCGCCGAGGACGGCGGCGGGGGTCGGCGCGGAGCGGGCGGCGGGACGATTGGCGGCGCGGATCGTGCGCAACAGCGCCTTCATGCCTCCCTGATAGCCGCCGAGATAGGCGGGAAGCGCCGCGGCGGCGATACCCTCGCGCTCGGCGTGGATCAGGATCGCCGCGACTTCGGCCAGACGCGTCTTGTCGTGATGGGCACCGAAGACGAGTTTCACCAGCGGCGTCATCGGCGCGCGCGGATTAGGCGCGAGGCCGGCTTCGTCGAGCAGTTCCGCATAGTCGCCGGGCGCGGAGGCGGCGGCAAGCGCGAAACCGCGGGCCCGGCCGATCGCCAGGTAGAGGGCGGCATGGCCGCGCGCATTGGCTTCGGCGGCGTTTTCGGCGAGCTCGCGCGCCGCCGCGAGCCAGTCGGCAAGGGCCATTCCGGCCTCCTCGCGCGCGGGGCGCGCGCCGTCGGGCGCCGTGTCGATGGCAGGCGGGGCAGCGGGTTCGCCAGGCACCGCGAAGCTCGCGTCGAGTTCGAACACATCGTCGTCGCCGCCCTCTTCGGCGGCCGGATGGACCAGCGAGGCGCCGCGCGGGCGGATCAGGCCGGACAGGGCGGAGGATGCCGGCAAGGGCGCCTCCTCCTCGTCCTCGTCATGGCCGGCGGCCGTGGCCGGACCGTCGGTCCACACGGGCAGGGTGGGCCGGCGTGGCGGCGCGGCCGCGGCCGCCGCCTCCATCTCATCGGCGATGCTGCTGGCCAGCGCGCCGTCCGCGGCCTGTTTCCAGTTGATCACGCCCATGATGAAATCGATCGTGTCGTCGTCGGAACTGAACGGCAGGAGCACGCCGCGGTAGAGGATGGTCGCGCCGCGGGCGTTGACGAATTCGGCTTCGAACCCGATCGGCGCGCGGTTCGCGATGATCTGGAGATAATGGTCGGTCAGCCGCGACAGGAGCGAGCGGCGCGGAACATCGTCGATATGCGCGACGCCCTCGTCAATGTCGCATTCGCGCGCGAGCGTTTCGCCGACGAAAACGACCGCCGGATTGTCGATGCCGGCGGTGAAATCGAGCAGCAGCGCGTTGGGGCCGAAATCGCCGAGGTCGTCGACGTCGAGCGCCTCGATCGAGGGAAAGCACCGGCCGTCGAGCAGTTTCGCCCAGAAATTGTAGGCGCGCACGTGCATGCGCCGCTCGTCCTGGCCGATCATCGGGGGCGGTTCGATTCCCGGCGCGTCGGCATAGGTGCCGTCGTCGCCGCTGAAAATGCCTGGCTGTGTATCCATCGCGCCCGTGGTCCCGCCTGTTCGATTGGCGTCACACTGGCATAACGAGGTAAAGATGCGGTTAAACAGGTCGGACGCGCGGCCTAGAGCCGTTTCAGACGCTCCAGCAGGACAGCGACGTCGTCGGCCGTCTGATACAGGCCGAAGCCAATCCGCAGGATGCTGCCGCGCACGTCGGTAATGACGTCATGACGCGCGAGTTCCACCTGCCAACGCGCCGCCCGCGCATGTTCGAAAGCGAGAAAGCGCGCCTGTCCGGTATCTCGGGGTGCGGCGTTCAGCGGACGAGCGTCGGCGAGCGGGGTGCCGGGCAGTCCGGCGAGCAGCTGCGCCTTCATGGCGTCGCAATGCGCGCTGATCGCGGCGGTGGTGCGCCCTTCGTCCGCCAACATGTCGCGCACCGCGACGAAGCGGTAGAGGCCGGACGGGTCGAAGGTCGAGCCGAGGAAGCGGCGCGCATCGGGCGCATAGCCGACCGCGCCCGGCGGCGCGTCGAGATCGTCGAATTCGGCGTACCAGCCGGTCGCGACGGGTCGCGAACCGAAACCCGGCGGACAGTGCAGGAAGGCGACCCCCTCCCCCGCCATCGCATATTTATAGCCGCCGGCGGTGTAGAAGACGCGGCCCGCCACCCGCGACAGATCGGTGTCGACGGCCATGAAACCATGATAGCCGTCGATCAGCACCCACGGGCCGGCGGGGTCGGCAAGGTCCGCCAGCGCCCCGATGTCGTCCAGGATGGCGCCGGTCGCGAAGCCGACCTGGCTGGCGACGATCAGATGCGGCGCGAACGTGCGCGCGGCGTCGGCCATGCGTGCGCCGAGCGCGGGGCCGGCACCCACCGTTTCCACGACCGCTTCGCCAGCCTCCACCCAGCGTTCCGCCTGCCGGCGAAAGCTGTGGAACTCGCCGTCGCTGGCCAGGATGCGCAGCGGTCGCGCGGGGATCGCCGAAGCGATCCGGAGCAGGAAATCATGCGTGTTCGATGAAAAGACGACGGTGCCCGGATCGGGAAGGCCCAGTTCCGCCGCCACATGGGCCTGCGCCGCGGGCCACAGCTCGCCCATCACCCGGGCCCATTTGCGGTCGGCCAGACGCGCCGCATCCTGCCAGGCGGCAATCTGTCCGACATAGCTGGCGTCGGGCCACAGATGATGGCTGTGCGCCGCGAAATGCAGCCGCCCGGGCGCGGCCGCCAGGCTGCGCCGGAACAGGTGGCGCCAATCGCCGGCACCGCTCGTCCGGGCTTCGTTCACAACCCCGTCCTGAGCGACCAGAGTTCGGGGAAGGCACGTTTGGTCAGCGTCGACTCGAGATAGGCGACGCCCGCAGTGCCGCCGGTGCCCCGCTTGCCGCCGATGATGCGGCTGACGGTCAGCACATGGCGGTGCCGCCAGGTCGCCATCGCATCGTCGATATCGACGAGTTTCTCGGCGAGCTGGTAGAGCGGCCAGTAGCCCTTGGTGTCGCGATAGACATGGGTCCAGGCCGCCTCGACCGCGGGGTTCGGGGCATAGGGCTGCGGCCAGTCGCGGGCGAGCGCATCGCCGGGCACGGCGAAGCCCGCCCGCGCGAGCGCGGCATTGGCCTCGTCCCACAGGCTGGGGCATGCCGCCGCGGCGCGCGTGGCCGCGCCCAGATAGGGGCCCTCGCGCACGCCCAGCATCACCTCCACCGTGCGGAACTGGTCCGACTGGAAGCCCGAACTGGTCCCCAGCACATGACGAAAGCGGGAATAATCCGCCGGCGTCATGGTGGTCAGCACGTCCCACGACAGGGTCATCACCGCCTGGATGCGGCTGATCCGCGCCAAAGCCTTATAGGCCTCGACCAGCCGGTCGGCGCGGACCATCGCCAACGCCTGCGTCAGTTCGGCGAGGATCTGCTTGAGCCACAGTTCCTTGGTCTGGTGAATGATGATGAAGAGGAGCTCGTCGTCGCGGTCCGACAGCGGATGCTGCGCGGCGAGCAGTGTTTCGAGCGCGAGATAGCGATCGTAGGTCATCGGCCCGGTCATGCCGACGGCGCCTCCCGCGCGACCTGGAAACCCGCCCAGCTCTGGCTGACCGGCATCAGCTCGATCGTGTTGACGTTGAGGTGCGGCGGCTGCGCTGCCACCCACAGGATCGTAGCGGCGATGTCCTGCGCGGTCATGGGGTTCGCGCCACCATAGAGCGTGTCGGAGGCGGCGCGATCGCCGCCGGTGCGCACCATTGTGAACTCGGTTTCAACCATCCCGGGTTCGATGGAACAGACGCGCACGCCGGTGCCGTGCAGGTCCGACCGCAGGCCCAGGGAGAATTGCCGCACGAACGCCTTGGTGCCGGCATAGACGTTGCCGCCGCTGTAGGGATAGCTCGCCGCGACCGACGACAGGTTGATGATCGCGCCGCGGCGCTCGATCAGCCTTGGCAGCGCCGCATGAGTCAGCGCCACCAGGCCGGTGACGTTGGTGTCGATCATCCGCCGCCAGTCGGCGAGCTGCGTGGCCTGCGCCGGCGCGGTGCCGAGCGCGAGGCCGGCGTTGTTGACGAGGAGGTCGAGCGCGGCGAATGCGGCGGGCAGGCCGGCCAGCGCCGCGGGAAAGGCATCGGCGTCGCGCATGTCGAGCGCCAGTCCGTGGAACGCATCGGCGCCCAGTTCCCCGGCCAGCGCGTCCAGCCGATCCTGCCGCCGTCCGCTGCCCACCACCCGCCATCCCGCCGACACCAGCGCCCGCGCGGTCGCCGCGCCGATGCCCGCGGTGGCGCCGGTGACGAGTGCGGTATGCGGCATGGCTGTTTTCCTTCGCTTGATCCGGCCGACCCTATCCACGCCTTTTGCGCCGCGCCAGACCATGCAGCGGTTTCGCTCGCCGGCGCGTGGGGGTAGCAAGCGCGCAAGGGGGATCGGGACGTGACGCAGAAGCTGGATGCGATCATCATCGGCGGCGGGCATAACGGTCTGGTCTGCGCCTTCTACCTCGCGCGTGCCGGACTTCGCGTGCGGGTGGTCGAGGCGCGCGATGTGGTCGGCGGCGCGTGCGTGACCGAGGAATTCGCGCCCGGTTTCCGCAATTCGACCGCGAGCTACACCGTCAGCCTGCTGCAGCCGCGCGTGATCCGCGACATGGCGTTGCACGAGCGCGGCTGGCGCGTGGCCCTGCGGCCGATCGCCAATTTCCTGCCCCACGACGGCGGCTATCTGAAGCTCGGCGGCGGGCGCGGACGTACGCAGGCCGAATTCGCGCGCTTCAGCGCCGCCGACGCGGCCGCCCTGCCCGCTTACGAGGACGCGCTGGAGCGGATCGCGGACGTGCTCCGCGATCTTGCGCTCACAGCGCCGCCCAACGCTGGCGGAGGCGTGCGCGCGCTGGTTTCCGCCGCGTTGCAGGGACGGCGCGTCGCGCGGCTCGACAGGAGCGCGCAGCGCGAGCTTCTGGCCCTGTTCACCCGCTCCGCGCGCGAGATGCTCGACGGCTGGTTCGAGAATGATTTCGTCAAGGCGGCCTTCGGGTTCGATGCGGTCGTCGGCAATTACGCCAGCCCCGATACGCCGGGCTCCGCCTATGTGCTGCTGCACCATGTGTTCGGCGAGGTGAACGGCAGGAAGGGGGCCTGGGGCCACAGCATCGGCGGCATGGGCACGATCACGCGGGCGATGGCCGAAGCGTGCGAGGAGGCCGGCGTCACGATCAGCCTGAACAGCCCGGTGGCACGCGTGCTGGTCGACGGCGCGCGCGCGGTCGGCGTGGAGCTGGCGGGCGGCAGGCAGCTGTTCGCGCCACGCATCGTCGCCAATATCGGCCCGGCCCTCC
>CBDUBN010000060.1:0-12522 GCA_965365395.1 uncultured Sphingomonas sp.
GCATGGCTGGTCTCGAAACAGCCGCCCTGGTCGATCGCGACGTCGACCAGCACCGATCCCGGCTGCATCGTGCCCAGCATGTCGCGCGTGACAAGGTGCGGCGCGGCGGCGCCGGGGATGAGGACCGCACCGATCACGAGGTCCGCCTCGGCCACGCATTCCGCAAGATTGGCCGCGTTCGAAAAGCGCGTCTTGGCGCGGCTCTCGAAATGGATGCCGAGCCGTTCGAGCACCTCGGGATCGCGGTCGAGGATGGTCACGTCGGCGCCGAGGCCGACCGCCATCTGTGCCGCGTTGAAGCCCACGACGCCGCCGCCGACCACGGTCACCTTGCCCGGGGCCACGCCCGGCACCCCGCCCAGCAGAACGCCGCGTCCGCCATGCGCCTTCTCGAGCGCGGTCGCGCCCGCCTGGATCGCCATGCGGCCCGCCACCTGGCTCATGGGTTTGAGGAGCGGCAGGCCGCCCTGCCGTCCCGTCACCGTCTCGTAGGCGATGCCGACGACGCCCGACGCCAGCAGCTCATCGGTCTGTTCGGGATCGGGCGCGAGGTGCAGATAGGTGTAGAGGATCTGCCCTTCGCGCAGCATCGCGCGCTCGCTCGGCTGCGGTTCCTTGACCTTCACGATCATTTCGGCGTCGTTGAAGATGGCGGCGGCGTCGGCCACCACGCGCGCGCCGGCATCGCGATAATGGGCGTCGCTGGCGCCGATGCCCTGGCCGGCGCCGGTTTCGATCAGCAGCGCGTGCCCGTGCGCCACGAGTTCGCGCGCACTCTCGGGCGTCAGGCCAACGCGGTATTCGTGATTCTTGATCTCGCGCGGACAGCCGATGATCATCGTGATAGCTCCTCGGGCACAATGGCCGACGCCCCCGGTGCGCCGTTGCGCCACGCAATAAAGTTACAGGCCCGCCTTGGGAAGGGCGACGCGCGCGGCAATCCATCGGACCCGCTTACGCCGCATTAACCACAGCGGCCGTAGCAGGTCTGATGCTTCCTCCCGCAAGGACCGACCTGCCCATGCCGACCCCGCCCAGAAAACTGCAGTTCTCGGACGTGCCTCCGGTCCCCGTGACCGACAAGCTCGGCGTCTTCGACACCGATGGCGGGCTCACCGCGCGCTGTCAGAAGCTCGCGAACCTTTACAAGGGGCATGAGCGCGAACTCACGCGTGCGTTCTGGGACACCTATAACGCGCGCGTGGCGCCGTCCGCGCGCGTGACGGGCGAAACGCTCGAGAAGGCGATCGGCGATGGCACGGGCTACATCGCCGCCAAGTTCGAACATCCGACCGAGCAGGGCTGGGCGACGATCTGCTGTCTTTACGCGTGGCGCGCCGTGACCGCTGGCCTCGACATCGGCACCATCATCGCTTGCCTGGGCGCGGCCAATGCGATGGGCGTGAAGCTTGCGCACGAGAAGCTGGCGTCTGACCCCGAAAGCGCAACGGAGATGATGCAGACGGCGATGCTGATGGCGAGTTTCGAGGCGGACGTGCTGCACAGCTACAAGCAGAAGCTGGACGGACACATCATGCAGCGCGAACGCGCCGAGCTTGCCGGACAGTTCGAGAGCACGGTCGCGCACGACATGCTGGGCGCATCGGCGGTGGGCGCGCAATTGGGCGGGCAGACGAGCGCCGCCGCGATCGCCGCGCGCGGTATGCTGGGCAAGGCGAGCGAGGTCGCCGCCGCCGCCGAGCAGTCGGCGATGGCGATGCGTGAGGCGGCACGGACCGCCGCCGGCCTCATCCGCGCGATCGACACGACCCGCCAGGAGGTCGAGAATGCCGCGCACATCGCCAATCGCGCATCCGAACAGGCGAGCGAAGCGGTCGACACGTCTGCCGCCCTTTCGAGCCACGCCGAAACCATCGAATCGATCCTCGGCCTGATCCGCGACGTGGCGGGTCAGACCAACCTGCTTGCGCTCAACGCGACGATCGAGGCGGCGCGGGCGGGTGACGCCGGCCGCGGCTTCGCGGTGGTCGCGCAGGAGGTGAAGAGCCTCGCCAACCAGACCGCACGCGCCACCGACGATATCGCCGCAAAGATCGCGGCCATCCAGTCCGCGACGCGCACCACCGTCGCCGCCAACAGCTCGATCCGCGAAACGGTGGAGGAGGTGAAGCTGTTTGCCGGGCGCATCCGCGAATCGATGGACGCGCAGGCGCAGACGGTGACCACCATCACGGCGGCAGTCGACGAAACCGCGCTCGCGGCCGACTCGATGTCCGGCACCATCGCCGCGATCCGCGAGGACACGGACAAGGTGGTCAGCGAGATCAGCGCGCTCGAAAGCGGCTTTACCAGCATCAACGAAAGCTTCGCCAAATTGTCGCAGTCAGCCAGCGAGTTCACGCGCAAGGTCGCCTGACCGCGTCCGGCGCTTGGATTAGGGGGCGTCGCCCGCTACGCCGGGCGGCATGACGACCATTCTCCTGACCGGAGCCAGCCGCGGCATCGGCGCGGCGATCCACGCCAGCCTGCGGGCACGGGGGTGCCGCATCGCCGCTTTTTCCGGCAAGGACGGCGATCTGGCCGATCCCGCCACCGCAGGCCGTTTGTGGGCACGGGCGCTGGATGAGCTCGATGGCCGCATCGACGTGCTCATCAATAACGCGGGCCTGTTCGAAGCAACGCCGATCGACATTGCCGACGATGCATGGCTGGCGGGCTGGCAGCGCACGATGGACGTAAACCTGACCAGCGCCGCGCAGCTTTCGCGGCTGGCGGTGCTCCATTTCGTCGACAAGGGCGGCGGGCGGATCGTCAACGTCGCCAGCCGCGCCGCCTATCGCGGGGACAGCCCGGCGCATTGGCACTATGCGGCGGCCAAGGCGGGTATGGTGGCCATGACCAAGACCATCGCCCGCGCTTATGCGCTCGACAATGTGCTGGCCTATGCGCTTTGCCCGGGCTTCACGATGACGGGCATGGCGCAGGATTATCTCCGCAGCCGCGGCGGGGAAAAGCTGCTCGCCGACATCCCGCTGGGCCGCGTCGCCATGCCGGACGAGATCGCGACCATGGCCGTCTTTTGCGCGCTGGATGCGCCGCCCTCGATGACCGGCGCGGTGCTCGACGCCAACGGTGCCAGCTATGTTCGCTAGGCTCGCGGCGGCAGCGGCGCTGCTGCTGACGGCCGCCTGCGCGACGCCGGACGCGGCTGGCGCCATCCTGCGCGGCAACGACGCGCGCGTGGCCGGCGCCGCGCTCGGCCGGGCCTGCGCCGGCCGCGACGGTTGGAGCGATCCTGCGCCGCCGGCGCGCATCTTCGGCAACACCTACTATGTAGGCACCTGCGGGATCAGTGTGCTGCTCGTCACGTCGCCGGAGGGCCATGTGCTGATCGACGGTGCGACCGATGAGGCGGCGCCCGCGGTCCTCGCCAATATCCGCGCGCTGGGGTTCGATCCGCGCGACGTGCGCTATCTCGTCGGCAGCCATGAGCATCTCGATCATATGGGCGGGTTCGCCGCGCTCAAGGCCGCGACCGACGCGCGCCTGATGGTCAGCGCCGCCGCACGTCCCGTCGTCGAGAGCGGACGGGTCGACGCGTCCGATCCGCAAGCCGGCGCGATTCCGGACATGGTCCCGGTCCCGGTCGACGGCACGCTCGCCTTCGCGGCTGATCCCGGCGACATCGTCGTCGCCGAGCCGAGCCGTATCCTCACGCTGACCCCGCACGCCACGCCTGGCCACACGACGGGCGGGACGAGCTGGACGTGGCGTTCGTGCGAGGGGCCCAACTGCGCGACCTTCGCCTATATCGACAGCCTCAGCGCAGTGTCTGCCGACGGCTATCGCTTCAGCGACCATCCCGAGCGTGTTGCCCCCTATCGCGCCACTTTCGCCCGCATCCGCCGGCTGCCGTGCGACATCCTCGTCACTCCGCACCCGGCCGCCAGCGCACTCTTCGCGCGACTCGGTGGCGCCGAACCGCTGATCGACCGCGACGCCTGCCGTCGTCTCGTCCACGGCGCCGCGGCGCGGCTCGACGCGCGGCTGGCCGGCGAAGCGCGGTGAGCGGCTGGGTCGTCAGCCTGCCCTGCACCCGGGCGCAGGCCGAGGCGCTGACGGGGGAGAATGCGGAACTCGGCGGGCTCGAGCCCATGCCCGTGCTGGTCGCGAGCGAGGAGGACGAAGCCGCGGACCGCTGGCGCGTCGACGCCTATTTCGAGGGCCGCCCCGCGCGCGCGGCCATCCAGGCGCTCGGTCGTTCACTGGGCGTCACCGGCCCGGCGCTGCCGAAGCCCGTGGCGCTGCCGGATGAGGACTGGGTGACGAAAAGCCAGGCCGGGCTGGAGCCGGTGCGCGCAGGTCGCTTCCATGTCCATACCGCCAGCGACGGGCCAGCGGACGACGTCGGCGCGGTGAGTTTCCGCATCGACGCGGGACAGGCGTTCGGCACTGGCCACCATGCAACGACCGCCGGCTGCCTCGCGGCGCTCGACCGACTGCACCTACGGGGGCGACGGTTCGCCAACATTGCCGACATCGGCACGGGCACCGGGCTGCTCGCCTTTGCCGCGCTGCACCTGTGGCCGCGCGCGCGCGCGATCGCCAGCGACATCGATCCGGTCAGCGTGCGCGTGTCGGCGCAAAACGCCGCGGAAAACGGTGTGCCCCTGGGCACGGCGCGCGGCGAGCTCGCGCTGGTCGTCGCGGATGGCGCCGCGCATGCCGGGATAGCATCGCGGGCGCCGTACGACCTCCTCATCGCCAACATCCTCGCGGGACCGCTGATCGCGCTGGCGTCCGCGCTTTCCGCCATCGCCGCGCCCGGCGGAACGCTGATCCTCGCCGGCCTGCTCGGCAAACAGCGCGCCGCCGTGCTGCACGCCTATCGCCTGCACGGCTGGCGGGTCAGCCATGACGGCGGCGACGCCGAATGGCCCATCCTGCTGCTGGTGCGGCGCAGGCGCTATGGCTGGCGCCGCGCGCTACGCGGCCAGGGCGGCGCGGGGCAACCGCCCGGCGACTTCGGCAGCTGGTAGCTCAGGCTTTCGTCGTCGCGTAGCTTTGCGTTCCGCGGCTGATGACCTCGTCGCCCGTGACGATCGTGCCGACGGGAATGTCCGACAGCGTCGCGAGCCGGGCATAGAGCGGCGCGAAGTCGGTTTCGACGGTCGTCCTGAGCAACGCATCGAAGCTCGGAACCACGAAATAATTCTGCTGGAAATCGTCGATCCGGTAGCGCGTGCGCATCACGCGCTCGAGGTCGAAGACGATCCGGTCCGGACTCGGATCGTCCAGCGCGAAGACGCTCTCGCCATAGCTCGACACGATGCCCGCGCCATAGATGCGCAAGGCCCCATGCTCGCGCACCAGCCCGAACTCGACCGTGTACCAGTAGAGCCGTGCCAGCTTGTCGAGCGCGCCGAATTTCAGGCTGCGCAAGCCGCCGCGGCCATAGGCCTGCATATAGTCGGCGAATACCGGGTCGGCGAGCATCGGCACATGGCCGAACACATCGTGAAAGACGTCGGGTTCCTGCAGATAGTCGAGCTGGTCCGCGCGCCGGATGAAATTGCCCGAAACGAAGCGGCGATTGGCGAGATGGTCGAAAAAGACGTCGTCGGGCACCAGACCCGGCACCGCCACGACCCGCCACCCGGTCGCCGCCATCAGCCGCTCGTTCAATTCGGCGAAGTCGGGGATGCCCGGCTTTTCGAGCCGCAGCACGTCGACGCCGCGCAGGAACGCATCCGACGCCCGGCCGGGCAGCATCGCGACCTGCCGCGCGAACAGCGTGTCCCAGACGCGGTGCTCCGCCGCGGTGAACCGCTCCCATGCTTGCGGGATCGTCCAGTCGGCCGCCGCGCCGGGCGGGGGGGCATCGAACACATGCGTGGCGGCGTCGCTCATGCCGGCCATGCTGCGCCGGATAGCGCCTCGGCGCAATGGCGCACCATCATCCCGCCTCGGCCACGATGGCCGCCCAACCCGCCTCGTCCACGGTCCGGATACCGAGGTCCGCCGCCTTCTTGAGCTTCGATCCCGCCCCCGGTCCCGCCACGACGAGGTCGGTCGAGGCGCTGACCGCGGCGGCCGCGCGCGCACCCAGGCCCTCCGCCTGCGCCTTCGCCTCGTCGCGGCTCATCGTTTCCAGCTTGCCGGTGAAGACGATGGTTTTGCCGCTCCACGCCGTTGCCCGCGCGTTCGAGGCATAGGGCGGCGGATCTACCTCGCGCAGCAGATCGTCCCACAGGTCGCGGTTATGCTGCTCGTGGAAGAAATCGCCCAGCGCTTCGACCACCGCAGGCCCGACGCCGTCGATCGCGGTCAGCCGCGCCAGAGCCTCCCCGTCGCCGCCGTGCGCACCCTGGGCGACGGCGCGCAGCTCGGGCAGCGTCTCGAAGCGCTTGAGCAGATCGCGCGCGGTCACCGCGCCGACGTGGCGGATGCCGAGCGCGAACAGCAGCCGCGCCGCATCGGGCCGTCGCTTCGCCTCGATCGCGGCGAGGAGCGCGTCGACCGAGCGCTCCTTCCACCCTTCCTTCGTCAGCAGTGCCTCGCGATGTTCCTTCAACCGATAGATGTCGCCGGGCCGCTCGAGCCAGCCATAATCGAGGAATTCGGCGATCGTCTTGTCGCCCAGCCCCTCGATGTCGAGCGCGGCCCGGCTGACGAAATGGCGCAGCCGTTCGAACCGCTGCGCCGGACAGACCAGGCCGCCGGTGCAACGCACGTCGACCTCGCCTTCCTCGGCCACCGCCTCGCTGCCGCATTCCGGGCACAGCGCGGGAAAGGAGAAGGCGGGCCGTTCGGCCTCGCGCGTCATGTTCTCGACGACTTGCGGGATGACGTCGCCGGCGCGCTGGATGACAACGCGGTCGCCCGGCCGTACGCCCAGCCGCATGATCTCGTCGCGATTGTGCAGCGTGACGTTGGCGACGATGACCCCGCCGACGCCCACCGGCGTCAGCCGTCCGACCGGCGTCAGCTTGCCGGTGCGCCCGACCTGGATGTCGATCGCCTCCAGCGTCGTCTGCGCGCGTTCGGCGGCGAACTTGTGCGCCAACGCCCAGCGCGGCGCCTTGGCGACGAAACCCAGCCGCGCCTGCCAGTCGAGCCGGTCGACCTTGTAGACGACACCGTCGATGTCGAACGGCAAATCCGCCCGCAGCGCCTCGATGCGGCGATAATGCGCCAGCGCCTCGTCCATGCCGTCGGCCAGCAGCAGGAGGTCGCTGACCGGAAAGCCCCACCCCTCGATCGCGCGCATGACGCCGGCTTGCGTATCGGCGGGCAGCGCCGAAGCCTCGCCCCAGCCATGCGCCAGGAAGCGAAGCGGACGTGCCGCGGTGACCGCCGCGTCCTTCTGCCGCAAGCTGCCCGCTGCCGCATTGCGCGGGTTGGCGAACAGCCGTTGCTGCGCGGCTTGCTGCGCAGCATTGAGCGCAGCGAAATCGCTCTTCGCCATATAGATTTCGCCGCGCACCTCGAACAGGTCGGGCGTACCGGGCGGCAGCGTCTGCGGGACCTCGGCTATGGTGCGCACATTGGGCGTCACATCCTCGCCCACTTGCCCGTCGCCGCGCGTCGCCGCCTGCACGAGTTGCCGTCCCTCGTAGCGCAGCGAACAGGACAGTCCGTCGATCTTGGGCTCGGCGGTCAGCGCCACCGGCTCGCCTTCGCCCAGCGCGAGAAACCGCCGCACCCGCGTCACGAACTCGGCAGCGTCGGCATCGGCGAACGCATTGTCGAGGCTCAGCATCGGCCGCGCGTGCGCGACCTTGGCGAGCGGCGTTGTGGTCGGCGCGCCGACCGTCCGCGACGGGCTGTCGCCGCGGACGAGGTGCGGAAACGCCGCTTCGAGCGCGGCATTCTCCCGGACGAGCGCGTCATAATCGGCGTCGCTGATCTCGGGCGCGTCCTGATCGTGATACAGCCGGTTGTGCCGCGCGATCTCCTTCGCGAGCCGCAGCAGGCGATTGGCGGCCTCGGCCTCGGTCACGCCGCTTCCAAGAGCCGCATCGCCTGCGCGCGCGCCTCGGCCGTGATGTCCGCGCCCGACAGCATGCGCGCGATCTCCTCGCGCCGCTCGCTCTCGTCGAGGCTGCGCACGCCGGTACGCGCAACCGTGCCGTCGCTCGATTTGGCGATCAGGTAATGGAGGGTGCCCCGCGCCGCGACTTGCGGCGAATGGGTCACCACCAACAGCTGGCGACTGTTTGACAGGCGCGACAATCGCTCACCGATCGCACTCGCCACCGCGCCGCCGACGCCGCGGTCGATCTCGTCGAAGATGATGGTATCCGCGCCGCCGACCTCGGCCAGGCTCACCTTCAGCGCGAGTAGGAAGCGCGACAGTTCGCCGCCGCTCGCGATCTTCATCAGCGGCGCGAAGGGCGCACCGGGGTTCGTGGCGATCAGATATTCTACCCGATCGGCACCGTGCCGTCCCCATTGGCTCTCGTCCAGCGGATCGACTGCGGTGCGGAAACGCGCGGCGTCGAGCTTTAGCGGCGCGAGCTCGGCCGCGACCGCCGCGTCCAGTCGCTCGCCCGCCGCGACGCGCGCGGCATGCACGCGCATCGCCGCGTCGCGGTATGCCTCGCCCGCGGCGCGCGCTGCCGCCTCCAGCGCCGCCAGCCCCTCCTCGCCCGCATCGATGCCGGCGCGGCGCGCGCTCAATTCGGCGAGCAGATCGGCGAGACCGTCCGGCTCGACCCGATGCTTGCGCGCGAGGCCGCGCAGGTCGAACAATCGCGTCTCGATCCGGTCGAGCTCCGACGGCTCGAAGCGCAGCGCCTCGCCCGCCTTCGTCAGCGCATCCTCGCCCTCGCCCGCCTCGATCGTCGCGCGATCGAACGCCGCCAGCGCTTCGGCAAACAGCGCATGTTCCGGCGCCAGCCGGTCGAGCCGCCGCGTCGCCGCGCGCAGCTGTGCCAGCGCGCCGTCCGATCCGCCCAGTAACGCTTCGACCGCAGCCATTTCCTCGGCCAGACGCGCGCCTTTCTGCATATCGCTGCGCGTTTCGGCGAGGCTGGCTTCCTCCCCCGGCTGCGGCGCCAGCGCGGCCAGTTCGGCGATGCTATGATCCAGCCATTCGCGCTCGGCGGCGTCGGTCGCCAATCGTTCGCGTGCCTGGTCCAGCGCATGGCGCGCCGCCTGCCACGCGCCGTGCGCCGCAGCGACGGGAGCCGTATCGATACGGCCGAAAGCATCGAGCAGCGCGCGGTGACCGCGTGGGTTGAGGAGGCCGCGTTCGTCATGCTGGCCGTGGATTTCAACCAGGCTTGCGCCCAGTTCGCGCAGCAGCGCCGCGCTCGCGGGTTGATCGGCGACGAACCCGCGGCTGCCGCCATCGCGCTTGACCTCGCGCCGCACCACCAGGGGCTCGCCGGGTTCGATATCGATGCCGGCATCGTCCAGCATCGCCATCGCCGGATGCCCGGCCGGCAGCGCTGCGAAGCTCGCGGTGACCCGCGCGCGCTCGGTGCCACTGCGCACCAGTCCGCTGTCGGCGCGGCTTCCCAGCGCCAGTCCCAGCGCATCGAGCAGGATCGACTTGCCCGCACCGGTTTCCCCGGTCAGCACGCCCAGCCCGGCGGTGAAATCGAGGTCGAGCGCCTCGATCAGCACCACATCGCGGATCGCCAGCGCGGTCAGCACGCGGTCACCGTCGGTTGCCGGAACGATACGGGAACAGCCATCGCCTTTCCCATAGCCGCTGCCCCCGCGGCTGTCGAAAGAATTGAAACCTAGTTGGTCGCCGCGATCTGCGCAGGCGCTTCTTCGCCCAGCAATTCGTAGGCGCGGCCATACCATTCCGAGCCCGGATAATTGCGTCCCAGCACGGCGGCGGAGCGGCGCGCTTCCTCGGGCACGCCCAGCGCCAGATAGGATTCGGTCAGCCGATACAGCGCCTCCGGCGCGTGGCTGGTGGTCTGGTAGGTATCGACCACCTGCCGGAAACGCAGCGTCGCCGCCAGCCAGCGCGAACTGCGCTGATAGAAACGGCCGATTTCCATCTCCTTGCCCGCAAGGTGGTCCGCGACCAGATCGAGCTTCAGCCGCGCATCGGCCGCATATTCGGTGTCGGGGTAGCGGCGCACCAGCTCGTTCAAGGCGTCGCGTGCCTGGCTGGTGATGCGCTGGTCGCGCGTCACATCGCTGATCTGCTCGTAATAGCTGAGCGAAATGAGATAATAAGCGTAAGGCGCGTCACGGTTGCCCGGATGCAGCTGCAGGAAGCGCTGCGCGGATTCGATCGATTTCGTATAATCGGCGGCCGCGTAATAGTTGAACGCGCTCATCAGCTGGGCGCGCCTTGCCCAAGGCGAATAGGGGTGCTGGCGCTCTACCTCGTCAAACAGCGCGCCGGCGAGCTTATACTGGCCGCTGTCCATCCGGCTCTTCGCCGCGCCATACAGCGTGTTCACATCGCGCGCGACATAGCGCGTATCGCGCGGTCCCCCGCCACCACCGGCGCAGGCGGTCAGCAGCATGGCAGGGAGGGCGGTGGCAGCGAGAGCTTGGAAAGCGCGGTTCATGGCGCAGCGTATAACCAGGCCTAGGCTGAACGCCAAGCGAACAGATGGTACGTGGTCGCGCCCGCCGCTCAGGCGGACGTGCCGACGACCGCGCAGGCGAGAAAGAGGAGCAGGCCCGCCGTGCGGTTGGAGCGGAAGCGCTCCAGCACATTCGCACCGTCTCGCGGGGCTAGCGTCACAACCTGCCAGGACAGGTGCATCGCAAGCGGCAGCAGCGCGGCCAGCGCCAGCATGTCGGGGCGGATGAGCCAGATCGCGACGCCCCAGGCGAGGATGGCAAGGATGTAGAAGAGCGCGACGCCCAAACGCACATTCCGACCCAGAGCGCGCGCGCTCGAGCGGATGCCCACGATGGCGTCGTCCTCGACATCCTGCGCCGCATAGATCGTGTCGTAGCCGACGACCCAAAGGATGCAGCCGCCATAAAGCGCAGCGCACGCCATGGTTAGCGACGCCACCGAAGCGAGGCGCAATGGATCCGTCGCTGTCCAGCCGACGAGGACCCCCCAGCTGAACACGAGGCCCAGCCAAAGTTGCGGCCACCAGGTGATGCGCTTCATATACGGATAGGCTGCGACCAGAGCGAGACTGACCAGCGCGACGGCCTGCGCGCGGGCCGGCAGCTGGAGCAACACCAGGAGGCCGATGCAACACAACGCCGCCAGCCAGATCCAGGCCGCGCGCAGAGTCACCGCGCCACTCGCCAACGGGCGCTTGGCGGTGCGGGCCACGCGCGCGTCGAGGTCGCGGTCGACGATGTCGTTATAGACGCAGCCGGCGCCGCGCATGGCGATCGCGCCGACCAGCATCCACAGGAGGAGCGGCCATTGTGTCGTCACCCCCCCCGCCAGCGCAACACCGCACGCGCACGGCCAGAATAAAAGCCACCAGCCGATCGGCCGATCAAAACGCGCCAGCAGCGCATAGGGCCGCGCAGGCCCCGGGAGCGCGCGCAGCAGCAGGTTCGACTGCGTATCGGGAAGCGGCGCGGCGGTCACCACGGCCCCATAGCCGCGCTGCCATGCGCGCCCAAGTGCGGCTCGACTTTTCCAGGTAGGCGCAGCTACAGCCTTGCAATGCCCGCCACCCCCGCCTGGCCTCCGCGATCGGCTCCGCGCCTCTTCGTTGCGCCGCCGCTGCACATCGGCGATACGCGGCGGATCGAAGGTAACCAGGCCCACTATCTGGGCGGCGTCATGCGGGTAGGAGCCGGCGATACAGTCATCCTCCTCGACGATATGACGGGGGAATGGGCAGCGCAGGTCGAGGTGGTCGCGAAACGCCATGTCGATCTCTTGGTGACCCGACGACTGCGCGAGCGAGAAACGCCGCCTGATTTCTGGCTCTGCGTCGCGCCTATCAAGAAACCGAATTTCGACCTCGTCATCGAAAAAGCGACCGAACTCGGCGTCGCGCATATCGTGCCGGTGGTGACGCGGCGCTGCGTCGTCGACAAGGTGAACATGACACGCGCGCGGGCCATACTGACCGAGGCGGCGGAACAATGCGCGCGCACTGCCCTGCCCTCGCTCGCCGAATCGGTGACGTTGCCAGGGCTGCTCGCTACATGGCCCGGCGACCGCGCGCTGCTGTTCGCGGACGAGACGCTCGCCGGAACGCGGGGCGGCGCCAGCCTCGCGGTCGCGCCTGCCGCGCTGCTGATCGGACCGGAGGGCGGCTTTGACGATGCGGAACGCGCGTTGATCGCAGCGCATGCTGCGGCGCGGCCGATCGCGCTAGGTCCGCGCATCCTGCGTGCCGAAACCGCGGCGATCGCCGGAACCGCGCTATGGATGCGCGGCGCAGGCGATTGGGGCTAGAGGCCGAGCGCGTCGAGAACCTCGGCCCAGCTCAGCAGCTTGAAGTTCTGCGCCTGCGGCCGATTGTCGCCATCCTGCGCCACGAACAACCCGCCGGGATAGCGCGGACCGAAATCGCCGAGCGCAAGCTCGATGCCATCGGTGTCGACGGTCCCATCGATCGCTCCGCCCCGGATACGAAACCGGCCCGCAAGACC
>CBDUBN010000061.1:0-12409 GCA_965365395.1 uncultured Sphingomonas sp.
GTGCAGGCGGTTCGCTCGCGCTCGATGCCGGCGACAAGATCGGCGGGCGCCGCACGGTCCGCGGGCACGGTGCGCAGCCGCTGGGCCAGCGGGCGAAGGTCGCTCCCTTGCGTCGGCGCGGTCGGCACGTCGTAGCGGTTGCGCGCCGCCAGCGCCTCAGCGGCCGCGACGCGCTGCGGCTGCGGGCCGCTGCGCGATAGCTGCGTCAACGCGGCACGCCCCGCCGGCCCGAAATCGAACGCCATCGCCTGCCAGTCGAACTGACCCAACGCTATCTCGCCGTCGCGCAGCCGGGCCAACTGGTCGCGGGTCGAGATCGCGCCGAAATCGAGGATCGGCAGCGCCAGCAGCAGGGCGAGCCCGCACACGCCCACCGCCAACCGCGTCTGCGCCCAGCGGATATGCGGTGCGAACTCGCCGCGTCCGCGCCACACCGCCCACCAGCCCGCGGCGCCATAGGTCAGCGCGACGAGGCAGCAGATCACCGCCCAGATGCGTCCCGGCGTCCAGCCATATTGCCCGATGCGCGTCCACAGGGCGGCCAGCGCCAGGACCGCTAGAGGCAACACCACCAGCGCGAGCAGCATCGCCGACCAGCGCAGCGCCTTGTTCGTCGGCCGATCCTCGTCCCCCAGGCCGATCGCGGCATTGAGCAGCAGATAGGCGCCGGCAGCGGCCGCCAGCGTCAGCCCCGCGGCCGACACCCAGCTGTCCCACAACCCGTCGATGCCGGTCAGCGGCAGAGAGAGGAGGAACAGACCGAGCGCGACCGCCAGCACCGGTGCCAGCACCGCGAGGATGGTCATCACCAGCCGCTGCATCGTCGCCACCAGCGCATCGCGCTCGCGCAGCAACCCTAACGCGCCGCCGAACGCGAAACCCGCCAGGCTCCAGCCGAACCAGCCTTCCTCCAGCAAATCCTCGACGAAGTCGATGCCGATCAGGCTGAACAGGCTGGCTATCAGCCAGGCGAGCAGGAAGGCGACGCCGACGAAGGCGATGCTGGCCGCGCCGATCACCGCGTCGGTCCAGCCGTGGCTGTGCACCCGCCCCGACGTCAGCCGCCAGCCGCCTTCGTCGCGCACCGTCTGGAACAGCGGGCAGGCCAGCAGCACCGCGAACACCGCGGCAAGGAACGGAAATTCGACGAATTCGCCCTGGCCATTGTAATTGTAGGTCGTCCAGCCGACGAGTCCGACGATGGCGCCCCATCCGAGCGCGAACGCTGCCGCCCATGTCCAGCGGCGAAGCTCCACCGTCAGCGCGAAGCTGACCGTCGCCACCGCCACCGCCGTCGCGCCCGCTGCCGGCCAGCGCCCCGCCTCGCCGGAGGTCACCGCATCGACGAGATGATGGAAGAGCAGCCCGCCGAGCGCGCAGATCAACGCCATGATCCACGGGCGCACTGGCCATGCCGCGTCCCGTTCGCTCGCGCGTGTCCCTCGGATAGTCATGCGGCCCACCCCTGCATCGTCGTTCATGCTGCGCTTGTGCGTTCGCGCCCCCACCCAAGTCCAGTGGTGCTTATGTGCAGATCGCGTGCAGGCGATTGCCTGCGGTCCGCGCGCGCCCTATCTGGCGCGGGCGCGCACCCTCCCCACCCGCGCCGCAGCGAGAGACCGCATGGCCCGCAAGTTCCTCTACGTCGTCGCCCTCGTCATCGTCGTCGTCATCGCCGGCGCGTTCGCCTATCGCCTGTTCCCGCAAAGCTTCATGCGCATGGCGCTGGTGCCGACGGTCGATTATGTCGAGCCGGCCGCGCAAGGCGGCGACTATGCCAGTGCGGCCATGTGGATCGCGCGGCCCGGCATGGCGGGCGCCGACCCCACGCTGTGGACGCCGCGCCTGCCGACGGACGGGATCGAGGCCGACGATCTCACCGCCGAGGAAAAGGCTGACGCTCAGCGCTGGCGAGCGGAAGCAGCGCGCGGCGATGCCGCGATCTTCTTCATCCACCCCACCAGCTATCTGAAACGCGACAACTGGAACGCGCCGCTCGACGATGCGGAGGCCAATTGGCGCGCTGGCCTGTTCGTGCGCGGCATGGCCAGCACGCTCGCGGGCGCGGGCGACCTGTGGGTGCCGCGCTATCGCCAGGCGGCGATGGGCGCTTTCCTGACCGAGGATGTCGACACCGCCAACCGTGCGCTCAACGCCGCCTACCGCGATGTCGCCGCCGCCTTCGACCAGTTCCTGATCGAGGCCGGGCCGGATCGCCCGATCATCCTCGCCGGGCACAGCCAGGGGTCGCTGCACCTCGCGCGCCTCCTGCGCGAGCGTGTGGCCGGCCGCCCGCTCGCGCGCCGCATCGCGGCCGCCTATGCTGTGGGCTGGCCGATCTCGGAGGAGCGGGACCTGCCGCTGATGGGGCTGCCCGCATGCGAGACGGCCGCGAGCAGCAATTGCATCCTCGCCTGGCAAAGCTTCGCCGAACCCGCCGACCCGGCGATGGTCCTGACGGTCTATGACGCCACGATCGGCTTCGACGGCGGGAATCGCGCGGGCACGCGCATGCTGTGCGTCAATCCGATCAGCGGCGTGCGGAACGGCAGCGCGCCGCGATCCGCCAATCTCGGGACGGTGCGCGCCGACAGCGACTTCGCCGATGGCACCCTGTATCCCGGCGCGGTCGGCGCACGGTGCGACGATGCCGCGAGCGGCGGCCGCGGCCTCCTGCTCATCGGCGAAGGGCCCGACCTTGGCGGCTACCTCCTGCCCGGCAACAACTATCATGTGTTCGATTACCCGCTGTTCTGGGTCAACGTCCGCGCGGACGCGATCCGGCGGGTCGCGGCGTTCGAGAACAATTGACCTGCGGGTCATGCTCGTAGCCCTCAGCGCATCGAAGGGCGGGTCGCCGAGCCGCGCGACGCCCTTCGACAGGCCATTGGCTACGGGCTAAGGCAAGGTCGTGATCACCAGCGACCCCGCCGCCTTCGCCGCCGCCCTGCCCCACGGCGGCCGCCTGCTCGGGCTGGACGTCGGCACGAAGACGATCGGCACCGCGCTATGCGACGCCGGCTGGTCGTTCGCCTCGCCCGCCGCGTTGATCGTCCGCGCGAAATTCACCGCCGACAAGGCCGCGCTCGCTGCGGTCATCGCGCGCGAAAGCGTGGTGGGGATCGTCGTCGGCCTGCCGCTCAACCTCGACGGCAGCGACAGCGCGCGCACGCAATCGACCAGGGCCTTCGCGCGCAATCTGGACGATTGCGTTCGTCCCATCCTCCTGTGGGACGAACGCTGGTCCACCGCGGCGGTCGAACGTGCGATGATCGCCGCCGACGTCAGCCGCGCGAAGCGCGCAGCGCGCATCGACAGCGCGGCGGCGAGCTACATCCTGCAGGGCGCGATCGACGCCCTCACACGCCGCTAGCGTCCCGAGCGAGCGGGCCGCATTTCGTCGGCGCGCGCAGCCAGACGCACGAATTCCGCGCGCGCCGGATCGCCGTCGGCATGGGCCGCGGCCAGCGCGCGCACGTCTTCGAACGTGTAGCCGCCCAGCCGCGTATCCCCGCGCAGCAGCTGGCCATAGGCCGCCACCGCCGCTGCGAAGGCGGTGTCACCGCGCGCCGCGCCGGCGCTCCGCAGCATCGGCGCGCCGACGATCTGCTGGATGTCGCGCGACACGCCGGCGCCCGGCAGCTTGTATCGCAGGCGCACCGCCACGACGTCGTCCGGGCTCTCGCCATGGGGGGCGGACGCGCGGCGATTGGCGGGAAATGTCCGCTCGGGCAGCCAGCCGCGCCCGCCCGCGGGTACGATCTCGTACAGCGCGGTCACCTGATGCCCCGCGCCGATCTCCCCCGCATCGACCGCGTCGTTGGCAAAATCCTCCTCGGCGAGTGCGCGGTTCTCATAGCCGATCAGGCGATATTCGCGCACCTGCGCCGGGTTGAACTCGACCTGGATCTTCACGTCATGCGCGATGGTGAACAGGGTCGACGACAGCTGCCGGTCCAGCACGCGGCGCGCTTCGGCCACGCTGTCGATATAGGCATAGTTGCCGTTGCCGCTGTCCGCCGCCCGCTCCATCAGCGCCTCGTTGTAATTGCCGCGCCCGAAGCCCAGCGTCGTCAACTGGATGCCGCTGGCGCGCTGGCGCTCGATCATGTCGATCAGCGCGCCATTGTCCGCGACACCGACGTTGAAATCGCCGTCGGTCGCCAGGATGACCCGGTTGATCGCGCCCTCCACGAAACTCGCGCGCGCGGTGGCATAGGCGAGCTCCAGCCCCGCGCCGCCCGCGGTCGATCCGCCGGCACGCAGCCGGTCGAGCGCGGCGATGATCGCGCGCGGATCGCCGGTCGGATCGAGCACACGCCCCGCGGCGCCGGCATAGACGACGATCGAGACCCGGTCGCGCGGGCTCAGCCGCTCGGCCAGGATCGCCAGCGAACATTGTACCAGCCCCAGCCGATCGGTCCCTTGCATCGAGCCCGACACATCGACCAGGAACACGAGGTTCGCGGCCGGCCGCTCCGTCCGCGCGACGTCATAGCCCTGCAGGCCGATGCGCAGCAGCCGGGTGTCGGGGTTCCAGGGCGTCCGGACGATGGCGGTGCTGATGCCGAACGGTACCTGCCGGTCCGTCGGGCCCACGTAATCGTAACGGAAATAGTTCAGCATCTCCTCGGTCCGCACGGCGTCCTGCGGCGGCAGGCGACCATCCTGCAACAGCATGCGGCGCACGTTGGTGTAGCTGCCGGTGTCGACATCGACCGAAAAGGTCGAGACGGGCGCATCGGCGACCGCGAGCACCCCCGACACGGCCTCCCCGGCGTAACGATCGCGGTCGGCGGCCGGGCCCGGCGCGACGCGCGACCCCGTCACCGCCAGCGGCGAAGCGGACGATGCGGGCGGCGGCGCATAGGCGGGCGGCGGTGGTGGTGGCGGCACGCTGCGGGCGGCCTCGGGCACACGCCCGCGCGGCTGCGCGGTCCCGGTGACCACGATGTCGCCCCCGGATGGCGCCTGGGGTTTGGTATAGCGCGCGCACAGCGCATCGGCGTCGACGCCCGAGTGTTCCCTCTGCTGCGCCGCCACGGCAGCGCCGAGTGGCGGCGGGACGCTGCCGGTCAGGACCAGCGCCATCAACGGCATCGTGGCGAAACGACGCATCCTCGTGTCTCCCTGTTGCGACGGACCGAGGCTATGGCGCGTCCGATGAACGCCGACTGACCATCGCTTGAGCTTGCGCGGCCGCCTCGCTAGAGGCTGGGCTTTAATGACATCGCCGCTCGCACCCCGTGATCCACGCACCCCGTCCGGGCGCGCGGCCTTTCCTCATCGCCACCT
The DNA here is from genome assembly GCA_965365395.1 of uncultured Sphingomonas sp. Classification (GTDB taxonomy): domain Bacteria; phylum Pseudomonadota; class Alphaproteobacteria; order Sphingomonadales; family Sphingomonadaceae; genus Sphingopyxis. The sequence goes on from CBDUBN010000061.1 coordinate 5,296, forward strand.
GCTGGGCATCGGTGGGCTGCAGGGGTGGGAAATCAGCTTCCTGCTCGACGAGGCGGAGCGGTGGATCGACGTCTCGAACGATAGCCGGCCGCACGGTCCCGGGCCGCTCGCCGGACGCACCGTCATCAACGCCTTTTTCGAGAATTCGACCCGCACCCTCCTGTCGTTCGAGATTGCGGGCAAACGGCTGGGCGCGGACGTCGTCAACATGCACGTCGCGCAGTCGAGCGTGAAGAAGGGCGAGACACTGATCGACACGGCGATGACGCTCGACGCGATGCGCGCCGATGCCATCGTCATCCGCCACGGCAGTTCGGGCGCGGTCGCGCTGATCGCCGACAAGGTCGGCTGTCCCGTCCTCAACGCGGGCGACGGCTGGCACGAGCATCCGACGCAGGCCCTGCTCGACGCACTGACCATCCGCCGCAGGCTGGGACGGGTCGAGGGGCTGGTCGTCGCCATCTGCGGCGACATCCGCCACAGCCGCGTCGCGCGGTCGAACATGATCGCGCTCGCGATGCTGGGCGCGGAGGTGCGCGTCGCGGGGCCCCCGACGCTGGTGCCGGCCGAGGTCGAAAGCCTGGGCGCGCGCCGCTTCACCCGCATCGACGACGCCCTGGCGGGCGCGGACGTCGTGATGATGTTGCGGTTGCAGCAGGAGCGCATGGACGGCGGACTCATCCCGTCGGAACGCGAGTTCCACGCACTCTATGGGCTGACGACGGAGCGGCTGGCGCTCGCCGCGCCCGAGGCGCTGATCATGCACCCCGGGCCGATGAACCGCGGCGTGGAGATCGCGAGCGCGGTCGCCGATCATCCCACACGCTCGGCGATCACCCAGCAGGTGGCGATGGGCGTGGCCGTCCGCATGGCCTGCCTCGATGTGCTGACACGCGGCGCGCGGGGGATGGAGGGCTGGGCATGAGCGTGCTTCGCTTCGTCAACGCGCGGCTGGTCGACCGCGGCTCCATCGCCGACGGCACATTGCACGTGAGGGACGGACGCATCGTCGATGCCCCGGTCGGCGCTACCGCCGAAACCGTTGATTGCCGCGGCCTACTGCTTGCGCCGGGTATCGTCGATTACGGCGTTTTCGCCGCGGACACGCGCGCTTTCCATTTCGGCGGCATCACCCGTGCGGCGCTGATGCCCCATGCCGGGTCGACACTCGACCAGCCCGGACTGATCGAGCGCGCGGCGAAGGCGGGCAAGCCCGACCTGTGGCTGCACCCGCTCGCCGCGGCGACCAAGGGTCTGGGCGGCAGCGAGCTTGCCGAAATGGGTCTCATGCAGGCCGCCGGCGCACGCGGCGTCGCCACCGGGCGCACGCGCATCGCCGACGGCGGCGTGATGCTGCGCGCGCTGAGCTATGCCGGCGGGCTCGGGCTCGCCTTGATCGTCCATGCCGAGGACGAAACGCTGACGCGCGGCGCGGTCGCCACGGCTGGGGAGATGGCCTTCCGGCTCGGGCTCGCGTCTGCGCCCGCCGCCGCCGAGGCGATCGCGGTCGCGCGCGACATCGCGCTGCTCGAGGCGCTTGGCGGCTCGTCGGGCGCACGCCTGCATTTTCGCCAGCTTACCACCGCCGCGTCGTTCGACCTCGTGCGCGCGGCCAAGACGCGCGGTCTCGCCGTCACCTGCGGCATCAGCCCCGCGCATCTGCTGCTCAGCGACGTCGCGGTCGGCGCGTGGCGGACCTTCGCCAAGCTCTCACCGCCGCTGCGCGAGGAGGCCGACCGCCAGGCCGCGCTCGCCGCGCTGGCCGACGGGACGATCGATATTCTCTGCTCGGGGCACGACCCGCGCGGGCCGGAGGACAAGCGCCTGCCCTTCGCCGACGCCGAACCCGGCATGGCGGGCGCGGAGACGCTGCTCGCGCTCGGCCTCGGCCTGGTGCGCGACGGCACCGTCACCCTGCCCCGCCTGTTCGAACTGCTCGCCGCCAACCCCGCGCGCCTGCTCGGCGTCGATGCGGGCTCGCTGACGCCCGGGGCCGAGGCCGACCTCATTCTCGTCGATCCCGACAAGCCGTGGCAGGTCGATGCCAAGCGCATGTCGGCGCGCGCCGGCAACACGCCGTTCGACGGCCTGCCGGTGCAGGGCCGGGCGGTTGCCGTGTGGAAGGGCGGCCGGCGCGTCGCCTAGCGCGTCCGTCGCCTGGAGCGCCCGTCGCCTAGACGACCGCACCCGCATTGTCGTCGACCGGCCGCTTCGCCTTGCCCTCCTCGTCGAGCGGCACGAAGCTTTCGCTGCCGACCTTCAGCCAGACGAGGATCGGCGCCGCCATGTAGATCGACGAATAGGTGCCGATGAAGATGCCGAGCAGCATCGCGAGCGAGAAGCCGAAGATGACGTCCGGGCCGAGGAGCACGAGCGCGGTCAGCGCCATGATGATGGCAAGGCTGGTCATCACGGTGCGCGACAGCGTTTCGTTGACGCTCAGGTCGAGCAGCGCGATGATGTCCATCCGCCTGAACTTGCGCAGGTTCTCGCGGATACGGTCATAGACGACGACGGTGTCGTTCAGCGAATAGCCGATGATCGTCAGCAGCGCCGCGACGATGTTGAGATTGAACTCGAGCTGGGTCAGCGCGAAGAAGCCGAAAGTCAGCGCGATATCGTGGAACAGCGCGAACAGCGCCCCCACCCCGAACTGCCATTCGAACCGGAACCAGATGTACAGCGATATGCCGATGGTCGCGAGGATCAGGCTGATCGCGCCGGTCCAGAGAAGCTCGTCGGAAACCTTGCCCGACACCGTGTCGACCGAGCTTACCGTCGCGTCGGGATAGCGTTCGCGGATGGTTGCGACCAGTCGTTCCGCCGCCCGGTCCGCCGCTTCCTTCGCTTCCGCCGCCGTCCCGTCGCTGGCGGGCAGCGCGGTGCGGATCGAGATCTCGCGCGGGGAGCCGAACTCCTGCACGCTCGCGTCGCCCTCCTGCACCGCGCCGACCGCCGCGCGCAGCGTGTCGAGGTCGGGCGCCTCCGCGAACTCCACGCGCACCATCTGCCCGCCGGCGAAATCGACGCCGAAATTGAGGCCGCGAAACGCCACCAGCAGGATGGACGCGATGATCGACAGGATGCTGATCATCATGGCGACGTTGCGCCACTTGAGGAAGCCGATGTTGGTGTTGTCGGGGACGAGCTTGAGCAGCTTCACTGGACCGGTCCTCAGATAGTCAGCGCGGTCGGGCGCCGCTCACGCAGGTAGCGCGCGACGAACAGCCGGCTGACGGTCACCGCGGTGAACACCGATGTGACGATGCCGATGGTCAGCACGACCGCGAAACCCTTGATCGGGCCCGAGCCGAATGCGAACATCAGCGCCGCGGCGATGACGTTGGTGATGTTGGCGTCGAAGATGGCGCGGCTCGCCTCCTTGTAGCCCGTCTCGACCGCCGCCACCGGCTTGCGCCCGCGCCGTATCTCCTCGCGGATGCGCTCGTTGATGAGCACGTTGGCGTCGACCGCCGCGCCGACCGTCAGCACGAAGCCGGCGATACCCGGCAACGTCAGCACCCCCCCCGGGATGACGGCGAGAACGCCGACGATGAGCAATATGTTGAGCACCAGCGCGATCGCCGCATAGATGCCGAAACGGCCGTAGACGACGAGCATCAGCCCCAGCGTCAGCAGCGTCGCCACCACCGCCGCGATGGCGCCGCGCTCGATCGATTCCGCGCCGAGGTCGGGCCCGACCGTACGCTCCTCGACCACGGCGAGCTTCACCGGCAGCGCGCCGGATTTCAGCGCGATGGCGAGGTTGTTGGCGCTCTCGACGGTAAAGCTGCCGCTGATCTGCGCGCTGCCGCCGTTGATCGGCTCGTTGATCACCGGCGCAGTGACGACGCGGTTGTCGACCAGGATGGCGAAGCGCTTGCCCACGTTTTCGCGCGTCACGCGGCCGAAGATGGTCGACCCCTGGCCGTTGAAGGTGATGGTGACCACCGGCCGGCCCGACTGCTGCTCGAAACTCTGCTGCGCGTTGGTCAGCTGGTCGCCGGAGATCAGCACCTGCCGGCTGACCACCTCGAACGGCACGGCGCTGGTCGTATCCGACGTCGGCACCACTTCGCTGCCCACCGGCGCGCGGCCCTGTGCAGCTTCCGCAGCGTCGAAATTCTCGGTGACCATGCGGAACTCGAGCCGCGCGGTCTGCCCGAGCAGGTCCTTCAGCGCCTTGGGATCGTTCAGCCCCGGCACCTGCACGACGATGCGGTCCGCGCCCTGCAGGACGATCGTCGGTTCGCGCGTGCCCAGCGCGTTGACGCGCCGCTCGACGATGTCGCGCGCGCCGGCCATCGCCTCCTCGACGAACTTCTGCAGGCCTGCGCCGGTCAGGGTCATGACCACGCGCGTGGTATCGCGCACCTCGATGTCCCAGTCGCGCTGCCCGGTCAGCTGCGCGCCCTCGGTCAGGTTGTTGAGCCGCTCGCGCGCCTCGTCGATCTTGCTGCCGTCGCGCACCAGGAAGGACAGGCTGTTGCCGCTGCGCGCGACGTCGCCGATCGCGACATCATCGGCGCTGCCGCTGGAACCGCGCATGGCGGTGCGCACGGCGCGCTCCATATTGTCGAGCCGCTGCTTGCGCACGTCGGCGACATCGGCCTCGAGCAGGATATGCGAGCCGCCGGCGAGGTCGAGCCCCAGCTCGACCTTGGGCGTCATCCACGCCGGCAGGGATGCGGTCCAGCTGCCGGGCAAGAGCGACGGCACCGCGAGCAGGATGCCGACGATCGACGTCAGCGTGACGAGAACTACCTTCCAGCGGGGAAAATCGAGCATCGAGAGATCAGTCGTTCGCCGGCTTGACGCCCGGCGTCAGCACGTCCGCCAATGTGGATTTCAGTGCCTTGACCTTCACGCCCGACGCGATCTCCACCTCGACCTCGCTGTCGTCGACCCGCGTCACCTTGCCGATCAGGCCGCCGCCGGTCACCACGCTGTCGCCGCGTTTCACCGCGCCGATCTTGGCCGCATGCGCCTTCATGCGCGTCTGTTGCGGACGGATGAGCAGGAAGTAGAAGACGACGAAGATCAGTAACAGCGGCACCATCTGCATGATGAAGGCGCCGGTCCCCCCGCTGGCGGCGGCGGCGGAAGCGTACATCAGGCTGAGCGACATGGGCGGACCTTGTGATGGATGGCCTGGCGTCGGACCTGCGGCCTCGAAAAGGGGCGCCGCCGACGCTTGGCCGAGAGTGCGGCGCGCCTAGCACCGCGCCCCCTGCCGTGCAACACTGCCGCCCTCGTCCCACCCCGGCAGGAGCCACGCCATGATCATCGTCCAGGGCCACGCCCGTTTCGCGCCGGGTACCGCCGCCGCGCATCTCGAAGCCATGCGCACCATGCTGAACGCGACACGCGCGGAGGATGGCTGCCTGCTCTACGCCTTCGCCTTCGACCTCATCGACCCGGACCTCCTGCACATCACCGAACGCTGGAGCGACGCGCGCGCGCTGGCCGCGCACGGGACCAGCCCGCACATGGCGGAGTTCAGGAAAGTGATGGCCGCCGCCCAGCCGCTGGAAATCACGGTCGACCGTTTCGAAACCGAAGGGCCGATCGGCTGAGCGACAGGCGCCCTCAGCCGGCTTCCGGTTCGCTTCGGCCCACGCGTTCCACCGCCGCGCCGGCGGTCAGTCCATGGACGATGGTCGACAGCAGGATGGTGAACGCCGCGATCGCCCACATCGCCTCCTTGTCGCGCAGCTCGACGTGCGTGATGGCGTAGCTCAGATAATAGATCGTACCGATGCCGCGTACGCCGTAGAAGGCGACCACCAGCCGCGCGCGACCTCCAAGCGCGGTCCCCGCCATGCTCGTCCACCCAACCAGCGGCCGGATGAGGAAGATGAGCACCACGCCGATCATCGCGCCCGCCCAGTCGAGCGCGCCGAGCAGGGTAGGCAGCGCGGCGCCCAGCGCCAGCAGCAGGAATGCGGTCAGCGCATGCTCGATCGCCTGCGCGAAATCATGCAGATCGACGTGGAAGGCATGCTCCGATTCCATGCGCCGCAGCACCACGCCGGCCACGAAGGCGGCGATGAAACCATAGCCCTCCACCAGTTCGGTGAACCCGTAGGCGGCGAGCACGCCCGCCAGCGCGACCACCGCGGACTGCGTGTCGGCCAGGGGATTGGCACGCGGCCAGCTGAACAATATCTTGCCCAGCAGCCAACCCACGCACGCGCCGCCGAGCGCGCCGACCGCGACGCGATAGGCAAGGTCGCGGGCCGCCCACTCCCCCAGCAGCGGCAAGGTGGCGGCGCCCGCGGCGGCTATCGCCAGGCCCAGGTGAACGAACGGGAACGCCAGGCCGTCGTTGAGGCCGGCCTCTGTCGTCAGCGTGAATCGCACGGGATGCTCGCCGCCTTCCAACGGCGGGCCGACCTCCACGTCCCCGGCCAGGACCGGGTCGGTGGGGGCGAGGACCGCGCCGAGCAGGATGGCGCCCGCCACCGTCATGCCGCCGGCCGCCCAGCCCAGCAGGGCGACCGCCGCGATCGTCGCCGGCATGGCGACGATCAGCAGGCGCAAGGTCGGCTTCCAGCGTTCCCGGTTGCTGAGCTGGTCGATACGCAGCCCAACGCCGAACAGGCCGACAATCACGCAGATTTCGCTGACCGTTTCCCACAGGCCACCATTGCCGATCGGGCCAATGGCGTCGGGCATTCCCGGAATCCAGCCGAACACCAACCAGCCGAACCCGATCATCAACGCCGACGTCGCGGGCTCCCGCCCTGAAAGGAACCGCGGCAGCCAATGCGCCAGGATGATCGCCACGCCGATCCCGGCGAGCATCACATGATAGCCGGAAAACTCGAACATTCAGGCGACGTTCGAGACTTGGCGATGGGGAAACGTGGGCGATCGCCGCTTCGCCGACGCGCCGTGCCCCTCCGCCCGGCCATCCGGCTGACCCGGCGGCCGGTGATCGCACGCGGTCGCCGCGGTGCGCGGCAGCATGGTGCGAAGGACGCTGCGACTGTTCAATGGCTGGCCCCGAAATCTTTTCGGCCCAACGTGGCAGGATAGGCACAGTTCCGGTGGCGCGCCCCCGCTCCGGCACACGCCATCGAACAGGAACGCTCGCAGGTTCGCTACGCTG
>CBDUBN010000062.1:0-12135 GCA_965365395.1 uncultured Sphingomonas sp.
GACCACCGCGACGCCGGCTTCATGCCGTCGCAGCGTTCCGCCGAACACGGCTTCACGTCCTCGTGGCGTTCCGCCGAACACGGCTTCACGCTCGTCGAGCTGATGGTCGTGCTCGCGCTGATCGGGCTCGCAGCCGCGGCCGTGGTGCTCACCCTGCCCTCGTCGGGCGGCGGTGCGACGGCGCAGGCGACACGCTTCGCGGCGCGCGTGGCGACCCTGCGCGACCGCTCGGTGATCGAGGGGCGCAGCCACGGCCTGTGGGTCACCGCCTCGGGCTACGGTTTCGAACGGCGGCTGCGCGGCGCGTGGCAGCCGCTGGACGACACGCGCCTGTCGCGCGCGGACTGGCGCAGCGGAACCTCGGTCAGCGTGGACGGCGTCGCGCAGGGGCGGCTCGCCTTCGACCGCGTCGGCCTGCCCGATCGGTCGATGCGCATCGCCTTCCGCGAAGGCGCCACCCGCGCGGTGGTGGTCATCGACTCCGCCGGCGAGGTGATGGTCCGATGAACCATCCTCGCCTCCGCTGCTCGCGGCGTTCCGCCGAACACGGTTTCACGCTCCTGGAAATGCTGGTCGCCCTGTCGGTGCTCAGCATCGCCGCGCTCGCGCTGGTCCGGCTCGATGCCTTCACGCTCCGCGGCGCGGCCGATCTCTCGGCCAGCACCACCGCGGGGATCGTCGCCGCCAATCGCGCGGTCGACCTGCTGACCGATCCGCGCGCGCCCGCCATCGGCACGGCGCAGGCCAGCGTCGCCAACGGCGGCGTGCAGTGGCGCGTCACCAGCCGCACCGCCGCCACCGCCGACCCGTCGCTGCTGCGCATCGACATCGCCGTTTCCGGCAGCGGCGGCCGCGCCGCGCTGACCGTCATCCGTCCGGCGGCATGACGCCCAGCCGCGATCGATATGGCGCCACGTCCCCGCGGCGTTCCGCCGAACACGGCTTCACGTCCCCGCGGCGTTCCGCCGAACACGGCTTCACGCTTGTGGAGCTGCTGGTCGCGCTGACGATCTTCGCGCTCCTGTCCGCCGCGGGGGTCACGCTGCTGCGATCCAGCATCGATACGCAGACCGCGGTCGCCAGGCGGCTGGGCGAAGACGGCGGCGTCAACCGCCTGCGCGCGATCCTCGCCGCCGAGCTGGCCAGCGCGCAGCCCCGCCCCACCCGCGACGCCGCGGGCAACCCACAGCCCGCCTTCATCGGAACGAACGACGCCATCGCCTTCGTCCATGCCGCCGACAGCGGCGCGACCGGGGGCAGCCTCGGCCGATCGCGCTATGCGCTGGAACGCGGCGCGCTCACGCGCAGCGCCAGCACGGCCATCGACGGCGGCGCCGACGGCGATGCCGCCGCGCTCGCCCGCGACGTGACTGCGGCGCGCTGGCGTTTCCGGGGGGTGGACGGCGCCTGGAGCGACGGCTGGCAGCCCGACACGCCCGCGCGCCTTCCCCGCGCGGTGGAACTTACCCTCGAACGGCGCGGCACAGCACCGCTCACCCTGCGCTTCCTCGTCGGCCCCGACGGCCTGCCCCCGCCGGGCAGCGAGACGGCGGACGCGCCCGCGCCATGACCCCGCCCCCCAGCGAACGCGGCGCGGAATCCTTACCTGCCTTTCCCGCCCGCGAGCGGGGCGCGGCGTCCTCGTCTGCCTTTCCCGCCCGCGAGCGGGGCGCGGCGTCCTCGTCTGCCTTTCCCGCCCGCGAGCGGGGCGCGGCGCTTTTGACCGTGCTGCTGCTCGTCGCGGTCATGGCGGTGGTCTCCGCCACCGCGGTCGAGCGGCTGACGCTCGCCACCCGGCTCGCCGGCAGCGCCGCCGCGATCGAACAGGCGCGCGCCTTCACTCTCGCGGCCGAGGCGCTCGCCATGCGGCGCATCGAGGGCCAACTCGCGCGCGCCGACGGTCGGGTCACGGCGGATGGCGGATGGATCGGTGCCCCCTTCACCCTGCCGCTGCCCGGTGGCAGCGCCACGATGACGGTGGCCGACGGCGGTAACTGCTTCAACCTCAACAGCCTCGTCGACGGCGGCAGCGGCGCGCCCCGCGCCATCGCCATCGAACAGTTCGTCGGCCTGATGCAGGCGCTGGGGGTCGAGCGTGGGCTGGCCGATCGCATCGCCGGGGGCAGCGTCGACTGGATCGATCCCGACCAGACCCCGACTTCCTATGGCGCGGAGGATGCGGCCTATGCCGGCGCGCCCACGCCCTATCGCAGCGCCGACCGACCGATGGTCGACGCCGGCGAGATCGCAGCCATCGCCGGGGCGACGCCGGTGGAAGTCGCGCGGCTCAAGCCCTGGCTGTGCGCGCTGCCGGTCGAAGATCTGTCGCCGATCAACGTCAACACGCTGCTGCCCGAACAGGCGCCGCTCCTGATGATGCTCGTGCCCGCGCGCCTGTCGCCCGCGCAGGCGCGCACGCACCTCGCCGCGCGGCCGGCCGGCGGCTATGGCAGCGTCAACCGCTTCTGGAACGCGCCGACGCTGGACGGCGTCGTGCCGGCGGGCGACGCGGCGGCACAGGTCGGCCTCACCACGCGCTGGTTCCGCTTGCGCAGCGAGGTGCGCCTGGGCGACGTGACCATCGTGGCCGAATCGTTGATCGACGCGGGCGAGCCGCCGGCACGGGTCGTTCGGCGCAAATGGGGGCCGGACGTGTGAGGAAGGGGGAGGACAGCGCAGGATGAGCGCCCGCGACGCCCTGATCGTCGCGCTGCCGCCCGGCGGCGCACCGGCCGCGCCGCCGGTCTGGTGGCGCGTGCGCGATGCGCGGATCGTCCAGACCGGCGAGGGACTGGACGGGCTGCTCGCCGCCGCCGGTGATGCGCTGGTGCCCGAGCGCGTCTTGGGCATCGCGCCCGTCGCCGACACCGTGCTGCACCGCGCCGCCTTCGCCGGCCTGACCGAGCGCCAGGCCGAGGTCGCGGCGCGCGTCCTGGCGGGCGGAGAGAGCCTGCTGCCGCCCGAACGGCTGCACGTCGGCCTGGGCGCGGCGGACGATGCAGGCATGCGCGACATCGCGGCGGTGGACGCAGGCACGATGGCGGCGTGGCTCGCGCTGATGGCCGCGCACGGCATCGATCCCGCCAGCATCGTACCCGCGGCGCTGCTCGTGGATGCCTCGCCCGACGACGATACGCTCGTGCGGGCCAGCCTGGCGGGAGAGACATTCCTGCGCGCCCGCGGCTATGCCCTTGTCGACGATCCGCTGCTCGTCGGCCATGTCGCACCCGCTGCCCGCATCGTCGAAGCCGCGCCCGAGACGGTCGAAGCCGGCATGCTCGCCGCGCTCGATGCGCCCCCGGTCGAATTGCGCAGCGGTGCCTTCGCGCAGGCGCCGGCGCGATGGTGGGACCGCGATCTGCTGCGCCGTGCCGCCGGGCTGGTCGCCGCCATCCTGGTGGTCGGCCTGCTCGTCACGGTCGCGCGCATCGGCCGCGCGCATGCCGAAATCGCGCGCATCGACGCCCGCGCGGGGGCCCGCGTGGCACAGGCGCTCGCCTCCCCGCCGCCGCTCGACCGGGCGGTGGCCCAGCTCGACGCCCGCCTTGCCGCGCTCGGCGGCGGGCCGTCGCGCCTGTCGCCCGCGCTGGCCGCCCTGGTCGCACAGCTGGAACCCAATGTGGCGGTCACGCTCGACAGCGTCGCCTGGCGCGGCGACGGCACGCTCGCCGCGACGCTGGGCGCCGCGCAGAACGCCGACATCAATCCCGTCCTCATCGCGCTCCAGGGTCAGGGCTATGTGCTGACCGCGGTGCCGCGCGCCGGGACCGACGGGCGCGCGCTTGCCGACATCAGCATCCGGAGCGGACGATGACCGCGGCGGTCAAACTCTGGTGGTCGGGGCTCACCGCCCGCGAACGCTGGCTGGTCGGCGTCGCCGCCGCGCTTGCCGCCATCGTCCTGGTCTGGCTCTCGGCGCTCGGGCTCGCGACCGCGCTCGCCGACGCGCGCGCCGCGCACGCCGCCGCGATCGACCGGGCCGCCGCCATCGACGCGCGGGTCGACGCGATCGAGGCGCTGCGGCGCGGCGGCGCCGCGCGCCCTGATCCTGCCGGGAACGCCACCCTCGATATCTACCTGGCGCAGAGCGCGGCGGAGCGCGGCTTCACCCTCAGCCGCAACGAGGCGCAGGGCGCGGGCGGCGCCACCTTCGCCGTCGCCAACGCGCGCGCGACCGCGTTGCTCGCCTGGCTCAGCGCGCTGGAGGAAGCGGGACTGGTCGCCAGCGATGTCAGCATCCGACCGAACGCCGACGGCACCGTCGCGCTCACCGCCACCGTGCGGCGCCCGGCATGACGGGCCCGGCATGACCCGGGAGCGTATCCTCATCGCGCTCGCGATCCTGCTCGCGGGCATCCTGTTCCTGCCACTGCGGCTGGTGGCCGATGGGGCGGGCATCGGCGGGCTGACGGCGCGCAGCGCGAGCGGCAGCGTCTGGGGCGGCCGGCTGCACGATGCGCGCGCCGGCGCCTTCGATCTCGGCACGCTCGACATCGGCCTGCGTCCGCTGCCGCTTCTCCTCGGCCGCGCCAGCGTTGCGGTCGATCGGTCGGACGGCGACGGCCGGCCGCCGATCAGCGGCATCGTCACCCTCTCGCCCGGCCGGCGCAGCATCGAAGGTCTGAACGGCTCGATCGGCGGCGGCACGGTCGGCGGCCTGCCGATCGAAAGCCTGTCCTTCGTCGATACCGGCATCCTGTTCGCCGATGGCCGCTGCCAGCGCGCCAGCGGCCGCGTGACCGCGACCGTCGGCCTGTCGCTGGCGGGGCTGCAGCTGCGCAACGGCCTGTCGGGCGATCTGTCGTGCGCCGACGGAGTCCTACGCGCACTGATGGTCGGCCAGTCGGGTCTCGAGCGTCTGGTCCTGACCGTCGATGCGCGCGGCAACTATGTCGCGCGCCTGCTCGTCCAGACCGGCGATCCCGTCCTCGGCGCGGCGCTCGGCGGGGCGGGCTTCGGGCCCACCGCCGGCGGCTTCGTGCGCACCGCGCGCGGACGGCTCTGATCCTCGCGCTGTCGCCGGGGCTGGCGGCGCTCTTCGGGGCGGTGGTCGGCGCGATCCTCGGCAGTTTCCTCGCCACGATCGCGCTGCGCTGGCCGGCCGGCCGCTCGTCGCTCCACGGCCGCTCCGCCTGCGACGGCTGCGGTCGCACGCTCGGGCCGCGCGATCTCGTGCCGCTGCTGTCGTGGATCGTGCGAAAGGGTCGCTGCCGCCGGTGCGGCGCGCGCATCCACCCGCTGCACCCCGCGATGGAGGGCATGTGCGCGGCGATCGGCGCCGCCGCGCTGTGGCTGTCGCCCGGCCCCGATGGGCTGGCGCTCGCGCTGCTGGGCTGGCTGGCGCTGCTCGCCGGGGTGCTCGACGCGCGCCATTTCTGGCTGCCGCACCGGCTCAGCCTGGTCCTCGCGGCGCTGGGTCTGGCAGCGGGCGGCGCAGCCATGCGCGCGGTCGGCCTCGACGTCGCGCTGTTCGATCGCGCCGCCGCCGCCACGCTCGCCTATGCCGCGCTGACGCTGCTGGCCCTCGCCTATCGCGCCTTGCGCGGCCGCGAGGGGCTCGGCGGCGGCGACGCGCCCTTCCTCGGCGCGCTCGCCGCCTGGACCGGCTGGCAGCTGCTGCCGCTGCTGCTTCTCTTCGCCGGGCTCGCCGGTATCGCCGTCGCGCTCGGGAACCGGTTGCGACCGGATCGGGCGCTGCCGCTGGGCACATTGCTCGTGCTCGCGCTGCCCTTCGCGCTGGCGACAGGCGGCGCCTTGCTAGCGATGCCCTGATCCTGCCGCATCGCATCGCCATTGATCTGGCCTTGCAAGCACGTCATGAGCGCAGCCGACGCTCCTCCACGCCGAATGGGACCATCGCAGACCTTGCCCGCTTCGTCCGATCCCAGCACCGCCGGCGAGTCCGATCACGGCCAGACTTTCTGGCGTACGGACGATGCCGTCGCGGCGACGCTGCCCGTGCTCGACGACAGCGCGGTACCCGCGGCCGAAGAATTCCGCCTCCTCGCCGAACATCTGCCCGTGCTCTGCTGGATCGCGCGCGGTGACGGGTACATCACCTGGTACAATCGCCGCTGGCACGACTATTGCGGCACCACGCCGCAGGCGATGGAAGGGTGGGGCTGGCAGTCGGTCCACGACCCGGAGGAGCTGCCCACGGTCACGCAGCGCTGGGCCGGCAGCATCGCCACCGGCGAACCGTTCGAGATGGTCTTCCCGCTGCGCGGCGCGGACGGGCGGTTCCGCCCGTTCCTCACCCGCATCAGCCCGCTGCGCGACGCCAGCGGCGCGGTCGTCCGCTGGTTCGGCACCAATGTCGAGATCGGCCCGCAGGTTCGCGCCGAAGCCGCGCTCTCTTCGAGCGAGGCGCGCTACACCGTCCTCACTGAAGCGATGCCGCAGATGGTGTGGTCCACGCTGCCCGATGGCCACCACGATTATTTCAACGACCAATGGTATCGCTTCACCGGCGTTCCCTACGGCTCGACAGACGGCGAGGGCTGGAACGGCGTCTTCCACCCCGACGACCAGGCGCGCGCCTGGGCGGTCTGGCGGCACAGCCTGGAAACCGGCGACACCTACGAAATCGAGTATCGCCTGCGCCATCACAGCGGGGATTACCGCTGGATCCTAGGCCGCGCCCTTCCCGTACGCGATGCGTCGGGCGCGATCGTCCGCTGGATCGGCACCTGCACCGACATCCACGACGCCAAGATGGCGGCCGAGCAGAACGAGATACTGAGCCGCGAACTGAGCCACCGCATCAAGAACATCTTCGCGGTCATCTCCGGCCTCATCGGCCTGTCTGCGCGCGACGAGCCGGCGGCGGCGGGCTTTGCGAGGAAACTGACCGACCGGATCATGGCGCTCGGCCGCGCGCACGAATTCGCGCGTCCGCACAGCGACGAATCGCGTCCGCAGTTCGAGCACAGCACGCTCGCGAGCATGCTCGACGATCTGCTCCAGCCGTACCGCATCGACGGTTCCCCGCGCGCGCAAATCAGCGGCGGCGATATCGAGGTCGATGACCAGGCGGCGACGCCGATCGCGCTCGTCTTCCACGAGCTCGCAACCAATGCGTCGAAATATGGCGCGCTGTCCGTCGCCGACGGCCATGTCGCGCTCACGATCGACCAGGATGGCGAGGATATCGTGATCCGCTGGCGGGAACGGGGCGGTCCGCCCGTCGACGGCCCGCCGCACCGCAGCGGGTTCGGCAGCCGGCTTGCCGAGCTCAGCGTCAATCAGCAGCTCGGCGGCAAAATCGAGCGGGAATGGGCGCGCGACGGGCTGATCGTCACCATCCGCGTGCGCGCCGACCGGCTGCGCCGCGTGCGCTAGGGCGCGCGGCCGCCCGGCGTCGGAGCAGGGTGTCCTAGGCCGCGGCCGGACCGTCGAACGGGGTGACGCCAGCGGGCGCCGGCGTCGGCTCGCCCGCGCGTCGGCCGATCGCATAGGCCAGGACGTCGCCCATCGCGCCGGCGGAGCAGGGCTTGCTCATGACGCCCAGCGTGCCCGGCACGCCGTCGCCCAGCATGCGCGGGTTGGCGGTCACGTACAGGACGCTCACGCCCATGCGCGACAGCATCGCGCCGATCTCCGGGCCGGTCGGCCCATCGCGCAGATTGACGTCGACCAGCGCGACATCCGGCGCCTCGGCGGCGAGGCTCAGCGCGCTCGACCGGTCCGCGGCGATGCCGACGGACGTGTAGCCGAGGTCCTCGATTACCGCCTCCAGATTGACCGCGACAAGGAATTCATCCTCCACGATCAGCACCTTGACTGCCATCTGCCTACTCGAAATCCGGGTTGAAACCTTGTCGTGCCTCGTTTCAACGGGGTTGCGCGCTGCCGGTTCCCGCTATTTATGACTAACGCGAGACATGATGCAGATTAGTCACACGTCAGTGCCTCGGCGATCAGCGCGCGCGTCGGCGCGATGCCGTAGAGCGCGATGAAACTGCCCATCCGCGGTCCGGCGCTCGATCCCAGCAGAGTCTCGTACAGCGCGGCGAACCAGTCGCGCAGACTCTCGAAGCCGCCCGTCTTGCCGATCTCGTAGACGATGGTCTGGATCGCCTCCGCGCCGGCGTCCGCGGGCAGATCGGCCAGCGCCGCGTCCAGTCGGCGCAGCGCCTCCACCTCCACCCCCACCGGCGGACGGCGCCGCAGGGTGGGCGCGACGTAATCGCGGTTATAGGCGATCGCGTGACCGATCAGCGCATCCAGTTCCGGGTGCGTGTCCGCGCGCGCCCCCGCCACATAGTTGCCGAGATAGCCCCACAGCTGTTCCTCGGTCGCACCCGCGCCCAGCACGCCGACCAGGTTGAGCAGCAGCCCGAAGCTGACCGGCGGCGCCGCGTCCGGCACCGCGCCGTCGTGGATATGGTGCACCGGATTGCCCAGCCGCTTGTCGATATCCTGTGCGTGCCATTGCGCGCGGAATCCGAAATAGTCGTCCACCGCGCGCGGGATCACGCCGATATGCAGCTGCTTCGCGCTCTTGGGTTCGCGGTAGATGTAGAAGGCCAGGCTGTCCTGGGTGCCATAGCGCAGCCACTGGTCGAGACTGAGGCCGTTGCCCTTGGACTTGGAGATCTTCTCGCCGCGCTCGTCCAGGAACATCTCGTAGATCAGCCCTTCGGGCTTGCGCCCGCCCAGCAGCGCGGCGATCTTGCCCGACTGCACGCCGCTGTCGGTCAGGTCCTTGCCGTACATCTCGTAATCGACGCCCAGCGCGACCCAGCGCATCGCCCAGTCGACCTTCCACTGCAGCTTGGCGCCACCGCCCAGGATGGATTGCACGACGCGCTCGCCCTCGTCCGCATAGGCTATCAGCCCAGCTTCGGCATCCACCACCTCGACCGGGACCTGCAGCACGGTGCCCGACCGGCGGCTGATCGGCAGCACCGGCGAATAGGTCGCCGCGCGTTCCTTCCTCAGCGTAGGCAGCATGACGCCCATGATCGCATCGTAATGGCGCAGCACATCCTTCAACGCTTCGTCGAAATGGCCGCCACTATAGCGTTGGGTCGAGGAGACGAACTCGTAATCGAAGCCGAAGCGGTCGAGAAACCCCTGCAACTGCGCATTGTTGTGCGCGGCGAAACTTTCGTGACAGCCGAACGGGTCGGGCACCCGGCTCAGCGGCCTGCCCAGATGTTCCGCCAGCATCGTGCCGTTCGGCACGTTGTCCGGCACCTTCCGGAGGCCGTCCATATCGTCCGAGAAAGCGACCAGCCGCGTCGGCGCTCCTCCGCTCAGCGTGGCATAGGCGCGCCGCACCAGCGTCGTGCGCAACACCTCGTTGAACGTGCCGATGTGCGGCAGGCCCGACGGGCCATAGCCCGTCTCGAACAGCATCGCCGCGCCGTCGGGCTTGCCGTCCGGCCAGCGCTTGAGCAGCCGCCTCGCCTCCTCGAACGGCCAGGCCTTGGAACGCAGCGCGGCATCGCGGAGTGCATCGGTCATGCCCGGCCGGTAGCAGCGGCGCGCCTTGCATGTCCACCGACGCGCGCGTAACCGCCCGCCCATGCAAGGAACCGAGCTCTCCGCCCTCATGTTCGCCCCCGATACGGCGACGACCGACCATTGGGAGGCGCATTATCCCTCGCGCGCGCTGCCGCCCGGCGCCGCGGTCACGCGGTTCGCCCCCAGCCCCACCGGCTATCTGCATACCGGCGGCCTCTACGCGGCCACGATCGCGCAGGACCTCGCGCACCATTCGCACGGCACCTATTTCGTGCGCATCGAGAACACCGACAGCGCGCGCGAAAACGCCGATGCGCGCGACCAGTTCGCATCCGCCTTCGCCTATTTCGGCATTGTTTCGGACGAGGCGCCGGACGCGCCCTGGGGTCCGTACGAACAGGCCGACCGCGCGCAAATCTATGCAAGCTATGCCAAGGCGCTGGTCGATAGGGGCGCCGCCTATCCCTGTTTCTGTACCCCGGAACAGCTCGAGGCGATGGCGCTCGAGCAGAAGGCGTCGAAGGTGATGACCGGCTATTACGGCAGCTGGGCCGTGTGCCGTCACCTATCCCACGATGAGCGGCTGGAGCGGCTGCGCGCCGGCACGCCCTTCGTCGTGCGCCACCGCGCGCCCGATGGCGAGGCGGGTCGCGTCGCGCACCCGGATCGCATTCGCGGCACCATCGAACAGCTCGACAACCGCAACGATGCGGTGATCCTCAAGAGCAGCGCCAACGACCCCCGCCTGCCGACCTATCATTTCGCGCATGTCGTCGACGACCATCTGATGCGCGTGACGCTGGTGACCCGCGGCGAGGAGTGGATGCCATCGCTCCCGCTGCACCATCAGCTCTTTGCCGCGCTCGGCCTCACGCCCCCCGATTTCGCGCACATCGCCCCGCTGATGAAGCTCGATGGCACGAGCAAGCGCAAGCTGTCCAAACGCCGCGATCCCGAGGCCAGCGTCGATTTCTACATGGGCCAGGGCATGCCGGCCGAAGCCATGCGCATCTACCTGCGCGGCCTCGCCAACGGCAATCTCGCCGACATCGACTTCGCGCAGGCGCGCGCCACCGCGATCCGGCTGGAGGCGATGGGCGTCGCGGGCCCGGTGTTCGATCCCGTCAAGCTGGGCTCGATCGCGCGCGCCTACATCGCCGGGCTCGAACCCGCGGAACGGCTGCGCCAGATCCGCGACTGGGCCGCGCGGTACGACGCCGAGCTCACCGCGATCCTGGATGTCGAACACGCCCGCGCGCTCGCCGCGTTCGAGCTCGAACGCATGCACGACCGCAACCCGCGCAAGGACCTGGCGCAGTGGAGCGACTATCTCGCCGCCTACCGCGTCTTCCTGCCCGCCGCCTTCAGCGGCGTCGACAGCCTTGCCGACGAACGCTTCGATCCGACACCGCCGGACCTCGTGCGCGCGCTGCTCGAAGACTATCTGGGCGTCTACGATCACGCCGAGGATCGCGACGCCTGGTTCGAGCGCGTCCGCGCCCTTGCCGCGCGTCACGGCTTCGCGCCCACCACCGGCGAATGGAAGCGTACCCCCGACGCCTTCGTCGGGCCGATCGCGCAGGCCAGCAACGTGCTGCGCGTCGCCCTCACCGCCGCGCGCCAGAGCCCCGACCTCTATGTCGTATGCCAGGCGATCGGCGAGGGCGAGGTGCGTGGGCGCATCGGCGCCCTGCTCGACGATCGCGCCTAGCGGCGTCTCACCTCGTTCCGGGCGCCGGGTTCATCGTCGTGAACATCGTGTCATAGCGTCCCTCGCGCTCGGCGAAGCGCAGTGGCTTGACCCGCTCGACCAGTATCTCGCCGCGCGGCACGGGCGCGGCGAGCAGGCGCATGACCTCCGCGACATAGTCGGCAAGCGGCATGGCGGCGGGGTCCACCGATTGCTGTGGGCCGGTCAGTTCGGTCTGCACATAGGGCGGGGCGAGCTCGAGCACCTCGATGCCGGTTTCCGCCAGCTGTGCGCGCAGCGACTGCAGCCAGCTGTGGAGGAACGCCTTTGTCGCGCAATAGGTCGGGAAACCGGCACGCGGCACGAACGCGAGGCCGGACGTGGTCGCCATGATCGTCGCCGCCGGCTGCGCGCGAAGCAGCGGCAACAGCGCCGAGGTCACCGCCAGGACCGCGACGATGTTGGTGGCGATCGTCGCCCCCGCCTTCGCCATGTCGATGCCGGTGCGATAATCCTCGTCAACCATGATCCCGGCGTTGTTGATCAGCACGTTGAGCGTCGGGAAATCGGCTGCCATGCGTTCGCCGAACGCGGTCACCGCCGCCGCGTCGTCGACGTCCAGCGCGATGCCGGCGATCCCCGGCCGTTTCGCCACGATCGCGTCCAGCCGATCCTGCCGGCGACCGGTGACGATGACCTCGTTGCCGGCGTCGTGCAGCGCTTCGGCCAGCGCCTGCCCGATGCCGCTGCTCCCGCCGGTGATCAGGATGCTGTTTCCGCTGGGTGTCATGGCCTTCTCCCGGTCCGGCGTCGGCCTTGCGAGCGTTGCGCGTCGTTGCGACCGATCAACGCCGCGACCCGCGGCGGGTTGCACACCGGGTCAGGGGCCATCGCCGACCGTCTAGAAGTCGGCCGAAAGCGACGCGCGCACCGTGCGCGGTGCGCCCTGCAGCAGCGCGGGGTTGAACACGTCG
>CBDUBN010000063.1:0-12122 GCA_965365395.1 uncultured Sphingomonas sp.
ACCGGCGTGCAAGGATTTGCAGTCCTCTGCGTAACCACTCCGCCATCGGGCCGCGCCAGTGGTGTTTGGCAAGCTGGGGCGCCTAGCCGAGGCGCGGGGGCATTGCAACGGCGGTGGTGCGCGCGCGTGCCGGACGGTCTGTGCTTTGCAGGCCGGATGCGAGACGATATGGAGGCACCAGGCGCATACTGTATTACTATTGCAATACAGACGCGCTGTCGCTATCTCGCCCTCATGTCGCAAGGATCCGTCATGACCCTCCCTGTCGCCGCCCCGCTGGCCGAGGCCGCGCGCGGGTCCGCTTCCGTGCCCGCTTCGCCGGGGTCCGACCCGGCGCGCGCCGCGCGGGAGGCCATGGTCGACAATCAGCTGCGCACCAACGACGTCATCGATCCCGCGCTGGTGGCGGTGCTGCGCGATCTGCCGCGCGAGCATTTCCTGCCGCCCGCGCTGCATGCCGCCGCCTATGTCGACCGCGCCTTGCCGCTGGCTGGTGGCCGCGCGATCAATCCGCCGCTCACCACCGCGCGGCTGATCGGCGACCTCGCCGTCACGCCCGGCCAGCATGTGCTGCTGATCGGGGCCGCCAGCGGCTATGCCGCCGCGCTGCTCGCCGGTCTCGGCGCGCGTGTGACCGCGGTCGAGGAGGATGCCGAGCTGCTCGGCCTCGCCCGCATCGCGCTTGCGGGGCGCGGAGTGACGTTGGTCGAGGGTCCGCTTGCCGACGGTGCACCCGATGGCGCCCCCTATGATGCCCTGTTGATCGATGGCGCCGTGCCCGACCTGCCGCCGGCGCTCCTCGAACAATGCCGCCCGCATGCGCGCATCGCCTGCGGGATCATCGACGGCGCGGTGACGCGGCTGGCGCGCGGCGTGGCGGTCGGCGGCACGCAGGCCGTGCGTCCGCTGGCCTTCGCCGATCTCGAATGCGTGCGCCTGCCGGGTTTCGCGCCGCCTCCCCGCTTCACCTTCTGATCGGATGCCCATGCTGCTCCCGTTTCGTACCGCCCTGCTTGCCGGCGCGGCTGCGCTGACCGCCGCGCCCGCATCGGCCGAAACGCTGCGCGAGGCGCTGGCGGCGGCCTATGAGAACAACCCGACGATCACCGCCGCGCGCTCGGGCCAGCGCATCACCGATGAGAATGTGCCGATCGCGCGCGCCGACGGCCTGCCCAGCCTCAACGGCTCGCTCGGTTTCTCCCAGGCCGTGGCGCAGAGCAGCAACACCGGTATCTCGCCCGACCGCACCCTGTCCGCGCAGGGGCAGCTGTCGGTCCCGCTCTATCAGGGTGGCATCGTGCGCAACAATATCCGCGCCGCCGAGGCCCGCGTGGATGGCGGTCAGGCCAGCCTGCGGGGTACCGAGGCGACGATTTTCAGCCAGGTGACCGCCGCCTATATGGATGTGCTGCGCGACGAGGCGGTCGTCGCGCTCAACCGCAACAATGTCGAGGTGCTGAGCGTCAACCTGCAGGCGACGCGCGACCGGTTCGATATCGGTGACCTGACGCGCACCGACGTCGCCCAATCCGAATCGCGTCTGGCACTGGCGCAGGGCAATCTGCAGGCGGCCGAGGCCCGGCTGATCGGCAGCCGCGAGGGCTATATCCGGCTGGTCGGGCAGGCGCCGGGCGATCTCGTGCCGCCGCCGCCGCTTCCGGGGCTGCCGCCGTCGACCGACGCCGCCGTCGAAACCGCGCTCGCCGAAAACCCGGATCTGGAGGCCGCGCAGATCGAGGCGCGCGCCAGCGGGTTCGACGTGCGCGCGGCGCGTGGCGCGCGGCTGCCGCGTGTCGCGCTGACCACGACCGGCGGATACAGCAATTTCCTTGGTACCATTCCCGATATTCCCAACGTCGCCACCTCGAACAGCCAGACCAGCGCCTCGGCGGGCCTCGCGCTGACCCTGCCGATCTTTCAGGGCGGCCGCCCTGCCGCGCGCGTGCGCCAGGCGCAGGCGCGCGAAAGCCAGGCCATCGAGCAGGTCATCGGTGCGGAGCGCAGCGTGATCGCGCAGACGCGCGCCGCCTATGCCAGCTGGCAGGCCGCACAGGCGGTGATCGTGTCGAGCCAGACCGCGGTCGACGCCAGCCGGCTCAGCCTCGAGGGCGTGCGCGCCGAGAACAGCGTGGGCACGCGCACCATCCTCGATATCCTGAACGCCGAACAGGAGCTGCTGAACAGTCAGGTGCAGCTGGTGACCGCGCGGCGCGATGCCTACGTCGCGGGCTTTTCGTTGCTCGCCGCCATGGGCCGCGCGGAGGCGGAGGATCTGGGCATCGCGGCCGACGAAGAATTGTACGACCCCGAGGCGAACGCCCAGCGGGTGCGGCGCATCATCTGGGACTGGGATGAGGACCCCGCCCCCCAGCCGGTCGCGACCCGCACCGCCGGCACCCAGGCGCAGAGCGCCGCCATCCCTCCCGATACGGTGCCCGAACTCGCCCAGTGACGGCACGCCGCGGTTGACCGGTCGCCGCTTTTCGGGCCATTAACCATGCCGTCCCGCGGCGGGACGGCGCGTGGCGCCGTCGGCGGTCGGGTGACGGGGGGAACAGCGAGGATGGGCGACATGTCACGCGAGCCGTCGATGGAGGAGATATTGTCCTCGATCCGCCGTGTCATAGCGCGCGACGATGCGCCGCAGGGCAGCGATCTAGCGCGCAAACTGACGCCGATGGCCGATCCCGTGCCGCAGTCGCACAGCGGAGCCGGTGGTTTCGACGAGGATGAGGATGACGACATCCTGGAACTCACCGAAGCCGAGCCGGCAGCACCCGAATCAATGGACCAGGAAACGATGATCGCCCCCACCCCGGTGCCCGACCCCGCGCCGCCGTCCGTTCCCACGGAATCCGAGCCTGCGCAGGCCACGTCGCCGCAGCTGGTTTCACGCGTATCGGCCGCCGCTTCGCGCCAGTCGCTCGATGCGCTGGCCGCCGCGCTGGCGGTAGAGAAGGCCGCGGAGCCCGCGTCCCCCACGCCCGCTAGCGACCTGAGCGTCAACGCGCTGGTCGAGGCCGCCTTGCGCCCGATGCTGAAAAACTGGCTGGACGCGCATCTGCCGGAAATGGTCGAACGGCTTGTTGCCCGCGAGATATCGCGGATAACCGGCAGCCGGCTGTAGGGCACGAACACGACGCGGTCGGTTGATCCGACCACCCGCCGCCCCATTTTGCGACCATGCCGCTGCACCTCACCAAGATCGCCTATGGCTGCGACAGCCTGGCCGCGCTCGAATCGCGTCTGGCGGGGCGTGGGGCCGAAGCGCGGCTGACCACGCGCTACCGTCCCAAGCGCGCAGCGGAGATCGCCGGCGGCTCGCTCTACTGGATCGTCGCGCACCGCATCGTCGCGCGCAGCCCCATCCTGCGGTTCGACGAGGCGGACGGCGGCCGCACCGACATCGTCATCGCCGCGCGGGCCATCCCCGTGCTCGCCCGCCCACGCCGATCGCACCAGGGATGGCGCTATCTGACGCACGAGGACGCTCCCGCAGATGCCGGAGCGGGGGACAGGGCGATCGCCGAGATGCCGCCCGGCCTGCGCGACGAGCTGTCGCTGCTGGGTCTGGTCTAGCCGCCGTCCAGCCAGCGCGCGAACAGCGTGTGCGCGATGGCGAAGGGGGGTGGCGCGACGAAGGGGGCATCCGGTTCTCCCGCCATCGCCGCGGCGACCCCCTCCCGGCTCACCCACATGGCGCTTTCCAGTTCGGTGGTGTCGATCGTGATGTCTCGCGCCGCCGCCGCGCCGATACAGGCGATCATCAGCGACGAGGGGAAGGGCCAGGGCTGGCTGGCGATGTAGCGCACGGCGCCGACACGCACCCCTGCCTCCTCATATATTTCGCGCGCCACCGCCTCCTCCAGGCTCTCGCCCGGCTCGACGAAGCCCGCCAGCGCCGAATAGCGTGCGTCTGGCCAGCCGTGCTGCCGCCCGACCAGCACGGCGCCGTCATGCTCGGCCAGCATGATCACCACCGGGTCGGTGCGCGGAAAATGCTGCGCGCCGCAGCCGCCGCAATCGCGCTGCCAGCCACCCTTGGCGACAGCGGTGCCCGCGCCGCAATTGGCGCAATGGCGGTGGCGGTGGTGCCAGTCGATCAGGCTGCGCGCGGCGCCGTACAGCGCGACCTCCGCGTCGGCGAGATGCGGCAGCACGCGCCAGCAGCTGCGCGATCGCGCGTCGAGGCGCGCCCCGCGCGGCGGCAACGCGGCGAAGCGCGGGCGGCCTTCGTCCAGTCCCAGGAAGATCAGCTCGGCATCGGCGGGCGCCTCGGCCATGCTGCCCCACGCCAGCCGGCCCGGCTCGCCCTCCACCGGATCGATGCCGTCGAGCCGCAGCAACCGTGCGCCGAGCGACCCCACCAGCTGCGCCAAGCGCGCCGGATCCTGTCGCACCGCGTCGGCGCGATCGATGGTCGCGCCGGTGAAACCGGGCATGCTCACTCGGTCGGCGCGCCGGAGGCCTGCGGCGCGACGTCCGCGATCGCCAGTTCGCCGATCCGGCGCTGGAAGTCGTAGGCTTCGGCGGGCATGTAATTGGCATAGCCGCCGAACCGCAGGCCGATACCGCGGTGGACGAAGCCGATGGTGCCGGCCGCCCCGCCCCAGCCAAACAGTCCCGCGCCGCCGGGTGACGACGGCAACGACACGCGCCCGCCCGCGCCGAACCCCTGACCGGCGACGAAGGTACCCGCCGTGTCCACGCCCTCCGGCAGCAGGTTCGACATCGCCAGCCGCGCGGATTCCGGCGACAGGATGCGCGTGCCCCCCAGCGCGCCTTCGCCCAGCAGCATCGCCAGGAACCGGTCGTAATCATTGGCCGACGACACCAGCCCCGCACCGCCGAACGGAAAGCTCGGCGCATCGAGGTAGATGCTGGCCGCAGCGGGATCGATGGGCAGCAACGCGCCACCGATCGGCGCATAGTTGGTGGCAAAGCGCGGCACGTCGGCGGTGGCGACGGTGAAGCTCGTGCTCGCCATGCCGAGCGGATCGAAGATGCGCTGTTTGAGGAAGGCGTCGAACGGCTGGCCGGACACGACCTCTATCACGCGGCCGAGCAGGTCGAGCCCGGCGGAGTAACGCCAGGCGACGCCCGGCTGGCCGATCAACGGCAGCTGCGCCACCGCATCCGCCCAGCGATCGAGCGGGCCCAGCGTGCGGCCGGGCGGAAAGCCGGGCAGCGGCAGCTTGCTCACCTGCCCGGGCGTCAGCCCCCGCTCCTGCCACGCGCGGTCGACCGCGTTGCCGCGGCCCAGGCCATAGCCCAGTCCCCCGGTGTGCGTCAGCAGGTGGCGCACGGTCAGCGGCGTCGCCATCGCCACCGTCTCGTCCAGCGGCGCGTCGGGGCGGGCGAGCACGCGGGTGTCGGCGAATGCGGGCAGGATGCTGGCGATGGGCTGGTCGAGCGCCATCCTGCGCTCGTCGATCAGGATCATCGCGGCGATGCCCGTCACCGGCTTCGTCTGCGAATAGAGCCGCCACAGCGTATCGCCGTCCACCGCGCGGCGGCTGTCGGCGGCGATCGTGCCCGCGGCGATCAGTTCCAGCGCCGCCGAGCCGCGCCCGACCGCGGCAATGGCGCCGGGCAGGCGGCGCGACGAGACATAGCCGTCGATGAATGCGCGCAAGCCCGGATAGGCCGGCGTCTGCCATAGCGCGCGCGCCGGGCTGCCCGCGAGCGTCAGTGCCGTTCCGCCCGCCAGCCAGCCGAACATTGCGCGTCGCGTGGCGGTCGGCGTGGCGGCAAAGCTTTCGTGACGCATGCTCATTCTCCCAGGGCCAGCGCGGCGGCGCGGCGATAGAGCGTCGGCAGGCCCGCCGCGTCAAGCCGCGCGACGGGCCACCATTCGCCTTCCCCTACGGCCGCCGCGGCATCGTCGATGACATCGACGGTCAGGTCGAGCGCGAAGTGCGTGAAGACGTGCCGCAATGCTCCCGCCGCCCTGCTCCCGGGCGCCGGGGGCGGCAGGGCATCACCCCATGCGTCTCCCGGCAACGCGCGCATGCCGCCCAGCAACCCGCCGGGCGGCCGGCGGACCAGCCACACCGCGCCGTCGCGGGCGATCCACGACACCCGCCCGCGCCGGGTCGGCTTGTCGCGCCTGGCGGGCTTTACCGGCAGCAGCAGCGCGATACCCGCCTGCGAACCCGCGCACCAGCGCGCCAGCGGGCACGCCGCGCAGTCGGCGGCGCGCGCGGTACACAGGCGCGACCCCAGGTCCATCAACGCCTGCGCAAAATCGCCCCCGCGATCATCCTCCGGCCACAGCGCGGTCGCCGCCGCGCGAATCGCCCGCCGGCCGGCGGGCAGGGGGGTTGCGATGGCGAACAGCCGCGCGACAACCCGCTCGATATTGGCGTCGACCGGTACCGCGCCCGGCGTGCCATAGGCGATGGCCGCGATCGCCGCAGCGCTATAGTCGCCGATTCCGGGCAGCGCGCGCAATGCCTCGACACTGCGCGGAAAGATGCCGTCGTGCCGCTCGACCACCGCCGCGGCGCAGGCGATCAAGTTGCGCGCGCGGCTGTAATAGCCAAGCCCCGCCCATGCGGCGAGCACATCCTGGGCATCGGCGGCGGCAAGGTCGCGCAGCGTCGGCCACCTTTCAACGAAGCGTGCGAAATAGGGCGCGACCGCCGCAACGCCCGTCTGTTGCAGCATGATCTCCGACAACCAGACGCGATAGGCATCGGTGCGCCACGCCGCGCGGGGCGGCGCGCGCCACGGCAGCGCTCGCGCGGCCCCGGCATACCAGTCCAGCAGGGCGCCGCGCATCGCCGGGAGGTCGGCTCGGCCAACCTCCGGCAGGACTCTCTCGACGGGCATGTCCCGGCCATGCCATAGGCGCGTTCGTGACAAAAGCGCCGCCTGCCAGCAAGCGAAAGACCCCCCGCCCCGCACCCCCGGCGCGGGTGCGCGGCGGTGAGGCGCGGCGCGTGGCGGACCTCATCCCCGCGATCGGCGACGCCGCCTTCCGCAGGTTCGGGTTCGTGCAAAGCGCGATCGTCACCCGCTGGCCGGAGATCGTCGGTGCGCGGCTGGCGCGCGTCACCGCGCCCGAGTCGCTGCGTTTTCCGCCGGGCAAGAAGGCCGATGGCATGCTCAGCATCACCGTGGCCGCCGCGCACGGGCCGGTGGTGCAGCACGTCGTTCCCGACATCATCGACCGGGTGAACCGTTTTTTCGGCTATGCCGCCGTCGCGCGCGTGCGCCTGACGCAAGGGACGGTGCGCCGCCGCGAGCCCACGGTTCCGGCGCCAAGCGAGGCCGTGCCCACCGTCCCCCTCTCGCCGACGCTCAAGGCCATCACCGATCCCGAGCTCCAGAGCGTGCTCGCCGGACTGGCGGGCAGCCTTGCCAAGCGCGACGGCTTGCCTAAAATCGGCTGAACCCGCCCCCGAAAGCCAGCGATGCCACCTGTTCGATCCTTCCTCGCCCTGTTCCTTGCCGCGTTGATCGCGCCTGCGACCCTCGCACTCGCGCAGGCGACGCCGGCGGGCTATGCGACGACGGTCACCCGCGGGGAGGGCGGCAGCCACATATTGGGCAACCCTGCGGCACCGGTGCGTCTGGTCGAATATGTCAGCTATACCTGCCCGCACTGCAAGGATTTCGTCGAGCAGTCGGCTGCGCCCTTGCGCGCGCGCATCGATGCTGGCCAGGTCGCGCTGGAGGTGCGCCACCTGGTGCTGAGCGCGCCCGACATCGGCATGACCGTCGCGGCGCAGTGCGGATCGCCCGCGCGCTTCTTTTCCCGGCACGACGCGCTGTTCAGTCTACAGCCCAGCGTGATCGCGCGCAGCAGCGCCATCGAGCCGGCGCGTGCGGACGCCATCCGCGCCTTGTCGCCGCTGCCGCGCGTGCGCGCGCTGGCCAGCGACAGCGGAGTCATCGCCTGGATGCGCGGGCGCGGCTTTACCTCGGCGCAGATCGACCGCTGTTTCGCCGACCAGGCGCTGCTCGACCGGATCGAGGCGATGCGTGGCCAGGCGCTGGCCGCCGGCGTCACCGGCACGCCCAGCTTCGCGATCAACGGCACGCTGGTCGCCGGCGCACACAGCTGGGACGCGCTCGTTCCCCATATCGACGCCGCGCTGGCGGCTTCGCGCTAACCCACCGGAGATAACCATGAACAACGCCGCCCGCCTCGCTTTCGTCGCCACCGCGCTGGCCCTCGCCGCCTGCGATGGCGGGGCCGGGGGTGCCGCGCCGTCGGGCGACGCCATCGCCAAGGTCGCGGCGCCTGCGGGACAAAGCTGGTCGACCACCGTACGCGCGACCCAGGACGGCTTCGTCATGGGCAATCCAGACGCGCCGCTCAAACTGGTCGAATTCGCTTCCCCCACCTGCAGTCACTGCGCGGAATTCTCGAAAACCGGATCGGAGGCGCTGAAGCGCGAATTCGTCGATAGCGGCCGGGTCAGCCTGGAAATCCGGCCGTTCATGCTGAACCCGATGGATCTGCCCATCGCCACCATCGCCGCCTGCGGCGGCACGGATCGCTTCTTCCCGCTGATGGAGAATATCTACGCCTCGCAGGAGGAGCTGATCACCGGCATCCAGGGCGCGGACCAGGCGGCGGCGCAGGGCGCCCTCCAGGCGCAGGATTTCGCGGGCTTCGCGCGCAGCATCGGGCTCGACCGCTTCTTCGCCGCGCGCGGGCTACCTGCCGACGCGGTCAACAGCTGCCTCGCGGACAAGGCGAAGGTGGTGCGCTGGCAGGAATCGACGCAGCGCAACGCACAGGAGCATGAGATCACCGGTACGCCCGGCTTCCTGCTCAACGGGCGACTGCTGGAGAATACCACGACGTGGGAGGCGGTGCGCGAGGCGCTGATCGCCGCCGGAGCGCGTTGACGCGGCCCGAGCGGGCACGCTGACGATGGTCGGGGGGCCATCGGCATGCGCCTGAACCGGCTGCGGTTGACCGGCTTCAAAAGCTTCGTCGAGCCGACCGAGCTGTGCATCGAGCCCGGGCTGACCGGCATCGTCGGTCCCAACGGTTGCGGTAAATCGAACCTGCTCGAAGCGATTCGCTGGGTAATGGGCGAAACCTCGGCCAGATCGGTGCGCGCGGGCGGGATGGACGATGTCATCTTCGCCGGCACCGCAACCCGCCCGGCCCGCGAGTTCGCCGAAGTTGCGCTGGTCGGCGACAGTGAAGGGGCGGCGCTTCCCGGACTGATGGCGGAGGGCGAAAGCGGCGCGCTGGAGATCGTGCGGCGGATCGAGCGCGGCGCGGGCAGCGCCTATCGTGCCAACGGCCGCGACGTGCGCGCGCGCGACGTCGCGCTGCTGTTCGCCGACGCGGCCACCGGCGCGCACAGTCCCGCGCTGGTCAGCCAAGGCAAGGTCGCCGGAATCGTCGGCGCGCGTCCGCAGGAGCGCCGCCAGCTGCTGGAGGAAGCCGCCGGCATCGCCGGGCTGCACGCGCGGCGCAAGGATGCCGAAGGCAAATTGCGTGCGACGGAGGCCAATCTCGCGCGCATCGCCGAACTGGGTGCCGACATGGAGGCGCGCGCCGCCCAATTGCGCCGCCAGGCGCGCGCCGCCGAACGCTACACGCGCCTGTCCGACGCGATCCGCGTCGCCGAGGCGCGCATGATCTTCGCCCTTTGGCAGGCTGCCGCCCGCGCCGCCGATGCCGCCCGCGCCGAGGCAAAGGCGGCCGACGCGCGCGTCGCCGAAGCGCAGGCTTGCGCCGGCGCGGCAACGACGGGGCAAGCGGAAGCGATGGCCGGCTTGACGCACGCGCGCGATGCCGTCGCTGCCGCACGCGACGCGGACCACGGCGCCGCCTCCGCGCTTGGCGCAGCGCGTGCCGAACGGGACGCGGTCGCGCGCCGCCTGGCCGAACTCGACGCCGAAGCCGCGCGCATCGCCGCCGAGCGCGCTGCGGAGGACGCGCTGGCCCGCGACGGCGCGGCGGCGATCGACCGATTCGCCCGCGAAGAAGAGGAGGCCGGCCGCGCCGTCACCGCGGCGATGGAGGCGCGTCCCCGTCTGCTCGACGATGCGACCCGCGCGTCCGACCGCACGCGCGACGCCGAAATCGCCCTTGCCGAAGCGCGTGCCGCCGCGGCCAACGAGAGCGCCAACCGGCGCATCGCCGCCGCTGCGATCGAGGAAGCAAGCCGTCGCCTCCGGCGCCTGGAAAGCGAGCGCGCGCGGCTCGATGCGCAGCTGCGCGACGCTGGCGACGAGAGGGTGCTGCGAGAGGCGGCGCGCATGGCGCGCGCCGCCACCGACGACGGCGCAACCGGTATGGCAGCCGCCGAGGCACGCCTTGCATCCACTGCCGAGGAGCGCGAAGCGGCCGCGGAGGGGCTTGCGCGCGTGGACGCCGCCCGTGCCGAGGCGCGCGCCGCCGTTGCCGCCCTCGAGAGCGAGCTGGCCGCGCTCGACCGCTCGCTCGCCGCCACCGCGCACGACCTGCGCGGCGTGCTCGCCGATATCGCTGTCGCACCAGGCTATGAGGCCGCACTCGCGGCCGCGCTCGGCGACGATCTTTCTGCACCGCTCGCGCCCGGGGATCGCGCACGCGGCTGGTCGGGCGCGCCCACAGTTGCCGCTGCGCCCGGCAATCTGCTCGATCATGTTCGCGCGCCGGCCGCGTTGCACGCCCGGCTCGGCCAGATCATCGTCTGCGATGTGGACGACGGCCGTCCGCTTGCGCCGGGACAGCGCATGGTCACGCGCGACGGCGCCATGCGCCGCTGGGACGGGTTCCGTTCCATCGGCGACGGTTCTGTCGCGGCGGAGCGGCTCGCGCGTGTCAATCGCCGCGCCGCGGTCGCGCAGCAGTTGCCCCAGGTCGGCGAGGCGCTGGCCCGTATCGACACCGCGCACGCGGCGGCAACCACGCTGCTCGCTGATGCTGTGCGTGCGCAGGATGCGGCGCGGCAACGGCTCGACGCCATCGAGAGACGCGCGCGCGACGCCGCGCGGGCCGCCGACGCCGCCGACGCCGCGCTGGCGAGGCACCGGACGACGATACAGCATCTGACCGAGCGGCGCGACGCCATGGCGCCGGAGGTCGCAGAGGCCGCCCGGCTGCTGCGCGAGGCGCACGCGGCGATGGGTGCGCTCCCCGACGGGGCGAGGACGGCTGCAATGCTGAGCGGCTGCGAAACGGCGGCGCATGATGCCCGCGCCGCGACGGAGGGCGCCCGCGGCGCGCTGTCCGCGCTCGAACGGCGCATGGCGGTCGCGCGCGAAGCCGCCATCGAAGCCGCAGCCGAACTGCGCGGTTGGAGCGCCCGCACGGCCGAGGCCGGCCGCCGACTGGAAGCGATCGACCGGCGCCACGGGGAGATATCGGCGCAGGTAAAGGCGCTGGCGGACCGGCCGGCCGCGCTCGACGCCGCCATCGTCGACGCGGAACAGCGGCGGGAAGAGGCCGCACGCGCCGTCAGTGATGCGCAGCTTGCCGAGCGCGCCGCCATGGATCGGGCACGCCGCGCCGATACTGTGCTGGATGCCGCGCGCGAGGCGCTGGCCGCCGCGCGGGAGGGTCGCGCGGCGACCGCCGCGCGCGCGGAGCATGAGGAGGCGCGGCGCATCGAGATGGGCCGCATCGCCGGCGAACGATTCGAATGCCCGCCGCCGCTCCTCCCCGCGCAGGTCAGTTTCGACGCGGGGACGGTCGGCACCGCCGCGCAGGAGAGCATGGCGCACGAACGGCTGCTCCAGGAGCGCGAGCGTATCGGTCCCGTCAACCTGGTCGCCGCGCAGGAGCTGGAAGCGCTGGACGCCGAGCAGGTGGTCATGACGCGCGAGGCGGAGGAGCTGGCGCTCGCGGTCAACCGCCTGCGCGGGTCGATCGGTCACCTGAACCGCGACGGCCGCGCACGCCTGCTCGCGGCGTTCGAGGCGGTCGACGGTCATTTCCGCATCCTGTTCGACACGCTGTTCGGTGGCGGCGCCGCGCGGCTGGTGCTCGTCGAATCGGACGATCCGCTCGAGGCGGGGCTGGAGATCATGGCGCAGCCGCCGGGCAAGAAGCTCGCCTCGCTCACCCTCCTGTCGGGCGGCGAACAGGCGCTGACCGCGGTCGCGTTGATCTTCGCGCTGTTCCTCACCAACCCCGCGCCGATCTGCGTGCTCGACGAGGT
>CBDUBN010000064.1:0-11931 GCA_965365395.1 uncultured Sphingomonas sp.
TGCGCGAAGCCGCAGACGAGGGTGCTACCGTAGAGCGCCTTGAACTCGTGAAACTCGGAAGCATCGACCAGGCGGGCGATGACTTCGTGGACGTCATAGGGCGCGCGGACGTCGGTGGGGAGGATGCCGTACAGCTCCTCCGCGTCATATTTGGGCGGGCGCGGTTCCTTGAGGTCGAGGTCGGTCTTGTTCGCGGGGCCGAGGTGGCTGACGATATCCCGCACGATGGTCAGCGCATGTTCGTCATTCTCGGCGACATGATCGACCACGCCCGATTTGCGCCCGTGGAGGTCGCCGCCGCCCAGATCCTCGGCGCTGATTTCCTCGCCCGTCGCAGCCTTCACCAATGGAGGCCCGGCAAGGAAGATCGTGCCCTGGCCCCGGACGATCACCGTCTCGTCGGACATGGCGGGGACATAGGCGCCGCCCGCGGTACAGCTGCCCATCACGCAGGCGATCTGCGGGATTTGGCGAGCGCTCATATTCGCCTGGTTGAAGAAGATGCGCCCGAAATGGTCGCGGTCGGGGAAAACATCGGCCTGGTGCGGCAGGTTCGCGCCGCCTGAATCGACGAGGTAGATGCAGGGCAACCGGTTCTCCAGCGCAATCTCCTGTGCGCGGAGGTGCTTCTTGACCGTCAGCGGGTAATAGGTGCCGCCCTTCACCGTCGCATCGTTGCAGACGATCATCACCTGCCGTCCAGACACACGCCCGATCCCGCAAATCAGGCTCGCGCCGTGGACGTCGCCCTCGTACATGCCATTCGCGGCGAGCTGTCCGATCTCCAGGAAGGGCGAGCCGGGATCGAGCAGACGCTCGACGCGATCGCGCGGCAGCAGCTTGCCGCGCGAGACATGCCGTTCGCGCGACCGCTCGTTGCCGCCCAGCGCCGCCTCGGCGACCCGCGCCCACAGCTCGTCCTTCAGCGCGCGGTGGTGCGCGGCGTTGGCGCGGAACGCGTCGCTGTTTGTGTCGATCGCGCTCGGCAGGACCGGCGCGCTCATGCCCCGCCCTCAGATTTCACCCTTCGCCTCCGCTTCGGCCACCGCTTCCTCCACGATCTCCATCTTCTTGCGGTTCTTGGGGCTGAGCAAATATTGCCAGACACCGAAGATGTTGATCGCCAGCAGCGCGAAGTTGAGCGCGGCGAGCGCGGTTTCCGGCTGCGGATCAAGCAGGCCGTAGGTGATCCACGCGATCGAGCTCGCTACGAAGATGACGAAGCCCGCGCCCGTCCATTTGCGACCCAGATCCGATGCGACGATCAGCGCCGCGACCG
This sequence comes from uncultured Sphingomonas sp., assembly GCA_965365395.1. GTDB lineage: Bacteria > Pseudomonadota > Alphaproteobacteria > Sphingomonadales > Sphingomonadaceae > Sphingopyxis. Next base: position 1,280 of record CBDUBN010000064.1, read on the forward strand.
CCGCGGACCCTGCGGCGAACCATTGCAGGATGGTCAGCATTTCGGGGCTCATGCCCCGCCTCCTACGATTTCGCGCCCCATCAGCATTCGCCGTATCTCGTTGGTGCCCGCGCCGATGTCGAGCAATTTGGCGTCGCGGTAATAGCGTTCGACCGGCCAGTCCTTGGTATAGCCCGCCCCGCCCAGCGCCTGGATCGCCTCATTGGCGACCTTCACCGCATTCTCGCTCGCCAGCAGGATCGCGCCAGCCGCGTCGTGGCGCGTCGTCTGGCCTGCATCGCAGGCGCGCGCGACCGCGTACACATAGGCGCGCGCCGAATTGAGCGCGACGCTCATGTCCGCGACCTTGGCCTGCATCAGCTGGAAAGTGCCGATGGCCTGCCCGAACTGCTTGCGCTCGCGCAGGTAGGGCAGCACGGTGTCGAGGCAGGCCTGCATCAGCCCGAGCTGGATACCGGACAGCACGACCCGCTCGTAGTCGAGACCGCTCATCAGCACGCCGACCCCGCCGTGCAACGGGCCCATGATATTCTCCTCCGGCACCTCGCAATCGGTGAAGACGAGCTCGGCGGTGGGAGAGCCGCGCATGCCCATCTTGTCGATCTTCTGCCCAATGGCGAAGCCGGGCATATCCTTTTCGATCAAAAATGCGGTGATGCCGCGCGAACCCGCGTCGGGCGCGGTCTTGGCATAGACGACCAGCGTGTCGGCATAGGCCGCGTTGGTGATCCAGAATTTCGTGCCGTTGAGGACATAGCCACCCTGTACCGCGTCCGCGCGCAGCTTCATCGAGACGACGTCCGAGCCGGCGCCCGCCTCCGACATGGCAAGGCTGCCGACCGCACTGCCGCTGATCAGGTCGGGCAGGTATTTCGCGCGCTGCGCGTCGCTGCCCCAGCGGCGGATCTGGTTGACGCAGAGGTTCGAATGCGCGCCATAGCTCAGCCCCACCGAGGCGGATGCGCGGCTGACCTCCTCTACCGCTACCACATGCTCGAGATAGCCGAGGCCGAGCCCGCCCCATTCCTCCTCGACCGTGATGCCGTGCAGGCCGAGATCGCCCATCGCCGGCCACAGCTCGTCGCGCGGGAACCAGTCCTCGGCGTCGATCCGCGCGGCCAGGGGCGCGATCTTGTCGGCGGCGAACCTCTGCGTCGTATCGCGGATCATATCCGCCGCTTCGCCGAGCGCGAAATCGAGCATCATGGGTTTCTCCTCGTCCGCAGGGATAGCGGCCGGCGTGCGCGCGTCCAAGGGGCGCGCAACAAAATTGCGCAGCTTTTGTGAACGCGCACGGCACCGAATGCATGGCCATGCATTTGGCCCTCAACAACGAGGAGCAACGCCATGGCAGCGCGCAACGACATCATCAGCAAGGAGAGCCTGCTTCTTGCCGCAGGCATAGTGGGCGCAGGCGCCATGGCCTATGGCTTGTCGAAGATGCTGAGCGACAGCGCGACCGGCAACGGCGGCGACGACGCGCCCGGTCGGACCGCGCGCCACGGCAGCTTTGGCGGCTATTCGGTCAGCGGCCAGACCGAGACGATCAATCGCCCGCGCGCCGAGCTCTATGCGATGTGGCGCGACTTTTCGCGGTTGCCCGAGTTCATGGACAATGTGAACCGCATCGAGCCACGCGGCGATGGTGTGTCTGCCTGGACCATCCGCGCACCGGGTGGCACCACGGTGGAGGTCGTCACCAGGATTGCCCGGGACGTCGACGGCGAGGTGATCGCCTGGGAATCGACGCCTGAAAGCGCGATCGACACCAAGGGCCGGGTCGAATTCGCCGACGCGCCGGCGGGCCGCGGTACCGCGGTCACACTGATCGTGGCTTACAAGCCACCGGGCGGCACGCTGGGCAAGGTCGCGGCCAAGGTATTGCAGCGCGAACCTGCGCTGCAGGCGCGCCGCGACCTGCGCCGGTTCAAGATGCTGATGGAGACGGGCGAGATCTCCACCTCGGTGCGTCGGCGCGAGGACAATAAGGAAGCGACCCCCGCCAACGCCCCCGAGCCGGCGCCGTCGCCGGCCTTTCCGGCCTGATCACGAGGAAGAAAAACCATGCGCGCACTCGTTTTCCACGGCAATCAGAATGTCCAGGTCGATACGGTCGACGATCCCGAGATCGTCAACCCCCGCGACGCAGTCATCAAGGTGACCGCGACCGCCATCTGCGGCTCCGACCTGCATCTCTACGACGGCGTCATCCCCGGCGTGATGAAGGGCGACATCCTGGGCCATGAGTTCATGGGCGAAGTGGTCGAGGTCGGACCCAAGTCGACCCTGACCAAGGGGCAGAAGGTCATCGTCCCTTTCACCATCTCCTGCGGCAGCTGCTTCCATTGCGGCAAGCAGCAGTACAGCGCGTGTGACAACGGCAATCCGGTCGACAAGCGCGAGGTGTCGGAAAAGCTGTACGGCACGCCGATGTCGGCGGCCTTCGGCTATTCGCACATGACCGGCGGTTATGCCGGCGGCCAGGCGGAATATGTGCGCGTGCCCTATTCCGACGTCGGCCCGCTGGTCGTGCCGGACGATGTCGAGGACGAGAAAGTCCTGTTCCTGACCGACATCCTGCCCACCGGCTGGATGGCGGCGGAAAATGCCGAGATCGAGCCCGGCGATACGGTCGCGGTGTGGGGCGCGGGGCCGGTGGGCCTGTTCGCGATCCAGAGCGCGATGCTGATGGGCGCAGAACAGGTGATCGCGATCGATCATTGGCCGGGCCGGCTCGAGCTTGCGAAACAGCTCGGCGCCAAGACGATCAACTTCCGCGAGACCGACGTGCGCGACGCGCTGATGGCGATGAGCGGCGGGCTCGGCCCCGATGCGGTGATCGACGCGGTGGGCATGGAAGCGCACGGTTTTGCCATCGACAACATCATCGACGTGGTGAAACAGCGCGGACTGGGCGGGTTCGACCGCGCCTCGGCGCTGAAGCAGGCGATCCTGTCGGTGCGCAAGGGCGGCCGCGTGTCGGTTCCCGGCGTCTATGGCGGCATGACCGACAAATTCCCGCTCGGCGCGCTGATGGAAAAAGGCCTGACCTTCAAGACCGGCCAGACGCATGTGCAGAAATATACGCCGATGCTGCTCGACCTGATCCTCGCGGGCAAGATCGACACGACCTTCATGATCAGCCACCGCCTCCCGCTGGAGGAAGCGCCGACGGGCTACAAGAATTTCAAGGAAAAACAGAACGAGTGGACCAAGGTGGTGCTCAAGCCCTGACCTAGCCGATGGGCCTTGCGTGCCCCTGCCAATAGGGTTCGCGCAAGGCGCGGCGCAGGATCTTGCCCGACGGGTTGCGCGGCAGCACGTCGATGAAGTCGACGCTTTTCGGGCATTTGAAGGCTGCCAGCCGCTCGCGCGACCAGGCGATGATCGCGCCCGCATCCGCGTCCACGCCGACCGCGCGCACCACGACCGCTTTCACCGCCTCGCCCCACCGCTCGTCGGGCACGCCGATGATCGCGACGTCGGCAATGGCGGGATGGGCATAGAGCGCGCTCTCGACCTCGGCCGGATAGACGTTTTCGCCGCCGGTGATGATCATGTCCTTCATCCGGTCCTTGAGGAACAGATAGCCGTCCGCGTCGATCAGCCCGACGTCGCCGGTGCGCAGCCACCCGCCGCCGATCAGCGTCTTCGCCGTCTCCTCCGGCCTGTTCCAATAGCCGAGCATGTTGGTCGGCGAGCGGATAGCGACCTCGCCGATCGCGCCTGTGGGCAACGCGTGGCCGTCCTCGTCCAGGATCGCGAGCTCGACCCCCGGTAGTGCCTTGCCCGCCGCGCTCATCTTGTCGGTGCGGGCGCTGCAATGGTCCTCCGGCGGTAGCATCACGACCGTACCCCAGGTTTCGGTCATGCCGTACATCTGCGCGAAATCGCAGCCGAGCACCTCTACGCCTCGCTGCAACAGGTCGAGCGGGATCGGGCTCGCGCCGTAGGAGAAGGTGCGGATCGATGAGAAATCGGTCGTGGCGGCCCTGGGATGGGCGAGCAGGATCGCGAGCGCGGCGGGCACGAGAAACAGTCGTCCCAGCCGGTGCGCCTCGATGATCTCCAGCGTCGCGCCGGGGTCGAACTCGCGCGTAATCACCAATTCCTGTCCCGAATAGACGGCGCCGAGCACGGTGCCGATGCCGGCGATGTGCGCAAACGGCATCGCGTGCAGCACGTTCTCGCCGGGCTCGGCGAGCATCCACATCAGTCCGCCATCCTCGATATGCCAGCGCAGCACCGTGCCGTTGGCGTGGCTGAGCACCGCGCCCTTGGGCTTGCCGGTGGTGCCGCTGGTGTAGAGCTGGATCACAGCATCGTTCGCCGCGACCGGGACGCCCGGATCGACCGCCTCCTGACCATCGCGCCAGCCGGCGAAATCCTGCCAATCGGCCGGCATGCCGACGATATCGAGCCCGATGCACGGCAGGTTGTGCCCCGAAGCCGCCATCGCCGCGAGCGCGCCATCGACCAGGCCATCGCCCACAAACAGCAGCGCCGCGCCGCAATCGCCGAGGACGTAGGCGATCTCCTCGCCCGTCAGCCGCCAGATGATCGGTACCAGCACCACGCCCGCGCGCGCCGCGCCGAGCGTCAGTTCCACCACGCTGTCGCTGTTCTTGCCGAGATAGGCGACGCGCGCGCCCTTCTCCAGCCCGGCCGCCACAAGGGCCGCCGCTACCTGGCTCGCGCGCGCGTCCAGCGTGGCATAGCTTATCGTCCTGCCTTCGAAACGTGTTGCGCACTGCTCCGGCGCTGCCTGCGCCCAATGCGCCAGCGCCGCACCGAAGGTTTCGGGCCGTGGCTGCATGTCCGCTTCTCCCTCGTCGCCGAGCGTGCCGTCCGGGCCGGCAACTGTAAAGCGTGAAGGGCGCTTGCTCCGCCCTGGCGCAGCGGGCATCACCGCGCGCATGCAACCGACGCCCGCGACCGCCGCTACCTCGACCATGCCGCGCATTCGCCCCTTCGCCATATTGGGCGCGCTCGTGGCCGGTCTCGCCGCAGGTATCGCGGTGTCGATCGCAGACCCGGACGCGGTCGAACGCTGGGTTTACCTCCCCGACATCGTCGGTACATTGTGGCTGCGCGGATTGCAGATGACGATCGTGCCGCTGGTCGTCGGGTTGCTGGTGACCGGCATCGTCAATTCGGTCGCCGCCGCGCGCGCGGGCCGCATCGCCGGCTGGTCGGTCGCCTTTTTCTTCGCTGTGCTGTGGGCCGGGGCGATCATGGCTGCGTTCGTGACTCCGTGGCTACTCGGCGTCTTCCCAGTTCCGGGCGATGCGGCGAGCGCTCTTGCCGGCAGCATCGCGGGCGGCGCCGAAACGGGCGCCGTCCCGACCATCGCCGAGATCGTGAAGGGCATGGTGCCGACCAACCCGATCAACGCCGCGGCGAACGATGCCATCCTGCCGATGATCGTCTACGTCGTCGTTTTTGCGCTGGCCGTCACACGCATGAGCGCCGGCCCGCGCGACCTCCTGGCCGGAGTTTTTGCGGCACTCGCGGAGGCGATGCTGATCGTGATCGGCTGGGTGCTCGCGCTCGCACCCATCGGCGTCGCCGCGTTGGCCTTCGTGGTCGCCGCGCGCACGGGGGTCGAGGCGATCGGCGTATTCCTCCACTACGTGCTTGTCGTTTCCGCCGTCGGCGCGATCGTCTGGGCGGCCGCCTATCCCCTCGCGATGATCGGCGCGCGGCGCTCCTTCGGCAGCTTCGCGCGCGCGGTGCTGCCCGCGCAGGCGGTCGCCATATCGACGCAAAGCTCGCTCGCCTCGCTGCCTGCGATGCTGCGCGGCGCAAAGACGCTGGGGGTGCGGGAGACGACGGCCGATGTCACGCTGCCGCTCGCGGTCGCGCTGTTCCGCTCGACCGGCCCGGCAATGAACCTTGCCGTCGCCATCTACGTCGCTACGCTGACCGGCGTGGAGCTGACGCCGTTGACGCTCGCCTTCGGCGTCGCGGTCGCGGCGACGACCACCTTGGGCTCGGTTAGCCTGCCCGGATCGATCAGCTTCATATCGGCCATCGCGCCGATCTGCTTCGCGATGGGCGTACCGATCGAACCGCTCGCGCTGCTGCTCGCGGTCGAACAGTTGCCCGACATCGTGCGGACCCTCGGTAACGTCACCAACGATACCGCCGCCGCCGCGGTCGTCGATGCGCGCGTGGCGGGCCCCGCGCAAACCGCAACCGTAACGGGAGACTGCTGATGCATATGCGCGAATTGGGCGACGGCCTTACCGTCTCCGCCATCGGTATCGGCTGCATGCCGATGATCCGCGGCGGCAACATCACCTATGGCGCGGACGCGGAGCCCGACGAGGCGATCCGCACCATCCATCGCGCAATCGATCTGGGCGTCACTTTCTTCGATACCGCGCAGATCTATGGCCCGTTCCAGAACGAGGAGCTGGTCGGCGAAGCGATCCGCGGGCGTCGCGACGGGCTGGTCATCGCCACCAAATTCGGCTTTCGCTTCGACGGCAACAGGATCGTCGGCGTGGACGGGTCGGCGTCGAACGTGCGCGACGCGGTCGAAGGCTCGCTGCGGCGGCTGGGGATCGACCGTATCGACCTTTATTACCAGCACCGCATGGACCCCGATGTGCCGATCGAGGAAACGATGGGGGCGCTGTCCGACCTCGTCCGCGAGGGCAAGATCAAGCATATTGGCCTCAGCGAAGCCGCGCCCGAACGCCTTCGCGCGGCGAATGCGGTGCACCAGGTCGCGGCGCTGCAGAGCGAATATTCGCTGTGGGAGCGCGACGTGGAGGACGCCATCCTGCCAACCTGCCGCGAGCTCAGCATTGGCTTCGTCCCCTATTCGCCGCTCGGCCGTGGTTTCCTGACCGGCATGTTCCGCAGCATCGACGATCTGCCGCCGGGCGACTGGCGCCATAATGATCCGCGCTGGCAAGGCGACAATTTTGCGGCCAATCTGGGCGTGGTCGAAGCCGTCGAGGCCATTGCCGTCAGGCATGGCGTCAGCGCGGCGCAGATCGCGCTCGCCTGGCTGCTGGCGAAGGGTGACGACATCGTGCCCATCCCGGGGACGAAGCGCCGCGCGACGATGGAGGACAGCGTCGCCGCCGCCGACGTCACCCTGTCGGCGGAGGATATCGCCGCGCTCGACGCGGCCAGCCCGCGCGGCTCCACCGCCGGGCCGCGCTATGGCGAGCAGGGCATGCGGATGGTGCGACTCTAGGCCATCCAGCGCCAGATTCCGGCGGCCACGCGGCCGCCGAGCGGCGTGTGCGCCCAGGTCAGCAGCAGCCAGAGCAGTGTGCCGAGACCTAGAGCCACGGCGCCGGGCATCGCCGCGCCCCAAGCGATGCGCCCGCCCAGCTGCCCGGCGAAAGGCACGAAGGCGGTGCGCCGCGCCCAGCCGCGCCAGGCGTTACCGATCAGCTGCGCCTTCTTCGCATCCTGGGCCAGCGCGCCGCCGAGCGCGAGAATGAGGATGGCGCTGGTCAGGATATGGTTCTCCGGCGTGGGCCAGATAGCCAGATGAACCAGCGCCCAGATCGCGAAGCTCCACATCATCGGATGCCGCGTGATCGCGAAGACCCCGACGGGGTTGCGCAGTGCGGCTTGACGCGCGCTTGCCACCGGCAAGGCAGGATTGGAGAAGAAGCTGCCGGCAAGCAGCACGCTCGCGAACCACATCAGGATCGTCGCGACGATCCAGGCCCAGTCGCCGATCAGATAGGCGGGAGAAGACGCCGGAACGTCATGCCAGGCGAGGAGGATGCCGGCGAAGGTCGCAAGCGCGACGATGCTGTAGAGCCCGCGAAAACCACCCTCCCCCACCAGGCGCACCAAGGGCGCGCGCATGGGGTGCGAAAGCAGGAAATGGGTGCCCACGAAAGCCGCGCAGGCGACCGCAAGCCTCGCAATCTCGCTCATCTGGCGTTCCCCCCGGTGAGCCCGCGCGCCCGAGCCGAGCGCCGGGCGGCTCAGCTATCGGTCATAGGCGTTCGGCAGTTCACCTTCGACCGGCGACAGGTAGCGGTCGCGCAGCCGGCGCTGCCGGCTGGTCATCGCCTGTTCTACCCCGTCGATATAGACCGCGACCGGTACCGATGTGACTTCTAGCGGATCGCCGTCCCACAGGACGACATCCCCCACCCGGCCCGCGCGCAGGCTGCCCACCTGGTCGTCGACCCCCGCGGCGCGCGCGGGCCCGGAGCTGATGGCGGCGAACGCCTGGTCCCAGCTGAGGCCGCTTGCGCCGGGCACGCGGGTCAATGCGACCAGATTGCCCGCATATTGGCGGCTGTAACCCAGCTTGTGGATCTCGCTGTCGTCGACCAGGCCGATCGCCACCTCCACCCCGGCGGCGCGCATGCGGCCGATGTTGCTCTGTGTCGCGGCCAGCGCCTCGAAACTGTCAGGCAGGTCGGACAAAGCAGCCGCGATCACGGGGATGTTCGCCGCGGCGATCTCGCGCGCGACGGTCCAGCCTTCGGTCGCGCCGACCAGCACCGGCTTGATGCCCGGGAAGTCGCGCAGCAGTCCGATGACGCTGAGGATATCCGACGCGCGATCGACTTTCACGAACAGGCGGTCGCGCCCGTCGAGCACGCGCAGCAAGGCTTCCGCATCGGCGCGGCGCAGCAGGTTGTCGGTGCTGCGCCCGTCGTAGGCCGCGCGGTCGGCGCCGAAATCGCGCGCTTCCTGGAGCAGCGCGCGGAACTGCAGGAAGGTCGCGGCGCGGCTGCCGCCGGCGCGCTCGGCGCCCTCTTCGCCGAACTCGACATATTGGAACAGGCCGGCGCGCGTTACCATGCTGCGGTCGCTGCCCAGATCGACGAGTGCACCGCGCCCGGCGAACAGTCCGCCGCTGTCGCCGGGATAGACGAGCGCGCGGGTTACTCCTTCGAGGCGATTGACCGCGACCGGCGTGCCCAGCGGGTTGAGCGCGGGCGCGATGTCCAGCGCCGCGCTGAAGATGCTGCGCCCGGCCTCGGCATCGTTGCTGCCGTCGACGGCATCGACCTCGACCAGGCCGACGCGGCTGAAGCCGGCGACCAGCCCCGGTGTCACCCATTTGCCTCCCGCATCGACCACGGACACGCCCGCCGGCACGGCAACCCCGCTGCCCGCCGCGACGACGCGGCCGTCGCGCACGAGGACGGTGCCGCCCTCGATGGGCGCGCTGCCATCGCCGATGACCAGGCGCCCGTTGGTGATGGCGATGTCCTGAGCCAGCGCCGGGCTGGTGGCGAAAGCGGATGCCGCGAGCAAGGCGGCGACAAGCGCACGGCTCACTTCACGTCTCCTTCGCCGGGCTGGCCGAGCTCGAAATCGCTCACCGGCCGCAGTCGAGGATTATAGGCGTCGAACAGCAGCGCGCCATCGATCCACACCCGCTCGGGCCGCGAATAGACGCTGAACGGGTTCCCGTTCCACAGCACGACGTCGGCGCGCTTGCCGAGCTTCAGGCTGCCGGTGGTCGCGTCGATGCCCATGGCGCGCGCGGGGTTGATCGTCAGCCAGCGCATCGCGTCGGCCTCGCTGATCTCGATCCCGGCGCGCCGGCCGCTCGCCATCGCCTTCGCCGCTTCCTGATTCAGCCGCTGGATCTGGTTGGCATCGTCGGAATGGACGATAGCGCAGGCGCCGGCGTTGTGGACCAGCGCGACATTCTCCGGAATTCCGTCGTAACTCTCCATCTTGAACCCCCACCAGTCGGCCCACATGGCCGAGCAGATGTTGTTCTCGCGCAGCATGTCCGCGATCTTGTAGCTTTCGACCGCGTGGTGGAAGGTCGAGACGCGGTAGCCAAACTCCTTGGCCATATCGATGACGATGGCCATCTCGTCCGCGCGATAGCAGTGGTTGTGGACCAGGATGTTGCCGCGCAGCACCTCCGCCAGCGTCTCCATGGCGATGCTGCGCGGCTGCGACTGGCCGGCGTCGGCCTTGCGCCGATACTCGGCCGCCTGCGCCCAGGTCTGGCGGTTGACCGCGAGGTTGCCCATGCGGGTGGAAGGCATGCGCCCGCGCGAGCCGTACACACGCTTTGGATTCTCACCGCACGCCATTTTGAGGCCATAGGGCGCATCCGGAAACTTCATCCCCTGCATCGTGCGCGCCGGCACGTTGCGCAACGTGACCGACCGGCCGCCCATCAAGTTCGCGGAACCGGGCAGCACCTGCAGCGTGGTGATGCCGCCGTTGGCGAGCGCGCGGGAAAAGCCCGGATCCTGCGGCCAGACGCTGTGCTCGGCCCATACCTCGGGCGTGGTCGGATCGGTCGCCTCGTTGCCGTCGCTGTGCGCCTGCACGGATGGGCTGGGATAGTCGCCGAGGTGGCTGTGGATGTCGATGAGGCCCGGCGTCACGAACTTGCCGGTCGCATCGACGCGCGTGTAGCCGGCGGGGATCGCAAGGTCCGCGCCGCCGATCGCCTCGACCTTGCCATCGCGCAGCAGCACCGTGCCGCCCTCGATCCGGCCGCCCTCGCCATCGAAGACCGTGCCTCCTACCAGCGCGGTGGGCGTGGAGGCATAGGGGCGATAGGTCGAGGGGTAAGGATTAGGGTCGATCGGCACGGGCCGGTCGGCGGCAGCGGCGGTCCTGCCACCCCCGGTCGTGCAGGCCGCGAGGGCGGCGGCGAGCGCGGCGCCCGCCGCCAGGGT
>CBDUBN010000065.1:0-11645 GCA_965365395.1 uncultured Sphingomonas sp.
AAAATCTGGTCACCGCCGGCGTCATCGACCCGACCAAGGTCGTGCGCACCGCGCTGCAGAACGCGGCCTCGGTCGCAGGGCTCCTGATCACCACCGAAGCGGCGGTGTCGGAACTGCCCGAGGACAAGCCGGCTATGCCCATGGGCGGCGGCGGCGGCATGGGCGGCATGGGCGGCATGGATTTCTAGGCCCAAGCGCAGGGCGGCCGCGTCCGCCCTGCTCTAGGCTTGGGCCCGGCCAGCGGTCGGCGGCAAAGCCGTCGAACCGACTGACGGCATGGATTCACTCCATGCCGGCCCGCCTCTCGATCACGCAAGCACAACGCAAAGGCCGGCGGGAGCGATCCCGCCGGCCTTTTTATTGCGCCCGTCCTTCGCTACCATCGTGCCATGGCCTCCCTGCCAAACCCTGCCTTTCGACCGGTCACCGTGGCGGAATTCCTCGCCATGGACCTGGGCGAAGCCAAGGCCGAGCTGATCGACGGTGCGATCTACATGATGGCGGGTGGGTCGGCGCGCCATGCCGCGATAGCCGCAAACATCATCGCTGCGCTGGGCTCGCTGCTGCGCGGCTCCGGATACCGCCCCTATGGTTCCGATCTCGCGGTCCGGACGGGCGATGCGTCGATCCGGTTTCCGGATGTGAGCGTCTATTGCCGCGACGCGGGTACACCGCGCGATCCCGCCGCCAGGCTGCTCGGCGATCCGCACGTCATCTTCGAAATCCTGTCGCCTTCGACCGCTTCCAACGACCAGATCATCAAACTGGCCGAATACCGCCGGCTTGCTGGCGTTCGCAGCATCGTGTTTGTCGATCCCGACACCAGCCGGGTACGCCTCGCGGACAAGGACAATGACGGCGCCTGGCTCGAACCGGGCAGCGACCTGTCGCTACCGTCGCTAGGCATCACGCTACCGCACCAGGCGATTTTCGCCGAATAGGGCAGCCGCGCCCTTCCGCCGCGCCGGCCATCGGCTATGCCTGCGCGCTGGACCGGACGCGCCCGGGGGAGCCACTGCACGATGGACGCCTTTTCCTATTTGTCGGTGCTGCTTTCGATCATCCTGGGTCTGGCCATGACCCAGGTGCTGCAGGGCTATCGCGGGCTGATGCTGCATCGCGGGCGCGTGCGGCTCTATGCGCCGCCGCTGATCTGGTCGGCGCTCATGCTGCTGTTCGCGACGCAAAGCTGGTGGGCGAGCTTCGGCCTGGTCGATCACCGCGACTGGACCTTCGCGACCTTCGGCATCCTGCTCCTGCAGACGGTGCTGACCTATATGATGGCGGCGATCGTCCTGCCCGACGTCCCGGCCGACGCAGGCGTCGATCTGCGCGCGCATTATCATGGCGAGGCGCGGCCCTTCTTCGCCATCGCCATCGCGATGCTCGGCACCAGCCTGCTCAAGGACGTCATGCTCGACGGGCGGTTGCCGGAGGCGTCGAACGTGGCGTTCCATGCGGTCTTCGCCGGCGTATCGCTCGTCGGCATCGCCGCGCGCGGGCCGCGCACGCATCTGGCGATCGCGCTGGCCATGACCGTCTTCACGACGCTCTACATCGGCCTCCTCTTCGCGCGGCTCTGATCCTCGCGCGTCGTGGGGCGGGGCGGCGCGGGAGCGTCGCAACGCGCCGCTGTCCTACAGCCTGCGCATCTGCCACCCTGCGCCCACGCTCCTTCTCATCGATGGTTTCACCGCCCCCGTGCTCCGCACGGCCTTGGGGCCTGCCGTGCCATCTTCCAATATGGACCGGTGAGCGTAACGATTCACGGTCGCGGCAAAATGCCGCGCAAGTGACTGAAAAGGAAGGAAGGCCCAAATACGTAACCCGCTTCGAGCACAACCTTCAATCGGCCGTCCTGTGTACCGCCTGTACCGGCGGCGTCTCTCCTGGACACAAAAAAAGGGACGCGCCTCGCGGCGCGCCCCTTCGATTGGGAGGAAGGCGGTTGCCTTACTTCTTCATCTCTTCGCGCGCGGCGTCCATGCCGGCCTCGGCCGCGTCGCCCGTACGGTTGGCGGCGTTGGTCGCTTCGGCACCGACCTCGTTGGCGGCAGCACCGACTTCGGCGGCGCCTTCCTCGATCGCGGCACCGGTCGCATCGGCGGCGTCCTCGGCGACGACGGCGGCGCTATCCGCGGCGGCGGCGGTGTCGGCAGCGGCCGAATCCACGGTCGCTTCGGCGGCGTCCTGGGTCTGCTCCGAACAGGCGGTCAGCGCCAGCGCAGCGGCGGCGATGGTCAGGGTCAGGGTCGACTTCATGTTCATTCCTTTGTCGGTGATAGGTGAAGGATGGGCCGGTTTTCCCAAGACGGAATGCCGCAATCCCTTCCCCGTCAGAATAGCAGCGTGCACGGCCCGCGCAATCGGTAAAAACCGTTGTACTCAGCGCGCTTGCGCCGGTTGCTCCGCCGCCAGCCGGTCGCGGACATCGGCCTCCAGCGCGGCGGCGTCTTCCTCGAACGGGGACGGGGCGCGCGCATCGATCCGCTCCGCCGCGCGCTCGAGCTGCGCCGCTTCGCCCGCAGTCAGTCCACCGCTCGGCACGTCGCCGCCGCCCGCATCGCACGCCGTCAGAAACAGCGCGGCGATCGGCAGGCCGCGCGCAGCAAAAAGGCCGCCACCCTTTCGGGCAGCGGCCTTTCCGATCACGTTCACCAGAACGCGAAGAAGCGAAATTACTTCGTTTCTTCGGTGGTCGTGGTGGTCGACTCGGTCATCGTGCCGGTGGCGTCGGCAGCCGGAGCGGCTTCGGTCATCGAACCTTCGGCGGCCGGAGCGGCAGTCGCGTCGGTGGTGGTCTCGGCCTCGGTCATCGTGCCTTCAGCGGCAGGCGCGACTTCGGTCGTGGTTTCGGTGGTGGTTTCCTCGGCAGGCTGCGAGCAAGCGGCAACGCCGAGACCGGCAGCGAGAACGAGCGAAAGAGCAATCTTCTTCATGGTGTGAACACCCCTCTAGAGCAATCCTTGGCTGCACGGCGCACGGCATCACCGCCGAACCCCGGTCAACAAGCGGCGATCTAGCTATACCACGTCTCCCGCGCAACGGCTTTTCGCGTCGGTTTCCGCTCGGGCGCATGGTCACCAGCGGCTCGTCGCACCTTGGCACCGTATTATCTACGGATTTGGTAGGGTTGCAGCCGCCTGGCACTTCCGTTGACAGATATAAAGAAAAGTTTATGTCACATGTCGTGAGCGCGATCCGGCAACCATCGACCTTCGAACCCCATGCGGCCCGGGCCGGCGGCCGAACGCTGCTCGATCTGTTTCAGGCGCTGTCGGATTCGTCCCGGCTACGCATCTTCTCCTTGTTGCAGATCCGCGAACTGGCAGTAGGCGAAATCGCGCAGTTGCTCGACCAGAGCCAACCGCGCGTTTCGCGGCACCTGCGTATCCTCGAGGAAGCCGGCATCGTCGAGCGCCGCCGCGAGGGCAGCTGGGTCTATGTTCGCCTTGCGCGTTCCCCGCTCGTCGAGGCGCTGCTAGCGTTCGTGGCCGCCGCGCCGCAGTCGGACGCGGAAGCGGAGATGATCGCCGCCGACCGCAGTCGTCTGTCGGCGGTGCAAGCCGAGCGGGAGGCCGCCGCAACCCGCTATTTCGCGGCGCACGCGCATGAGTGGGATGGCATCCGCTCCCTGCACGTCGCGGAGGAGGAGGTCGAGCGCGCCATCCTGTCGCTGATGAAGAACCGTCGGCTCGGTCACCTGCTCGATATCGGTACGGGTACGGGCCGGATGGCATCGATATTGGGCAACGCCGCGTCCCGCGTCACCGCGCTCGACCGCAGCCCCGAAATGCTGCGCGTCGCGCGGACGCACCTCGCCGGGCAGGTGCCGGCGGTCGAACTCGTGCAGGGGGATTTCCTGTCGCTGCCCTTGGCGTCCGCCAGCGTGGATGCGGTGGTGATGCACCAGGTGCTGCATTTCGCGCCCGCGCCCGACCTGGTGATCGCCGAAGCGGCGCGTGTGCTGCGCGGCAGCGGGCATCTGCTGATCGCGGATTTCGCGCCGCACGACCGCGAAGAACTGCGCCGCGACGCCGCGCACGCCCGCCTGGGCTTTTCCGATGCGCAGATCCGCGGCTGGTTCGCCGGTGCGGGCGTGTTGCTCGAAACCAGCGAAGCGCTGACCGGGGGCGAGCTTACCGTCAAACTATGGCTCGGCCGTCGCCGCAGCGATGCCACGATCGACGATGCACCAATGCGAAAGGCCGCCGCATGACTGTCATCGAGCATGCAGCGAGTTCGAGCGAGGCGCGCCGCGCGACCGCCAGTCCCATGTTCGCCGATCTGTCGGGCGACATCGGCGTGAGCTTTGAATTCTTTCCGCCCAAGACGGACAAGATGAACGAAACGCTGTGGGCCTCCGTCGAGATGCTGGCACCGCTGGGTCCGCGCTTCGTATCGGTGACCTATGGTGCCGGCGGGACGACACGCGAGCGGACCCATGCGACCGTCGCGCGTATCGCCAGCGAGACGCCCATCCCGGCCGCGGCGCATCTGACCTGCGTCGAGGCGAGCCGCGCGGAGATCGACGCGGTCGCCGACGCCTATTGGCAAGCCGGCGTGCGCCATATCGTCGCGCTGCGGGGCGATCCGCCCACGGCCGGGACGCGCTTCGCGCCGCGTCCTGACGGCTATGCCAGCGCGGCGGAGCTGGTCGCGGGCCTCAAGCGGCTGCACCCGTTCGAGATTTCTGTCGCCGCCTATCCCGAGACGCATCCCGAGGCGGATTGTTCGCAGGCCGACATCGACAATCTCAAGCGCAAACTTGACGCAGGCGCGACGCGGGCGATCACCCAGTTCTTTCACGAGCCCGACACCTTTTTCCGCTTTCGCGATGCGGCGGCGGCGTGCGGGATCGATGCGGATATCGTGCCGGGAATCATGCCGGTCACCAATTTCGCCAACGTCGCGCGTATGTCGGCGATGTGTGGCACCCATGTGCCTGCGTGGATGGAGCGGCTGTTCGTCGGGTTGGAGGAGTTGCCTGGGGCGCGTCAATTGGTGGCCGCGACCGTTGCCGCTGAGTTGTGCCGACGTCTGTATGCAGGCGGCGTGCGCGACTTCCATTTCTACACGCTCAATCGCGCCGAGCTCGCTTTTGCGATCTGCCACATGCTGGGGCTACGCGCCGCACCGGGAGCGGCGTCATGACCGCGCGTCGACGCCTGTTCGCCGCGGCGGAGGAACGTATCCTGCTGACCGACGGCGCCTTTGGTACCGAGATCCAGAACTGGAAGCTGGGTGAGGCTGACTATGCCGGCCGGCTGGGGCTTTCGCATGATCAGAAAGGCAACAACGACATCCTCGCGCTGACGCTGCCGCATGTGCCCGACAGCATCACCAGAGCCTATCTCGCCGCGGGTTCGGACATCGTCTCGACCAACACCTTCTCCGCCAATCGCATCAGCCAGGCCGATTATGGCGCGGAGGCACTCGTGCGTGACATCAACCATGCCTCGGCGCGCATCGCCCGCGCGGCGGCCGACGCGTTCGAGGCCGCGGACGGACGCCCGCGTTTCGTCGCCGGTGCGATCGGGCCGACGAACAAGACGCTGTCCTTGTCGCCTGACGTCAACGATCCGGGCTACCGCGAGATCGACTTCGATTTCCTGAAAGACGTTTACCGCGAACAGATCGACGCGCTACTCGATGGCGGCGTCGATTTCATCCTGATCGAAACCGTGTTCGATACGCTGAACGCCAAGGCAGGGATTATGGCCGCCTACGAAGCCGGCGTGGTCCGCGGGGCCGAGGTGCCGGTGATGCTGTCGATGACGTTGACCGACCTGTCGGGACGCAACCTGTCGGGCCACACGGTCGAGGCCTTCTGGCATGCGGTGCGCCATGCGCGGCCGGTGACCATCGGCCTCAACTGCTCGTTCGGCGCGCAGCAGCTGCGCCCGCACGTGCGCACCCTCTCGGCGCTGTGCGACACACTGATCATGATTTATCCCAATGCCGGCCTGCCCAACGAACTCGGTGCCTATGACGAGGCGCCCGACGAGACCGCGGCGCTGGTGCGCGAATGGGCCGATGCGGGGCAGGTCAACATCCTGGGCGGCTGTTGCGGATCGACGCCTGCGCATATCGCGGCGATAGCACGTGCGGTCACCGGGCTGGCTCCCCGCGCGCTGCCGCAGGTCGAGATTCGTACCCGGCTGGCGGGGCTGGAGCCGTTCACCATGGCGGCCTGACACACCGATATTCCGGAACTGTTGGTGTCGAGCGAAGTCGAGACACGTCGAACCTCTGGACAGACTCCTCGACTTCGCTCGAAACGAACGGATTTGTGTTTTGATAGCGGCTGCTTCCTCCACCTTCGTCAACATCGGCGAACGCACCAATGTCACGGGATCCGCGGCGTTCAAGAAACTGGTGATGGCGGGCGACTATGCGCGCGCGGTCGAGGTCGCGCGCGCGCAGGTCGAGGCAGGAGCGCAGATCATCGACGTCAATATGGACGAAGGACTGCTCGACGCGCACCACGCCATGACGACCTTTCTGAAGCTCATCGCGGCCGAGCCCGACATCGCGCGGGTGCCCGTGATGATCGACAGTTCAAAATGGAGCGTCATCGAGGCGGGGCTGAAGTGCGTGCCAGGCAAGCCGATCGTCAACTCGATCTCCATGAAAGAGGGCGAGGAAGCGTTCCTGGCACAGGCGCGTGCGTGCATGGCCTATGGCGCGGCGGTGGTCGTGATGGCCTTCGACGAGGCCGGGCAAGCGGATACGAAGGCACGCAAGGTCGAGATCTGCACCCGCGCCTACCGGCTGCTGACCGGTATCGGCTTTCCTCCCGAGGACGTCATCTTCGATCCCAACGTTTTCGCAGTGGCGACGGGCATCGAGGAGCACAATAATTACGCGGTCGATTTCATCGAGGCGACGCGCGAGATCAGAGCGTCCTGCCCGCACGTCCATATCTCCGGCGGGCTGTCGAACCTCAGCTTCTCGTTTCGGGGCAACGAACCCGTGCGCCGCGCGATGCATTCGGTGTTCCTCTATCATGCCATTCCCGCCGGCATGGACATGGCGATCGTGAACGCCGGGCAGCTCGACGTCTACGATACCATCGACCCCGCGTTGCGCACCGCGTGCGAGGACGTCATCCTGAACCGCGATCCGGACGCGACCGACCGGCTGATCGCGCTTGCCGAGCGATTCAAGGGCACCGACGTCGCGGCGGAAAAGGCGGCGGAGGAATGGCGCGGCTGGGAGGTCACCAAGCGGCTCGAACATGCGCTGGTCAAGGGCATCGACGCGCATGTGGTGGATGATACCGAGGAGGCGCGGGTTGCGGTCAAGGCGCGCGGCGGCAGGCCGATCGAGGTCATCGAAGGCCCGCTGATGGACGGCATGAACGTTGTCGGCGACTTGTTCGGATCGGGCAAGATGTTCCTGCCGCAGGTCGTCAAATCCGCGCGAGTGATGAAGAAGGCAGTCGCCCACCTCATCCCCTATATCGAGGCGGAAAAGCAGGCCGGCGCGCGCGCGAAGGGCAAGATCGTCATGGCGACGGTCAAGGGCGACGTGCACGACATCGGCAAGAATATCGTCGGCGTCGTCCTGCAGTGCAACGGCTATGAGGTAATCGATCTGGGCGTGATGGTGCCCTGGACGCGCATATTGGAAGCCGCGAACGAGAATGATGCGGATATCATCGGTCTGTCCGGCCTGATCACGCCCAGCCTGGACGAAATGGTGACGGTCGCCGAGGAGATGGAGCGCGCGGGCATGACCATCCCGCTGCTCATCGGCGGCGCGACCACGTCCAAGGTGCACACCGCGCTGCGCATCGACCCGGCTTATGACGGCCCGGTCATCCACGTGCTCGACGCCAGTCGCGCGGTGGGCGTCGCCACCGCCCTAGTCAGCGATACCGGAGTGGACGCGTACGTCGACGCGATCGCCGCCGACTATGCCCATGTCCGAGACGTACGCGAGGGCAAGGGGCAGTCCATCCTGTTGAGCCTGGCCGACGCACGCGCCAATGGCTTCGTCGCCGACATGCACATCAAGCCGCCTCCGCCCGAAGCGCCGGGCGTGCATGTGTTCGACGATTGGGACCTTTCCGATCTTGCGGAACTGATCGACTGGACGCCATTCTTCCGCGCGTGGGAATTGCACGGAAATTATCCCGCTATCCTGACCGACGCCATTGTGGGGGAAAGCGCGTCGGCGCTGTGGGCGGACGCGCAGGCGATGCTCGCTACGATCATCGACGAACGCTGGCTGACCGCGCGCGGCGTGGCCGGGCTGTGGCCCTGCCGCCGCGATGGGGACGACGTGATCGTGCATGACGTCGAGCGCGCCGAGCACATCCGCCTGCCTTTCCTGCGCCAGCAGATCGCCAAGCGCGAGGGGCGCGCCAACATGTGCCTGGCCGATTTCATCGACTCTGCCGGCGACTGGATCGGCGGCTTCGCCGTCGGCATCCACGGCATCGAGCCGCATCTGGAGCGGTTCCGCGGCGCGCACGACGATTATTCCGACATCTTGCTGAAAGCGCTGGCGGATCGTCTCGCCGAAGCCTTCGCCGAGCGCCTGCACCGCCATGTCCGTACCACGCTGTGGGCCTATGCGCCGGGCGAGCAATTGACCAACGATGCGCTGATCCGCGAGGAATATCGCGGTATTCGCCCCGCGCCGGGCTATCCCGCCTGTCCGGATCATAGCCTGAAGCCGATGCTGTTCGACCTGCTCGATGCGCCGGCCAATGCCGGGCTGACGCTGACCGAAAGTTTCGCCATGTGGCCGACGGCCGCGGTCTCCGGCTTTTACTTTGCCCATCCGCAGGCTGCCTATTTCGGCGTGGCGCGGGTCGGCGAGGAGCAGGCTGCCGACTATGCGCTTCGACGCGGGGTCGATATCGACATGGCGCGGCGCTGGCTGCGGCCCAATTTGGATTAGGGTGATCGAGGCGCGGCCTGTGCCGATTGCCGTTCTGCGCAAGAAAAAGCCCGCCGGATCGCTCCGGCGGGCTTCTTGATGGCTTACGTGCGTCCTAGCCGAACGAAACTTTGGTCGTCTGGCGGCGACGGGCGCGCATGGCGCCGCCGATCACGCCGAAGCCCAGGATCATCAGCGCCCAGCTGGTTGGCTCGGGAACACCGGCAAGGATGTTGAAGCGGATGTTGCCCGTGTTGTCGCCGTTGTTGGAATCCCAGTAGAACAGTTCGGCCGTCCCGTTACCGGCGGCCGCGCCGGTGAAATTCGCGCCCAGCAGCTGGTAGGTGCCGTCGCTGTAGCGCGCGACCAGCGAGCCGTAAGGCGCGGTGAACCCGTTCTGCGTATAGGGACCGAAGTCCGTCCCGATCTGCGTGCCGACCGGCTGGCCCGAATCATCGGCGGCGGTTGCAAAGCGATCGGCGACCAGACCGCTACCGTCCGAAAAACGCGGCAGCGACCCCGCGCTCCACAGATCGTTGATGCTCGAACGGACGCGGAATATCTGACCCAGCGTAAAGGTCAGCGTCGTGGTGGCGCCGGTGCCGCCGGTCGAGCTGTTCGCCGCGGCATCGACGACGACGATTTCGGCGTTGGCGGTCGCGGACAGCGAACTAAGGGCGATGGCAGCAGCGGTGAGCAGACGGGCGTGCATGATGGAGACCTCCGGTGGACAACGGGAAGGGGCGCGGACATTCTCCGGTCCGATTGCGATTCCGGGTTCGCACGAATCATAACAAAAGTAAAGGCGGCGTTTACCTTGACCGGGGAAATATGCCGTTGGCATCCGTCGAACTGTCCTTGTTTGAGACGGTCCGCTTCCGTGGTCTCCATGCCTCGGCTACGTTTGGGGCGTGAAAGTGCATCGCATCATCGTCGCAGCGCTCGCCGCGCTCCTTTGCCCGGCCAACGCCGCCCTCGCGCAGGTGGTGCAGGTTCCGGAACTCGGTCGCGATTTCCGCAGCGTTCAGGCGGCTGTGGATGCCATCGGATCGGGGCAGGGAACCGTGCTGCTGGGCCCCGGCACCTACGCACAGTGCGCCGTACAGCGTGAAGGCCGCGTCGTCTTCCGCGCGGCCGAGCCGGGCACGGCAATATTCGATGGCGTGGCCTGCGAAGGCAAGGCGGCACTGGTGCTGCGCGGGGCGAGCGCCACGGTCGACGGCATCCTGTTCCAGAACATGCGCGTGCCCGACCTCAACGGCGCAGGCATCCGCCTCGAGCGCGGCGACCTCAACGTTCTCAACGCGACGTTCCGCAACAGCGAACAGGGCATTTTGACCGCCGACGATCCCGGCGCGACGATCCGCATCGATCGCTCGACCTTCAGCCGACTCGGACGATGCGGCGACAATCCGTGCGCGCACTCCATCTATATCGGCGATTATGGCGCGCTCGTCGTCACTCGTTCGCGCTTCGAGCGCGGGCAGGGCGGCCATTACGTCAAGAGCCGCGCGGCGCGGGCCGAGATCGTCGACAATATGTTCGACGACAGCCAGGGATCCGCCACCAACTATATGATCGACCTGTCCACCGGCGCGACCGGGCGCATCGCCGACAATGTCTTCATCCAGGGCGCGGACAAGGAGAACTATTCCGCCTTCATCGCCGTGGCGGCGGAGGGGCGCGCGCATCCATCAGCCGGCCTCGCCATCGCCGCGAACAGCGCGCGCATCGTGAACGGCGTCGCGCGCGACACCTTCTTCGTCGCCGATTGGTCGGGCGCACGTCTCGCGATCGGGCGCAACACGCTCGGGGCCGGTGTCGCACCCTATGAACGGCGCTGACCACTATTGACACTAATGTCAGTCTAGCCTAGCTGGACCACGGCGGCAGCGAGTCGCCCGTTCGCCCGAGGCTGATCGATGCTCTCTTCCGCCATCTTCGCCGACCCGGCGCGCATCGCACCCCGCTTTCGTCCGTTCCGGGCGCTGGCCCACCTGCGCACCTTGCTCGCGGACAAGGAAGACACCGAACAGGTGTTTCATATCTTCGAATGCCTGCCGCGCCGGGGCTATCTGCCCGACGCCCGCGCTTTTTGCGAAAGCGCGGTCGGCCAGCGGCTGATGATCGAGGAGCCCTATCTACCCGATCTGCTCGATGACCACGCAGCACTTCGCCGCCTGCCGCGTGGCAGCGTTGCGCACGCCTATTGCGATTTCATGGAGACGGAGGGGCTGAGCGCTGCGGGGCTGGTCGCCGAAGCCGCGAAGATGGGTCGGCCGCGCTACAACGACCAGCTGCAATGGTATTCCGATCGATTGCGCGACACGCACGACATGCTGCACGTGCTGACCGGCTATGGCCGCGACGCGCTAGGCGAGCAGTGCGTGTTGGCCTTTACCTACGGCCAGAACCGCAACCTCGGCAATTTCTTCATCGCCTATCTCGGCGGGCTCGACCTGAAGCGGAAGGTGCGCGCCGGGGCGCCCGTGTTCGCCGCGCTGCGCGAGGGCCAGCGCCATGGCGCGGCGGCGCCGACGATCCATTGCGAAAGCATCATGTCTTTGCTGAGCGAACCGTTGGAACAAGCGCGTGCCCGCCTGAACATCGGCGAGCCGAAGACGTACCGCGCTTGCCACGATACCTATCGCGGACGCGGCATCGATCCGTATAATTTTCTGGCGAACACGCAGACGGCCTGATCGGCAGTTGGTGCGTTTGCGCGGCAAGGCCGGGCCGCCGCAACCATCGTT
>CBDUBN010000066.1:0-10801 GCA_965365395.1 uncultured Sphingomonas sp.
GCAGCCCCAAGGTCATCGAGAATGCGGAAGGCGCGCGCACGACTCCGTCGGTCGTTGCCTTCACCAAGGACGGCGAGCGCCTGATCGGCCAGCCGGCGAAGCGCCAGGCGGTCACCAATCCCGACAGCACCATCTATGCGGTGAAGCGCCTGATCGGCCGCCGGTTCGACGATCCCATGACCAAGAAGGACATGGAACTGGTCCCCTATTCGATCGTCAAGGGCAAGAACGGCGACGCCTGGGTCAAGGCTGGCGGCGAGGACTATTCACCGTCGCAGATCAGCGCCTTCACGCTGCAGAAGATGAAGGAGACGGCCGAGGCCTATCTGGGCGAGACGGTGACGCAGGCGGTGATCACCGTGCCCGCATATTTCAACGACGCGCAGCGGCAGGCGACGAAGGACGCCGGCCAGATCGCTGGGCTAGAGGTGCTGCGCATCATCAACGAGCCGACTGCGGCGGCGCTTGCCTATGGGCTCGACAAGACCGAGAACAAGACGATCGCGGTCTACGACCTTGGCGGCGGCACATTCGACATCTCGATCCTCGAGGTCGGCGACGGCGTGTTCGAGGTGAAGTCGACCAACGGCGACACCTTCCTGGGCGGTGAGGATTTCGATACCAAGCTGGTCGATTATCTGGCCGACAAGTTCAAGGGCAAGGAGGGCATTGACCTCAGGACCGACAAGCTCGCGCTGCAGCGGCTGAAGGAAGCCGCGGAGAAGGCGAAGATCGAGCTGTCATCGGCGCAGACGACCGAGGTGAACCTGCCGTTCATCACCGCGCGCATGGAGGGCGGTGCGACGACACCGCTGCATCTGGTCGAGACAATCACCCGCGCCGACCTCGAGAAGCTGGTCGACGATCTCATCAAGCGCACGCTCGACCCGCTGAAGAAGGCGATGGCTGACGCTGGGCTGAAGAACGAGCAGATCGACGAGGTCGTGATGGTCGGCGGCATGACCCGCATGCCGCGCGTCCGCGAGGTCGTGAAGCAGTTCTTCGGCAAGGAGCCGCACACCGGCGTCAATCCGGACGAGGTCGTCGCCATCGGAGCCGCGATCCAGGCGGGTGTGTTGCAGGGCGACGTCAAGGATGTGCTGCTGCTCGACGTGACGCCGCTCTCGCTCGGCATCGAGACGCTGGGCGGCGTGTTCACGCGCATGATCGACCGCAACACGACGATCCCCACCAAGAAGAGCCAGGTCTATTCGACCGCCGACGACAATCAGCAGGCGGTGACCATCCGCGTGTTCCAGGGCGAGCGCGAGATGGCGGCGGACAACAAGATGCTGGGCCAGTTCGATCTGGTGGGCATCCCTCCTGCCCCGCGCGGCGTACCGCAGATCGAGGTGACGTTCGACATCGACGCGAATGGCATCGTCAACGTGTCCGCGCGCGACAAGGGCACCGGCAAGGAACAGCAGATCCGCATCCAGGCGTCGGGTGGCCTCAGCGACGCCGACATCGATCAGATGGTCAAGGACGCCGAACGCTTCGCTGACGAGGACAAGAAGCGCCGCGAGGGCGCCGAGGCGAAGAACAATGCCGAGAGCATGGTCCATACGACCGAGCGCCAGCTTGCCGAGCATGGCGACAAGGTGGACGAGAGCCTGAAGTCGGAGATCGAGGCAGCGATCGCCGAGGCGAAGACCGCCATCGACAGCGGCGATGCCGACGCGATGAAGGAGAAGTCGGCCGCGCTGGGTACGGTCGCGATGAAGCTCGGACAGGCGATCTACGAGAAGGAGCAGGCATCGGCTGCGGCGGAAGCGCCGGCGGGCGAGGAGCCGGCGGCGGCGCAGGACGACGACGTGGTCGACGCCGAGTTCTCCGAAGTCGAAGACGACAGGAAGTAAACCCTTCTCCTCTCCCCGTCGGGGAGAGGACCGGGCCGAAGAGCATTGGGAGGGCGTGGTCCGATGACTGCCCCTCTCCCAACCCTCTGCCCGGAGGGGAGAGGGCTTTTGCATGCAAGCTGACATCGACTTCTACGAGCTGCTCGAATGCGAGCGCACCGCCGACGAGGCAACGCTCAAGAGCGCCTATCGCAAGCTCGCGATCCGTTTCCACCCGGACAAGAACCCGGGCTGCAAGGACAGCGAGGCACGGTTCAAGGCGATCAACGAAGCCTATGACTGCCTGAAGGATCCGCAGAAGCGCGCGGCCTACGACCGGTTCGGCCATGCCGCTTTCCGGCAGGGCGGCGCCGGTGGCGGCGGCTTCGGCGGTGGCGGGGATTTCTCCGATATCGGCGATATCTTCGAAACCATCTTCGGCAATGCCTTCAACGGCCAGCAGGCGCAGGGGCGTCGCGGGAACGGTCGCGGCGCGGACCTGCGCTACGACATGGAGATCAGCCTCGACGAGGCGTTCCATGGCAAGAACGCCGAGATCGACGTCGAGGTCGCGGTGGCCTGTGGCACCTGTTCGGGCAGCGGTGCGAAGCCGGGGACGAGCGCCAGCCGCTGCCGCACCTGCGCCGGGCACGGCAAGGTGCGCGCGCAGCAGGGCTTCTTCATGGTCGAGCGCACCTGCCCGACCTGTCACGGCGCTGGCGAGACGATCACCGATCCCTGCACCGCCTGCCGCGGCGAAGGACGGGTCGATCGCAAGAAGACGCTGACCGTCACCATCCCGGCGGGCGTGGACGAAGGCACGCGCATCCGCCTGTCGGGCGAAGGCGAAGCGGGCCCGCGCGGCACGCCCGCTGGCGACCTCTACATCTTCCTCCACGTCAGGAAGCACAGCGTGTTCCAGCGCGACGGATCGACGCTGTTCGCACGCGTGCCGATCAGCTTCACGACCGCGGCGTTGGGTGGCAGCTTGACGGTGCCCGGGCTTGATCGCACCGCGCACGAATTCAAGATTCCGGCAGGAATCCAGTCGGGCAAGCAGCTGCGCAAGCGCGGCGCCGGCATGCCTGTGCTCAACGCGCGCGGCAACGGCGATCTCGTCATCGAGGTCGATGTCGAAACGCCGACGAAGCTCAGCGCCAAGCAGCGGGAGCTGCTCGAAGCGTTTCGCGCGACCGAAACAGGAGAGGAATGCCCGCAGAGCGAGGGGTTCTTCGGCAGGATACGGGACATGTTCGCGACGTAGGGACGTCGGGCAGACCGCTTGTCCTGTCCGTCCATCCTGCTACTTCCGGCGAGCGCGCTATTCGCGCGGTCGGAGACACACCATGCGCGTTACATCCATCGCTCTTGCCCTTTTTCTAGCGGTGCCCGCTTCCGCGCAGCAGGATCTGAGCGCGGTGCAGATCCGCGCTGAGACCGCGGCGCCCGGCGTGTCCGTTCTGTTCGGCGCGGGCGGCAACATCGCCGTCAGCCATGGGCCAGACGGTACGATCGTGGTGGACGACCAGTTCGCGCCGCTGACGCCGCGAATTCAGGCGGCGATCGCCGCTCTGGGCGCGCAGCCGGCCAAATATCTGATCAACACGCATTGGCACGGCGACCACACCGGCGGGAACGAGAACTTCGGGGGTGCCGGCGCGATCATCATGGCGCAGGATCACGTGCGCGAGCGGATGAGCACGCAGCAGGGCGGTCGCTTCGCCAACACGCCGCCCTCGCCCGCCGTCGCGCTGCCGATCATCACCTGGCATGACGGTATCCAGCTGCACATGAACGGCGGCATCCGCACCATGCACATGCCGCACGCGCATACCGACGGCGACAGCATCGTCTGGTTCCGCACCGCCAACGTCATCCACATGGGCGATCTTTTCTTCAACCAGGTCAGCCTGCCGTTCATCGATCTCGACAGCGGCGGCAATGCGCGCGGCGTTCTCGCCGCGGCCAATCGCGTGATCGAGGTCGCCGACGATGCGACGGTGATCATCCCCGGCCACGGCCCGCTCGCGCGGCGCAGCGACCTGATCGGCTATCGCGACATGCTGGCCGAGGTGATCGGCGTGGTCGAGCGCGAGAAGGCGGCGGGAAAGACGCTGGAGCAGGTCATCGCCATGCGCCCGGCCGCGCGATGGGACGTGAATCCCGATGCGTTCATCAAGGGCGATGCGTTCGTCACCGCCATCTGGCGGAGCCTGGAAGGTGGCGGGCATGAGCATGGCGTGGCAGAGCCATCGGATGAACACGGCCACAGCCACTGAGCGTCACGCCTAGCCGATCTCTCCGCGTATCTCCTCGATCAGTCCTGGCACGGCCACCAGGCGCGACTCTTCCTCCACCAGGATAGCGCGAAACGCATCGCGCTGCAGGCCGCGCAGAATGTCACCCGGCACCTCGCACCCTGGCGGCGCGGAACTTGCGACGATGGCGATCAGGCGTTCCGCGGCATGGAGTCGGCCCCAGAGATAGTCGTTTTCTCGAAAAGCGCGGCTGAAGAAGGCGCCGAAACTGTTGAACTGGATGCCCTTCAGCGTCGCCTCGGCACCGCCAGCACGGATCGCGGTCGCGTCGTCAGGACTGATGCGGTCGATCTTGATCGCGTCAAATTCGCCGTCGCCGTCGGCGTGCAGCAGGGGCAGCGTCGCCGCGTCGTAGAAGGCGAAACCGAGATAGGCGAGCACCAGCGCGCGCCGCGGCACCTTGGGAAGCGCGGCCAGCGCCTCGGCAAGCGCCGCGTCGGCGAGTGCATCCACGCCGAGCAGGCCCCGCCGCGCGGCCACGGCGTCGATCAGCGCCGTGACATCGCCATGATCCGCGCCGTCATGGCCCAGGCGGGCATAGTGATCGGCCGACTGCCTGTCGCGATAGACGCCGAGCGTTTCGTAAATCGCGCCGCGCGCCCGCTCGATGGCGGCGAGGTCCGTGCCGTCGCCAGCCGCGGCGATATCGTCGAGTGCACGCGCCAGGTGGCGCAAGCGGCGGACGCGATAGGCGACATCATGTTCTCGGAAGAAGGTGACGATGGTGCCGGCGGCCGCGCCCGTGGCGATCTGGTGCAGGCCGCGCGCGCGCACCTCGGCCCAGACCGCATCGCGCCAGCCGCTGCGGGCACGCTCGTCGCGCGCGCCCGCGGCATCGGCGACGACGCGCGCCAGTTCCTCGACGATGAGCGACAGTTTGAGATGGCTGTAGGCGACAAAGGCGTAGCCGCCTTCCGCTGCTGCCTTGGCATGCGCCGACGCGCGCCAGGCGGCGAGGCGCGCGGGCGTGGGCCGGTCGAGGAAGAAGGTACGGCCCAGCGCGCCTTCGATCCGCTCCTCCACTTCCGGCCGCATCGCCTCGATGATGGCGCGCGTGCGGCGGACTCGGCTCGACAGCGCCTCCAGCGCTTCGACGTTGTCGCGAATCGGCTGCTCGCGCGGGATATCGGACAGGGTGCGAAAGATGGTCGCGAAAAAGCCGGGCGGCTTTTCGCTCGCGGCGGCGCCGCCGACGCTGATGCTCTTTCGCCCCGGTTTCGGATCGATATAGACGAAACGGCGATCGACCTCGCGCCGCGCCGGACGCTGCCGCAACGCGGCGATGGCGGGCCGGAACGGGGCATTGGCCAGCACGGAGCCGTCGACCAGGACCCGCGTATCCCCCGCATCACCCAGTTGCCGTTGCAAGAAGCTGCCGCGACCCGCCCAGGCCAGTCCGCGCTTCGCCAGGACATGATCTATCTCGCGCACCGTGAAAGGCGGAAAGGCCCCCGGAAAACTGGCAGTCGCGCGCGCGGCGAAGACTAGGCCGACGATGTCCACCACATCGTCGCGCATGCCCGTGGCCTTACGGAATCCAAAGGTCAGGCGATGCTCCGTCTCCATGACCTCAGCCGGGCTGTTGAGCCGCATCGTTTCGGCATGGCCCAGGAAGTCGGTGACGGTCACGAACAGGTCGAGCGGTTGGCCGGGCGGGAGCAGAACCGGCCCCTTCGCTCCCGATGCCATCGCGTCGAACGCATCCAGGAGCAGCCCGGTGAAAATCGCGCCGCCGAACGGGGGCGCGAACCAGCGCGCGCGCACGAACTGCGACAGCTTGGTGCGGACCTCGGCGCGCGCGCCGCGTTCCACCGTGCTGTCGATCATGTTGGCGGGCGTACGGCTCATCAGCCAGGCAAGGGGCACCGCCCACCATTTGGTCAGCCGCGACCACGGCCGTGCATCGGGGTCGAGCAGGACCGTGACGTCGGCCCTGCTCAGCCACAGATCGGTCAGGGGATCGAGCGACTCTCCGGTGCCGATCGCGCGGGCGAGGAAGATGCCGTTGATCCCGCCGGCACTTGCCCCCGCGACGATATCGTTCAGCACGCGCAGGCGCGTAGCCGAGGTCGCCTCCAGCTGCACGAGCAGCCGATGATAGACCCCGGCCACCGCGTCCGGGGGCGCGTCGCCGTCGTGCAGCGCTCTGCTCGCGCGGACCAGATGCCACACCTCCTTGGTCACGCCGTGCATGTAGACCGCCAGGCTGATCCCGCCGTAGCAGACCAGCGCGAGCCGCAATTCCTTCTCCCGCATACCGCGATGGTAGCAGCGTCGCGGGCTTTGTCAGCCCTCGCCAAACTGCTGTGAATCCCTATATGTTCGCGCATGTCGCGCGTCCGCGTCCTCCTTGCTACCGGTGCGCTCGGGCCGCTCGACTATCGCGTGCCGCATGGGGTGGAGGCGCCGCCGGGAAGCCTGGTCGAGGTGCCCTTGGGACCGCGCAGGATGCTGGGCGCGGTCTGGGACGCCCCGGGCGAGGGGATCGACGATTGCGCCGCGCTGGCCAGCGAAACGGTCGGCGACAACCGGTTGCGCGAACTGCTGGCCGTACTGCCGTTGCCCCCGCTGCCGCCCGACCTGCGCCGCCTGATCGAATGGACTGCGGACTATTATCTCAGCCCCGCGGGCTCGGTGTTGCGCATGGTGGTGCCCAACGCCGCGCTGCGCGACGGCGGGCGCCCGATCGTCGAATATCGCGCCACCGGCAGCGTGCCGCCGCGCATGACC
The DNA here is from genome assembly GCA_965365395.1 of uncultured Sphingomonas sp. Lineage (GTDB taxonomy): Bacteria > Pseudomonadota > Alphaproteobacteria > Sphingomonadales > Sphingomonadaceae > Sphingopyxis. Next base: position 6,887 of record CBDUBN010000066.1, read on the forward strand.
CCGCAGCGCGCGCAAGCGCTGGAAAAAATCGGGGCGGCCAGCGGCAGCATCGCCGACCTCGTCGCGCTGACCGGGGTCACGGAGGCGGTGCTGCGTGGCCTCGTAAAGGCCGGCGCGCTGGAAGCGATCGCGATCGCCCCCGACGAGACGCCGCCCGTGCCCGACCCCGACCATGCGCCGCCCGCGCTCAGCGTCGAGCAGGGCGAGGCGGCCGCCACGCTGCGCGGTGCGATCGGTGCGGGCTTCCAGCCCTATCTCCTCGACGGCGTGACGGGGTCGGGCAAGACGGAGGTCTATTTCGAAGCGGTGGCCGAGGCCGTGCGCGCTGGAAAGCAGACCCTGATCCTGCTGCCCGAGATCGCGTTGACCGAACCCATGCTGCGGCGTTTTGCGGCGCGTTTCGGCGTACCGCCGGTGCCGTGGCATTCGGGCCTGCGCCAGTCCGAACGGCGGACGAGCTGGCGCGCGATCGCCGACGGCAGCGCGATGGTGACCATCGGCGCGCGATCGGCGTTGTTCCTGCCCTATGCCAACCTCGGCCTGATCGTCGTCGACGAGGCGCACGAGGCAAGTTTCAAGCAGGAGGACGGCGTCCATTATCATGCGCGCGACGTCGCGGTGATGCGCGCGAAATTCGCCGACGTGCCGGTCGTCCTCGCCAGCGCGACGCCCGCGATCGAGAGCCGCGCGCAGGTCGAGGCAGGGCGCTATGCCGAGATCAAGCTGCCCGCGCGATACGGCGGCGCCACCCTGCCCGCGATCCGTGCCGTGGACCTGCGCGACGAGCCGCCCGACCGCGGCACCTGGCTGGCGCCGCCCCTGGTCGCCGAAATAACGAACCGGCTGGATCGCGGCGAGCAGTCGCTGCTGTTCCTCAACCGCCGCGGCTATGCGCCGCTCACCCTGTGCCGCACCTGCGGGCACCGGTTCCAGTGCCCCAATTGCACCGCCTGGATGGTGGAGCACCGCCTCGCCCGCCGGCTGCAGTGCCACCATTGCGGCCACCTCACGCCGCCGCCGCGGCTGTGTCCCGAGTGCAAGGACGAGGACAGCCTCGTCGCCTGCGGTCCCGGGGTCGAACGCGTGGCGGACGAGGTCAAGGCGCGCTGGCCCGAGGCGCGCACCGCCATCGTCACCAGCGACACCCTGTGGAGCCCGGCGCGCGCCGCCGAGTTCGTCGAGGCGATGGAGGCCGGCATGATCGACATCGTCGTCGGCACGCAGCTCGTTACGAAAGGCTATCATTTTCCCAATCTGACGCTGGTCGGCGTGGTCGATGCCGACATCGGCCTGTCGGGCGGCGACCTGCGCGCGACCGAGCGGAGTTTTCAGCAGATCGCCCAGGTGGCAGGACGCGCCGGGCGCGGCGACAAGCCAGGCGAGGTGCTGATCCAGACGCGCGTACCCGAAAGCCCGGTCATGTCCGCGCTGATCGCGGGCGATGCCGAAGGTTTTTACGCCGCCGAAACCGAGGCGCGGCGCGAGGCCGGCATGCCGCCCTATGGCCGGCTGGCGGCAATCGTCGTGTCCAGCGAGGACGCCGCCGCGGCCGAGGAGACCGCGCGCGCGCTGGGGACCGCCGCGCCGCAAGCCCCGGGTCTCGACATCTGGGGTCCCGTCCCCGCGCCGCTCGCCATGCTCCGGGGTCGCCACAGGCACCGGCTGCTGGTGCAGGCGGGGCGGGCGTTCCCGATGCAACATATGCTCAGGGAATGGCTCGGCGGCGTCGAATGGCCCGCCAAGGTGCGCGTCGCCGTCGACATCGACCCCTATAGCTTCGTTTGAGCGCCCTTTAGCATCTTTCGCGTTCGGCGCGGCGTGCTAGTCTTGCCGCATGGGAAAACTCTATACCGCCGTCGTCGCGTTACTCGGCCTGTGCTTCGCCACCGCAGCCCAGGCGGAATGGCGCGAAGCGACCAGCGAACATTTCATCATCCAGTCTGGCGGGCCGGAACAGCAACTGATCCGCCTGTCGCAGCAGCTCGAGGCACTGCATTGGCTGCTGGGGCGGGCGACAGGCGTGACGCCGGTCGAGGGTGGCCCGCGCGTGCGCATCTATCTCGTCGATCGGTTATCGGATGTGCACCGGGCAATGGGGGTCAACGGCAGCAGCGACGCCGCAGGATTCTATCGTCCGACGCAAGAAGGCGCAATCGCGGTGGTCCCGCGCGACCAGAGCGAATTTTCCTCGATCATCCTGTTTCACGAATATGCGCATCATTTCATGTTGCAGCACATGCGCGGCGTTTACCCGCCCTGGTATATCGAGGGGTTCGCGGAAGTCCTCTCGACCGCGCAATTCGACCGGCCGGGACAGATCACCTATGGTGCGGTCGCCTATCACCGCGCGAACGAGCTGTCGTACCTGCCCTGGGTGCCGATCCAGCGAATGATGCAGCCGCGCGATCCGGAGGACCGGAATAGCGGCGTTGCCAGCTACGGCCAATATTGGCTGATTGCCCATTATTTCATCTTCACCGACGAGCGACGCGGACAATTGCGGGCGTTCGTCCAGGCGCTGCGCAGCAGCCAGAATGTCGAGGAAGCGGCCAACGCCGCGTTCCCCGGCGGTCTGGAACAGCTCGATCGGGACCTGCGCCGGTACCTGCGGTCGAACCGGTTCCAGTACCAGCGCGTGCCCTTGCCCCCCGAACTCGGTCGACCGCCGGTGGTGCGGGTGATGCGCGCGGGCGAGGCGGCGGTCGTTGCGGAGGAGCTGCAGGCGATGCGGCCGATGAGCGCCGAGGATCATGTACCCATCGCCGAGCGGGTCCGGCGCACGGCGGCGCGCTACCCCGACGACCCGGCCGTAGCGCTGCTCGAAGCACGTCTATGGCGCTATGCGGGCCGCTTCCCGGAAGCGGCGGCAGCGACCGACCGGGCGCTGGCGCTCGATAGCGCGAACGTCGTCGGCCTGACGCTCAAGGGGCAGATCTTGCTCGAGGCCGCAGCGGCGGGCGGCGGGGTGCCGAGCGAAGACATCGTCCGGACCGCGCGCGCGAGCATCGTGCGCGCCAACCGCGCCGACCCCGAAAACCAGATCCCGCTGATCGCCTATTACGAGAGTTTCGGACTGGCAGGTCAGCCCGCGACCGAAGCCGCGGTCGACGGCCTGTACAAGGCGAGCACGCTGGTGCCGCAGGATCCGGCGCTGCGGATGACGGTCGTGCGCGAGCTGATCGATCGCGGAAATCTGTCCGCGGCGCGCAATGCCCTGGCGCCGCTCGCTTTCGCCCCGCACCGTTCGCAGCTGCAATCCTATGCGCTGCTGCTGCTGCGCTGGATCGATGCGGGCGGCACGGGCGAGCGGCCGCCTCCGCCGGAGGAGGATCAGGCCGTCGAAAGCGAAGGCGAACAGGGCATTGCCGCCTGTGTGGCCTGCGCTTCCCGCTCCAGCAGTGCCGCCTTCCTCTCCGACCCATAGGCATAGCCGCCCAGCGTTCCGTCGCTGCGCACGACGCGGTGGCAGGGGATCAGCACGGCCACGCTGTTCGCGCCGTTCGCCGATCCCGCCGCGCGCACCGCGCCCGGCCTGCCCACCGCTGCGGCGATCTGGGCATAGCTGCGCGTCTCGCCTGGCGGGATGCGCATCAGTTCGGCCCAGACTGCCCGCTGGAACGCGGTTCCGGCCACGTCGAGGGGCAGGTGGCAGATGCGCCCGGGCCGCTCGACCGCCTCCACTGCAGCCGCCATCGTTTCAGCCAATGCCTCGTCCCCCGGCTCGATCGTCGCGCGTGGAAAGCGGCGACGCAACGCCTGTTCGTCCTCTTCGAACGACAGGCGGCAGATGCCCCTGGTCGTGGCGGCGACCAGCATCCGGCCGAGGCTGGTATCGGCGAGCGCCCAGCGAATGGTGACGCCCGCGCCGCCGTCCCGCCACGCGCTTGGCGTCATCCCCAGATGCTTCGCGGTCTC
>CBDUBN010000067.1:0-10305 GCA_965365395.1 uncultured Sphingomonas sp.
TGAAATCGCGCTGGCCTAGCGTGCTGTGGGTCGTGCGCCACGGGCAGAGCGCAGGCAATGTCGCGCGCGACGCCGCCGACCTCGCCGGCGAACACCGTATCGCGCTCGATCTTCGCGATGTCGACGTGCCCTTGTCCGCGCTCGGCTTCCAGCAGGCCGAGGCGCTCGGGCGATGGTTCGCGGGCGGGCATGAGGACGGCCGGCCCGAGATCATGCTCGCCTCCCCCTATACCCGCGCCGTGCAGACCGCCGAATATTTCCGCGCCGCCGGCGGCTGCGCACCCGACGAGCCGATCTGCATCGACGAGCGGCTGCGCGAGAAGGAGTTCGGCATCCTCGACGGGCTGACGACCGCCGGCATCCGGGCGCTCCAGCCCGACCAGGCGCACCTGCGCGGGCTCATCGGCAAATATTACCATCGCCCGCCCGGCGGCGAAAGCTGGTGCGACGTGATCCTGCGGCTGCGCTCCCTGCTCGACACCGTCTCGCTCCATTATTCCGGGCGCCGGGTGATGATCGTCGCGCACCAGGTCGTCGTCCTGTGCCTGCGCGCGATCATCGAAAATCTGTCGGAAGCGGAAATCCTCGCCATCGACAAGGCGGGCGACGTCGCCAATTGCGGCCTCACCGAATATCGCTTCGACCCGTCGGCGGGACGCGACGGCAATCTCGTGCTCGCGCGCTACAATGTCACCGCGCCGATGGCGGAGGAGGAAACGCCCGTGACCCGCGCTCCCGACGCGATGGTGGCGGCCCGTGGATAGATCGCTGCCGCTGATGGCGACCGCCCATGGCTGATATGGAACCGCCTGCCAGCCTGCCGCTGGACAGCGCCTGGCTGAAACAGCATCCGCTGCCGCGCCACGACGACGGCGTGGACAAGCATGGGCGCGGTCGCGTGCTGGTGGTTGGCGGCTGCCGCCGCGTCCCCGGCGGTCTGCTGTTGACTGCGGAGGCCGGCTTTCGCGCCGGTGCCGGGCGCGTCACCATCGCCACCATCGAATCGGCGGCGATGGCGCTTGGCATCGCACAGCCGCAATGCGGGGTGATCGCTCTGCCCGAAACCAGGGACGGAGAGATCGCCGACGGGGCGGGCGCGATACTTCTCGACGCGATCGACAAGCATGACGCGATCGTGATCGGCCCGGCGATGGCCAATCACGATTCGGCCGAAGACCTGCTCGAAACGCTGTTGCCCGCGATCCCTGTCACCAAGCTCCTTCTGCTCGACGCCGCCGCGCTGCACTGCCTGCCGCGCCATGCGGGCGCACTGATCGCGCGTGACGGCGCGACCGTCATGACCCCGCATGCGGGGGAAATGGCGGCCCTGCTCGAATGCGATGGCGAAGAGATCGCGGCCGATCCCGTCGCCGCGCTCGAACGCGCGGCGCACCGCTACGGCTCGACGATCATGGCCAAGGGCCCGGTCAGCCACCTCATGCAGGGCTATACGCGCCTGACCTATGCCGGCGGCGGCATCGGCCTCGCCATGGCCGGCTCGGGCGATACGCTCGCCGGCCTCATCGCCGCGCTGGGCGCGCAGGGGCTGCCCCCGTTCCAGGCCGCCGCCTGGGGCATCTGGCTGCACGGCGAAGCCGGCCGCCGCCTAGCCGAGACGATGGGGCCGATCGGCTACATGACCCACGAGCTGCTGCCGCTGATCCCGGGATTGATGCGCGGGGTCTAGGCCCGCCTTGCAGTTTGCGGCGCACGCCGCCATCGCTGCCGCATGACCCTCAACAGCTTCGGCCACCTTTTCCGCTTCACCACCTGGGGCGAAAGCCATGGGCCTGCGATCGGCGCGGTCGTCGACGGCTGCCCGCCGGGCCTGGCGCTGGGCGAGGGCGATATCCAGCCGTTCCTCGACGCGCGCCGCCCTGGCCAGTCGCGCTACACGACGCAGCGGCAGGAGCCCGACCGGGTGCGCATTCTCTCCGGCACGTACGAAGGCCGCACCACCGGCACGCCGATCAGCCTGATGATCGACAATGTCGACCAGCGGTCGAAGGACTATTCGACCGTGGCGCAGGCCTATCGCCCGGGCCACGCCGACTATGCCTATGACGCCAAATACGGCCTGCGGGACCATCGCGGCGGCGGCCGTTCGAGCGCGCGCGAGACCGCGTCGCGCGTCGCCGCGGGCGCAGTCGCGCGGCTGGTGATCCCCGAGGTTCGCTTGCGCGCCTGGGTGCAGCAGATCGGCGACGTCGCGATCGACGACACGCGGTTCGACGCAGGGGAGATCGGCAACAATCCTTTCTTCTGCCCCGATGCGACCACTGCAGCCCGTTGGGAGGCGCTGGTCGATACCGCCCGCAAATCGGGCTCGTCGCTCGGCGCGGTCGTGGTGTGCGAGGCGCACGGCGTGCCCGCCGGCTGGGGCGCGCCGATCTACGCCAAGCTCGATGCCGAGCTCGCGCACGCGATGATGGGCATCAACGCCGTGAAGGGCGTGGAGATCGGCGACGGTTTCGCGGCCGCGCTTTCGACCGGCGAAAGCAATGCCGACGCCATGCGTCCCGGCGCCGACGGACCGCTGTTCCTGACGAACCATGCGGGCGGCATCGCCGGCGGCATCTCCACTGGCCAGCCGGTGCGAGTGCGCGTCGCGTTCAAACCGACCAGTTCGATCCTGAACCCGGTCGAGACGATCACGCGCGAGGGATCGGCAACGCAAATCAGCACGCCCGGCCGCCACGATCCGTGCGTCGGCATCCGCGGCGTGCCCGTGGTCGAAGCGATGATGGCGCTCGTCCTCGCCGATCATAAACTGCTCCACCGGGCGCAGTGCGGGTAGCGAAACGCCCTTCGACAAGCTCAGGGCTACGGGTTAGACCCGGCCATAACAACGAACAGCGGCGGGGGAGCCACGCATGGACAAGAAACTGACCTGGTACATCCTCGCCGGGATGATCCTGGGCGTGCTCGCGGGCTATCTGGTCTATGCCAACGTCCCTGTCGGCCCCGTTACGATCTGGCCGTTCGGCACGACGGGCGATCTCAAGAGTTTCTACCTCGACAGCTTCGGCCTGCTGTCGGGCATCTTCCTCAACCTCATCAAGATGCTGGTCGCGCCGCTGATCCTGTCGACCATCGTCGCCGGCATCGCGCACATGGGGGACAGCAGCGCGCTCGGGCGCATCGGTTTCCGCGCCATCACCTGGTTCATCATCGCGAGCTTCATCTCGATCGCGCTCGGCCTGGTCGCGGTCAATCTGCTCGAACCCGGCGTCGGCGTGAACTTCGCCGCTACCGAAACCGACGTCGGCGAGGTCGCCAAGCTGAACGGTTTCGAATTCATTCTCGCGGTGTTCCCCAAGAACGCGTTCGAGGCGCTGGCCACCAACAACATCCTCCAGATCCTGGTCTTCTCGCTGTTCGCCGGTATCGCGCTGTCTGCCCTCCGCGAGAAGGGGGCGGTACTCGTACGCGGCGCGGACGCGCTGGCCGAAATGATGCTGCAGATCACCGGTTACGTGATGCGTTTCGCCCCCTTCGCGGTGTTCGGCGCGCTGGCGAAGGTGGTCGCGACCAACGGCCTCGGCATCCTCGGCACCTATGTCGAGCTGCTCGGCGAATTCTATCTGACCCTGCTCGTCCTGTGGGCGATCCTGCTCGGCGTCGGCGCGATCTTCCTCGGCCGCCGCATCCTCACGCTCATCCGCTATATCCGCGAGCCTATCCTCATCGCCTTCTCGACCGCGTCGAGCGAGGCGGCCTTGCCGAAGCTGTTCGAACAGCTCGATCGCTTCGGCGTCCCGCGCCGTATCTCGGGCTTCATGCTGCCGCTCGGCTACAGCTTCAATCTCGACGGCTCGATGATGTACATGAGCTTCGCGACGATCTTCATCGCGCAGGCCTATGGCATCGACCTCAGCATCGGCACGCAGATCGCGATCCTGCTTACGCTGATGATCAGTTCCAAGGGCATCGCCGCCGTCCCGCGCGCCAGCCTCGTCGTCATAACCGGCACGCTCGCGATGTTCGGTCTGCCGGTGGAGGGCGTCGCGCTGATCTTCGCCATCGACCAGTTCCTCGACATGGGCCGCACCGCCACCAACGTCGTCGGCAACGCGGTCGCCACCAGCGTCATTACCAAATGGGAAGGCATGCTGGAGGTGGAGGAGCCCGCCGAACCGGCCTATCCGGCCGCGCCGCATGACACCGCCGCCGGCGGCCGCGCCGGATTAGACCTGGCGCCGGACATGGTGGACGGGCGGACATGATCCCACGCGCTTGACAATCAATATGAAAAAGGGCCGCCGGGGCAATCCCGGCGACCCTAAGACATGGTCAGCGATCGGAGGGTTTCCCCGCCGGAACGCGCATCCGCAAGCTTTTAGCCGCGCGCGCTCCGCTGGAAACTGACCGACCTCGCTGCTGAACCATGAGACATCGGATCACCTCCTTTCGCATTGTTGATGGGCATTGTGCGCACTCCCCGTTTCGCGTGTCGCGGCACGACTGCAAGGTGAATCATCGCACCCCCATCCGCAAGGGCTATTGCAGGCCGCGTTGCAAAAAAGCTTGCTACGCCGGCGCGCTATCAGCATCGATGTCAGTAACAACCGCCGGAGACCCAGCTATGCCCGCGCTCGCGCACAGCTTCGCCGCCAACCCGCATTGGCTCCCGCGCGTGCCGCCGCATGCCCTCGACCACATACCGGGCGAGGACGGCTGGCCGCTGGTCGGCAATACGATCAGGATGCTTCGCGATCCCGTCGCCTTCGGGCACGGCATGGTCGCCAAATACGGCCCGGTCTATCGCAACAACGCGTTCGGCGGACGCAGCGTGCAGATGTTCGGGCCGGAGGCGAACGAGCTCGTCCTGTTCGACCGCGACAAGATTTTCAGTTCCGAGCAGGGCTGGGGGCCGGTACTCAATCTTCTCTTCCCGCGCGGCCTTATGCTGATGGATTTCGAGAAGCATCGCGCCGACCGCCGCACGCTCTCCGTCGCGTTCAAGCCCGAACCGATGCGCCTCTATGCCGACGCGCTCAACGCCGGCATCGCCGCGCAGCTGCCCGCCTGGCGCGGCGACCTCCTGTTCTACCCGCGCATCAAGCAGCTGACGCTCGATCTTGCCGCCACCAGCTTCCTGGGCCTGCCCTGGGGCCCGGACGCTGATCGCATCAACCAGGCGTTCGTCGACATGGTGCAGGCGTCGGTCGGGGTCGTGCGCCGCCCGCTCCCTGGCACGGCCATGGGCCGCGGCGTGGCCGGGCGCCGTTTCCTCGTCGATTATTTCACCCCGATGGTGCCCGAGCGGCGTGAGGGCCAGGGCGAGGACATCTTCACGCAAATCTGTCAGGCGCGGGACGAGGCGGGGGACTATCTCAGCGTCGACGCCATCGTCGACCATATGAATTTCTTGATGATGGCCGCGCACGACACCATCACCAGCTCGCTGACCTCGATGGTGTGGCTGCTCGCGAAGCATCCCGAATGGCAGGATCGCCTGCGCGAGGAGTTGCTCGGCGTCGCGCCCGCCGGCGCGGGGCTCACGTCCGAGCAGTTGAACCAGCTGCCGCTCACCGACATGGCGTTCAAGGAGGCGCTGCGCCTGATCCCGCCGGTGCCCAGCATCCCGCGCCGCGCGCTGCGCGATTTCAGGTTCGGCGGCTATCACATCCCCGCCGGAACCAGCGTGGGCATCAATCCCGCCTACACCCATTTCATGGCCGAGCATTGGCCAGAACCCGACCGCTTCGATCCCATGCGCTTCACGCCCGAGGCGGTCCGCGCGCGGCACAAATATGCGTGGGTCCCGTTCGGCGGCGGCGCGCACATGTGCCTGGGGCTGCACTTCGCCTATATGCAGGCGAAGATCTTCCTCCACCACGCGCTTACGAGCGCGCGCATCAGCGTAGCCGCCAGTTACACGCCGAACTGGCAGATGTGGCCCATCCCCAAACCACGCGACGGGCTGAAGACGCGCTTCGATCCGCTCTGACGCGGGAACCGGCGCGCGCCATCGCCGTTCATCGGCCATGTGGGGGAACAGCCTTTCCGCCGGCCACGCGCGGATGAGCCAGCCAGCGGCTCCCGCCGTCGATGCCGCCGCGCCGCGCGTGCGCCTGGTCGGCATCGGCTTGAAATCGCTATGGCGCAGCGGCCTCGCCACGCGGCCGAGCTTCGATCCCGATGCCCTCGTCGCCGGGGCCACCGCGCGCACCGGCCTCGACGATCTCGGCGATCCCGCCATCTGGCGCACCCAGCTTGATCTGCTGTGCGAGGGGCTGGAAGGCAGTGCCGCGCTAAATCCGCTCGGCCGCGCCATCGCCATCGGCCAGCTGCGCGCGATCCTGCGCGACCGGCTGCTGGTGCAGGCGCTGTGGCGCCGCCATCCCGGCATCGCCGACATACCCATCGCCGCGCCGATCGTCATCGTCGGCCAGATGCGCGCCGGCACCACGCGCATGCAGCGCCTGCTGGCCTGCGATCCGGCGCTGACCGCCACCCGTTTCTTCGAAAGCTGGAACCCGGTGCCGCTGCGCCCCGGTCTGCCGTGGGACGATCGCCGCACGCGCGCCCGGCTCGCGCTCGGTGCGATCCGGGGGCTCAACCCCGAATTTTCCGCCATCCACCCGACCGGCGTCGACGAACCCGACGAGGAACTGGGCCTCAACAGCCACGCCCTGTTCGGCTCCGCGTTCGAGGCACAGTGGCGCATTCCGCGCTTCGCCCGCCATTGCGAGCATCGCGACACGAAGCCTGTCTATGCCGAATTCAGGCGGCTGCTGCAGACGCTGCGCTGGCTACGCCGCGGCGATACGCGTGCCGGCGGCCCCTGGGTGATCAAGCTGCCGCAGATGACGCAGGATATGGAGAGCGTGCTCGCCGTCTTTCCCGATGCGCGACTGGTCGTGCTCGATCGCCCGGCCGAGCAGCTCGTCGCCAGTTCCGCCAACCTCGTCGAAAACCAGATGCGGGTGCAGTCCGACAGCGTCGACAACCATTGGATCGGCCGTGAATGGCTGGGCAAGATCGGCTTGCGCAGGGCGCGTGTCGCCGCGGCGCTGAAAGGCTTCACCGGGCCCCGCGTCGATCTCGACTATGACGGCGTCGGGCGCGACTGGCGGACGGCCGTTCGCCGCGTCTACCGTGCGCTGGACTTGAACCTGTCCCCGGCGGCCGAGGCGGCGATGCACGCCTTCGTCACCCGCTCGGAAAGACGCCCGAAGCCGGCACGCCCCTACCGTCTCGAACGCTACGGTTTGACCGCCGCCGACGTAGGCAGCGCGATGCGCGACGCCTAGACGGTAAAGCTCTCGCCGCAGCCGCACGCGCCCTTGGCGTTGGGGTTGGCGAAGGTGAAGCCGGCGGCGAAATCATCCTCGACCCAGTCCATGACGCTGCCGACGAGGTAGAGGATCGATCCGCCATCGACGAAGAAGGTACCGCCCGGCGTTTCGATGCGTTCGTCGAACCCGTTGGCTTCGCGCACATAATCGACCGAATAGGCGAGGCCTGAACAGCCGCGCCGGGGCGTCGACAGCTTGACGCCGATCGCATCCGCCGGCGCCTGCGCCATCAGCGCGGCGATGCGCGCCTCGGCCGACGGCGTCAGCGTGATCGCGGCGGGACGGGTACGGGCTTTCGTTTCGGTGCGCATCACAGCATCCCCAGCTCCAGCCGCGCCTCGTCGGTCATGTTGGCCGGGCTCCACGGCGGGTCCCAGACCAGATTGACGTCGACCAGGCCCACGCCCGGCACGGACCCGACGCGCAGTTCGACCTCGCCCGGCATCGATTCCGCGACCGGGCAATGCGGCGTGGTCAGCGTCATCGTCACCACGATATGGTCGTCCGCGCCGACCTCGACGCCATAGATCAGGCCGAGGTCGTAGATGTTGACCGGTATCTCGGGGTCGTAGATTTCCTTCAGCGCATCGATCACCGCGCCCTGCAGGTCGCTGCCCGGCGCGGTCGCAGGCACCTCGGCCGGCCGCTCGGCCAGGAAGCCCGCCAGATAGTCGCGCTTGCGCTCCAGCTTCGCGGGCGCGCTCTCGGCGAATGCATCCTCGACCCGCGCGCGCGGCGGCGGCGCGACGCTGTCCACTTCCTCTATCCTGATCCCGTCGCTCATCCGAAAATAGTCCTTACCCGCGCCAGCCCGCACAGCAGCGCGTCGATGTCGCTCTCGTCGCTGTACACGCCGAAACTCGCGCGCACGGTGGCCGGCACGCCCAGGCGCTCCATCAGCGGCTGCGCGCAATGGTGGCCCGCGCGCACCGCGACGCCGCCTTCGTCCAAGATAGTGCCGACATCGTGCGGGTGCACCCCTTCGACCGCGAAGCTGACGATTCCCGCCGCGTCCTCCGGTCCGAACAGGCGGATGCTGTTGATGCCGCCCAGCGCCTCGCGGCATTGGCGGACCAGCGCGGCCTCGTGATGCTCGATGGCATCCATGCCGATGGCGTCGACAAAATCGATCGCGGCATGAAGGCCGATCCCCTCGACGATCGCCGGAGTTCCCGCCTCGAACCTGCCTGCGCCCGGCAGATACGTCGATCCTTCGAACGTCACCCGGTCGATCATCGCTCCGCCGCCCTGCCAGGGCGGCATATCGGCGAGGATGCTCGCGCGCGCCCACAGCACGCCGATACCGGTAGGACCATAGAGCTTGTGGCCCGAGAAGGTGTAGAAGTCGCAACCGAGCGCGCCCATGTCGAGCGCCATGCGCGGCGCCGACTGACACCCGTCGAGCAAGAGCCTAGCGCCCACGCCATGCGCCAGCGCCGCGGCGCGCGCCACGTCGAGCACGCTGCCCAGCACGTTCGACACATGCGCGAACGCGACCAGCTTGTGCGCCCGTGTCAGCATCGCCTCGGCCGCGTCGAGATCGATGCGCCCGTCCGCGGTCAGAGGGCACACGTCGATATGCGCGCCCACGCGGCCTGCCAGCATCTGCCACGGCACGATGTTGCTGTGATGCTCCAGCGCGGAGAGGAGGATACGGTCGCCTGTGCCGATATTCGCCGGGCCCCAGCTCTGCGCAACGAGGTTGATCGCCTCAGTCGCGCCGCGCACGAACACGATCTCCTCGGGCGTCGCCTTGACGAACCCCGCCACCCGCCGCCGCGCCGCCTCATAGGCCAGCGTCATGTCCGCCGAGCGCGCATAGACGCCGCGATGCACTGTCGCATAGTCCGCGCCCATCGCGCGCACGGTGGCGTCGATGACGGACTGCGGCTTCTGCGCCGTCGCCGCGGTGTCGAGATAGTGAAAACCGGCGGGCAGGCCGGGGAATAGCGCGCGAACTTCTTCCCCGTTCACGGGGGCGCGCAGCGGACGGGAAGAGCTGTCGTCATTCTGCCGCGTTGCGTCAGGAGGCGAATCCCCTCCGTCAGCCCTGCGGGCTGCCACCTCCCCGCGACCGGGGAGAATCGACGTGTCGCCACTCACAGCATCGCCTCCAGCAGCGCCACCGCCCGGGCCTCCAGCGTCTCGCGCGCGTCCCCGGCCCCGGCGAACGCATCGGCGAGGAACGCGCCCAGCATCAGCCGCTTGGCGACCTCGGGCGGCAAGCCGCGCGCGGCCATGTAGAAAAGCGCGCCCGCATCCAGCTCGCCGACCGTTGCGCCATGCGCGCACTTCACATCGTCGGCGTAGATTTCGAGTTGCGGCACAGCATTGGCGGTCGCTCCGCGATCCAGCAGCATCGCCTTGACCGATTGCGCCGCGTCGGTCCTCTGCGCATCGCGCGCCACGCCGACCTTGCCGAGGAAGCTGCCCGTCGCGGTGCCGCCGAGCACGCTGCGCACGACCTGATGCGACGTCGCGCCCGGCTCGGCATGGTCCATCGCCGTGACGATCTCGAGCGTCTGCTGACCCGTGCCGACGATTGCGCCGCCGACCTCGACGTGCGCGCCTTCCGCCAGCCGCGCCGACAGCTCGACCCGGCCGTAATCCGCGCCCGCGACCAGCGCGAACAGCTCGAAGCGCGCACCTTCGCCGACCGTCACATCGAGCCGGACGACGCCGTTCTCCGGCAGCGCGTCGACCACCCGCGTAACCGTCTCGCCTGCCGGAACCACGATCCGCTCCGGCGCGGCCAGCGTCGGCCACAGCCGCGCAACCGCGTCATGGTCGCTATACCGCCAGCTCTCATCCCGCCGCGTGGGCGCGACATGCGTGGGCAGGGTGGCGAGGTTCACGCCGCCACCGCCTCATACCCCTGGGCTTCGAGCTCCAGCGCCAGCTCCGGTCCGCCGCTGCGCGTGATGCGCCCGTCGGCCAGCACATGGACGAAATCCGGGCGCACGATGTCCAGCAGCCGCTGATAATGGGTGATCAGCAGCAC
>CBDUBN010000068.1:0-10241 GCA_965365395.1 uncultured Sphingomonas sp.
GATCGCGGCGCCCAGCGTCCACGGGCGCAGGCGGCTGGAAACGGAGAACACCGCGCCGCGATTGCGGAAGGCGAGCCCGTTGGCGTTGCCGAGCGCGGGCGTCAGGCAATTGCCGCCGTTGCCGCCGAACGCGCAGGTGCCGATCGTCCCATCGACCGGATTGCGCACGACATCGAAATCGGTCGGCAGGGCGGCCAGCCCCGCCGACAGCTGGCGGCCGAAGGTCGAGATGCCGTCATAGACGCTGAGTTGCAACGCGCTGTTGCGTCCCGTCTGCATGCTCCACGCGCCCGTATAGGTCCAATCGTCGTAGCGCCGCCCGACCCGCGCCTCCAGGCTGGTGCGGCGGTTGGGGCGATAGAGCACGCCCGCGTCCCAGATGAGCCCCGAGGTATCGAAGGCGATCCGCCGCGGCGCCGACCGGTCGGTGACGAACCGGCCGCGGTCGTCGAGCACCGGCACGCCCGCCGGCGTGGATCGCGGCGCGCGATAGCTGACCTCTATATCCTCGAACCCGATACCGCCGACCAGCGCCAGCGTGGGCGATACCGGCAACGTCACGTCGAGCCGGCTGTACGCGCCGTCATAGCGCTGATCGAGCTGGCCGGCGTCCTCCCGCTGATAGCCGCTCGACACCCGCCAGCCGAACGGCAGCCGTCCGGGCCGCATGCCCAGGCTGGCGATCGCGGCATGATTGGTCGATTCGTCGAACGCGCCGAACGTGCGTGCGCCGCTGGCCAGGCCCGGCCTGAAATCGATCTCGCTCTTGGAATAGCCGAAGCGATACGCGCCTCCGACATCGAGGTCGCCGATACGGCGACCGAAGGTCGGGCCGGCGTAGAGCGAATAGATCGTCGCCGTACCACCGCGATCGCCGGCGCCGAATTGCCCCGAACCCTGGCGCCCGTCGATGCTCGCGCGGCTCGCGAGCGCACCGCCCTCCAGTGCGAAACCGGGCGCAAGATCGACACGGCCGCGCACCAGTCCCGATACGACATCATTGTCGGCCAGGTCGTCGTCCCAGGCGATGCGCCGCTCGTAGCGGACGTCCGCGGCAAGCTGGACGCGCCGCGTCGCGACGCTTGCCTCCAAACCCGCTGCGACGGTGGAATAGGTCAGGACGTCGTCCCCGCCGCGTCCGCCGATGCGCGCGGTCAATACCTGCCCGACCTCGATATAGGGCGTTACATCGATCCGCGCCCGGGCGCGCGCCGCGCGTTCGCCATCGGCATCGGCATCGACGGTGTCGCCATCGGCATCACCGGCGAGGGCCGAAGCGGGCGGCGCATCGTCGAGCACCATCTGTCCGGAAGCCGGGGCCGTGAGGGTAAGGCCGGCCGCGGCCGCCGGCAGTAGCAATGCGAAATCCAGGCGGGTCATGTCAGACTCCTTCGCCATAATAGCTGCCGAATCGTCGCCCTTCGGGGGTGAAGCGGACGCGGTTGAGCAACAGGGAAATGCCATTGTGCTGGCCGACCAGCCCGATCGCGTCGCGCAACGCCGCCTCGCGGGTCACGTCCGCGCGCACGACGACCAGCACCTGCCCGCAATGCTGGGCGATGACGCCAGGCGACGAGGCGGCAAGCAGCGGCATCGAATCGAACAGGATGATGCGCTCGGGCGCGTCGGCCTCCAGGGCATCGAGCAGATCGGCCATGCGCTGCGCGCTCAATAGTTCGGTATCGCGCGGCGTCGCCGCGCCCGCTGGCAGGATCGACAGCCCCGGCAGGTCGGTCGGGATGATGCAATCGGCGAGCGCGACCGACGGGTCGATCAGCGCGTCGGTCAGACCGGGACCGGGAAGGATGCCCAGCTTGCGCGTCACGTCGGCGCGCGCGAAGTCGCCATCGATCAGAATGACCGAAACATCCTGTTCCGACGCGAGGCTCAGCGCCAGGTTGAGGACGCAGAAGCTCTTGCCCTCATCGGGCTGCGCGGAGGTGACCAGGATCCGCCGGCCGTGCGGCAGCCCGGGGGCGGAGCGCAGCAGCTGGCGCTTCACGATCCGGAATTCCTCCGCCAGCGCGCCGGCGTTGGTTTCGGGATCGATCAGGCCATGCTCGGCCAGCAGCGTCCGATCGATCAGCTGCCGCGGCGCGCGCGGAACGAGCCGGCGGTGCGGGATCGGCGCACCGGGCCGTGGCGCCGGCGCTGGTGTCGCTGCGGGCGCGGCGTCGGACCCGGCGGTCTGTCTGGTCTCGGTGGAGAGCGTCGCGGGCCCTTCGGTAACGCGCGCCGCTTGGCGGCCGGGCGCGGTCGTGCGGGCGCGCGATGGCGCGTCGACCACCGGCCCGTCGCCGATCTGGCCCGGCTCGATCCGGCGCAGCTGGCCGCTGCCGAAACCGAACGCGGCGTCGGCGCGCTCGAGCAGCGAGCGACTGGGTTTGCCGGGTTTCATGCGTGGCGTCCCGCCTTCGTGTGATGTGTCGTCAGCCATGGCATCGACCGCTCACGCGACCGTGCTGCGCTGGACGAATTCGACCGTCAGCAGAAGCGCGCACATCGCGGCCAGTCCGCCGCCGGCCATGGCGAGGCGTTTCAGGCGAACCGACCGGCCGGCGCGCAGTTCGTCGGTCAGGATCTCGGTGACCGAACCGATCACCGGCAGCCCGGACGCGCGGGCCAGCTTGGCCGCAGTCGGATAAGTCGATTGCATCTGGCTGAGTGCGAAGGCGCTTGCAACACCCGCACCCAGCGCTGCGAACAGCGCGGCGATGATCAGCAGCGGCTTGTTCGGCGCGGCGGGCACGGTCGGAACGCTCGGCTGGTCAAGGACGGTTACGCGTACAGAATCGGCGCCGCTTTCCGCCGCGCCGCGCAGGCGCACCTGCTCGCGCCGGGCCGTCAGCCGGTCGTTCTGTTCCTTCAGCTGATTATATTCGCGGTTCAGGCGGTCGTATTCAGCAGCGATCGCTGGCTCCTGGATGCGGCTCGAATTGATCCGCGCGATCTCCCCCGACAGCTGCGCGCGGCGCGAATTGAGCGCGCCCCGCTGCGCGGCGAGTCCTGCATACATCGGGTTGGCGGACGATCCGCCACCCGTTGCGGACGGTTCCCGCCCGGCCTGCGCGCGCAATGCACCGATTTGCGAGGTAAGCGCTATCACATCGGGGTGCGCCGCGGTCAGGCCGCGCGCACGCATGGCCGACAGCTCGGCCTCCGCCGACGCAAGCTGCTGCCGCGCGACGCTGACGCCCGTATTGCCGATGCCGGGCGTGAAGCTGGTCGGCGGGGTCGCCGCGAGCTGGCTGTTCACCGCGACCAGCTGGGTCTCGATTTGCCCGAGTTCGGCGCGGGCGGCATCCAGCCGCGCGCTCGGGCTGCCGACGCCCGGCAACATGCCGAGGTTGCGCGATTCGAACCCGGCTCGCGCGGACTCCGCCGCGGTCAGACGCGTCTGATTGTCGATGATCTGCGCGTCGAGAAAGCGAATGCTCTGATCGGCGTCCGCCGCGCCGTCACGCATGCCGCTTTCGCGCAGCTGCGCGATCATGGCGTCGGCGACGCGCGGCGCGAGCGCGGCGTTCTCAGCGTCGGACCGCCCCCCGCCACCCAGCGTCACGATGAGTTCGATGACGTTGTTCGGGGTCGAGGTGATCTTGGTCGCCTGCTGCAACGCGCTCGCGGCGCCCGCTCGCGCCGCGTCATCGGCCGAACGGTCGAGCAGGCCCGACGAGACCGCCACCTGCTGCAGGTTGCGGTTGGAAGCGATGGCGTCTTTCAGCTGGTCGAACCGGCGCTGCTGATCGAGCGGGTTGCTGGTCGCATCGGGCACGACGTCGTTGACGGTAACCAGGATGCGCGCCTTCGATTCATAGCTGTTCGGAATCAGCGCGATCACCAACCAGGCGACCAGCGCCACGCCCCAGGCGACGGCCATGGCCAGCCATCGGCGCTGCCAGATGCCGTGCGCGGCGACCTTCAGTTCCTCGAGCAGCGAATGCATCGGCTAGAAGGCGCTTTCGGGGATGATGATGACGTCGCCCGGCTGCAACCGCACATTGGCGCTGGTGTCGCCGCGACGGATGAGGTCGTTGATGCGCAGCGCATACTCCTGCTGGCCGCCGGTGCCGCGGTTGTACCGGATCAGCCGCGCGCGGTTGCCGCTCGCATATTCGCCCAGCCCGCCTACCGCGATCATCGCGTCGAGCAGCGTCATGTTGGCGCGGAACGGCAGCGACGCCGGCCGTTCGGTCGCGCCGATGACGCGCACCTGTTGCGAGAATGTGCCCGAAAACTCGTTGACGATGACGCTGACGATGGGATCGTTGATGTAGCGTGACAGCGCGAGGCGGATATCCTGCGACAGCATCGTCGGTGTCTTGCCCACCGCCGGCAGGTCCGCGATCAGTGGCGTCGAAATGCGCCCGTCGGGCCGCACCTGGACCTTTCCGCCAAGTTCGGGATTGCGCCACACGAAGATCGTCAGCTCGTCGAGCGGACCGATGACATATTCCTCCCCCGGTCCTTCCTGCCCGGTGACGAACGATGCCGACGGCAGCTCGGCGCCGCCGCTCGGCCCGCTGGCGCAGCCGCCGAGCGCCATCGCGGTCAGGCTGACCGCGGCGATCAGGGCGCGGGGCATCGCACGTTTCATCATCGTCGCATCCTCATGTTGCGGTACGCGCCCTTCGCGACAGGCACATTGCCGCCCGTGTCGATTGCCAGCGAAGGGTGAACATCCCGTTAGTGCTGTGCGCCGTCCGCGCCGATGACCAGCTCGCGCGCCGGCGGATGGCCCAGGAATGCGGCCGGGCTTGCGCTGGCGCCGTAAGCGCCGGCGAGGAAGATGGCGACGAGATCGCCGACCCCGCCGCCCGGCAGCGCGACCTGGTCGCCCAGCCTGTCGAGCGGCGTGCACAGACAGCCGACCACATGCACGATCTCCTGCGCCGGCCGATCGAACCGGTCGGCGATGGCGATCGGATAATTGCGCCGGATGACGGTACCGAAATTGCCCGAGGCCGCCAGCTGGTGATGCAACCCCCCGTCGATCACCAGAAACGTCTCGCCATGGCTCGTCTTGCGATCAACGATTCGGGACAGGTAAACGCCGCAGTCGGCGGCGATGTAGCGGCCGAGTTCGGTGACGAACCGTGACTGCGCCAATATGTCGGCGCGCCGATCCAGGACGTCGCCGAGACGCGCTCCGATATGGTCGATGTCCACCGCCTCGTCGCCGGGGAAATAGGGCACGCCCAGCCCGCCGCCGATGTTGACCTTGGGTGGCGTCCGTCCCACCAGCTCGGCCATCTTCCCCGCCAGCGCGACCGTCTGCGCCTGCGTATCGGCGATCGCCGCGGCGTCCAGCGCCTGGCTGCCTGCGAAGATATGGAATCCCTGCCAATCCGCGCCTGCGGCCAATATCTCGCGCACCAGGGCCGGCACCTCCTCGGCATCCACCCCGAACGCCTTGGCTCCACCGCCCATCCGCATTCCGGAGCCTTTGAGGTCGAAACTCGGATTGACCCGCACCGCGAGGCGCGGCGTCACGCCCGCGCGCGCGCCGATGTCCAATGCCCGCGCCGCTTCGCCGGCGCTTTCGAGGTTGATCGTGACGCCGGCGCTTACCGCCGCCTCCAATTCGCGGTCCCGTTTGCCCGGTCCTGCGAAGCTGATGTGCTCGGCGCTCATTCCAGCGGCCGTGGCGCGCTGCAATTCGCCTGCCGATGCGACGTCGAAGCCATCGACCAGCGGGCGAACGGCATCGAGGAACGCCGGCAAGCTGTTGGCCTTGATCGCATAATGGATGTCTAGCTCGTCCGGCATCGCGGTACGCAGCGCCGCCAGCCGCTGGCGCACGATGCCTGCATCATAGACGAACGCCGGCGTGTCCCCGGCACGCTCGACCAGATCATCGGCCCGCTCGCCGCCGATCAGCAGCATGCCGCCTTCATCCGCAGCGAAATAGGGCGGGATCGGCCCGTGCGGCTTCGCCTTGCGCTCGCTCATCCCGCCAGCCCCGCCAGGACCGCAGCGGCGATGCCTGCGCGGTCCAGCTTTCCGTTCGGGTTGCGCGGCAGGGCATCGCGCACCAACAGGTGCCGGGGCTGCATGAAATTGGGCAGATCGGCGCGCAGGCGCTGGCGCAGCGCCGCTTCGACATCTGCCGCTTTGGCGCCACCAACCGGTCGCACGACGATGGCGATGGCATGGCCGAGCTCCGCATCGGGCACGCCCAGCGCCATCGCTTCCGCGGCCAGCCCCGTCGCCACCGCGGCTTCCTCCAGCTCGGTCGGACTGATGCGGTTGCCGCTCGACTTGATCATCTCGTCCTCACGGCCGACGAAACTGATGAACCCGTCAGCATCAGCACGCGCCTTGTCGCCCGACCACACCGCGACGCCGCCGTAGCGCGAATGCGTCGGCGCCGGCCTGAACCGCTGCGCGGTGCGCTGCGCATCGCCCCAATAACCCTGCGCCACCAGCGGCCCGCAGTGCACCAGTTCGCCCGCCTCGTCGGGCGCGCACGGCGATCCGTCGGGTCGAACGATCAGCACCTCTGCATGCGGGATCGCCTTGCCGATCGATTCGGGGCGCGCGTCGATCAGCGCGGGGTCGAGATAGGTCGAACGGAAGGCCTCGGTAAGGCCGTACATTGCGAAAATCTCCGCCTCCACGAACGTCGTCCGCAGCTTTTCCACGAGCGACCCGGTCAGCGCACCACCGCTGTTGGTCAGCCGGCGCAATTTCGTCGCGGTCTCCGGCGGCCAGCCGATCTCGACCAGTTGCACCCACAATGGCGGCACACCGGCGAGCGTGGTGGCGTCGTATCGGTCCACCGCGCGCACGACCTCGCGCGGCGTCAGATAATCCAGTGGCGCCACACTTGCCCCTGCATACCAGGCCGACAGCAGTTGATTCTGCCCGTAATCGAAACTCAGCGGCAGCGCGCCGAGCAGCCGGTCGCCGGGCGTGAGGCGCAAGTATGTCGCGACGCTCTCTGCCCCCAGCCACAGATTGGCACTCGACAGCATCACGCCCTTCGGCCGCCCGGTCGACCCCGAGGTATAGAGAATGGCCGATAACGTCCCAGGGTCGCCGCTCGACGCGCCGAGCCGATCGCCGCCATCGTCGACCCGCGTGGCCAGCGCCACATCGTCCACCAGGACGCAATCGTCGGGTCGGTCTCCGACCTCCAGCGACGCGCCCCGCGCTTCGTTCGTGATGAGCAGCCTCGCCCCGCTGTCCCCCAATATATGCGCGACCTGCGCACGTTTGAGCAGCGGGTTGATCGGCACATGAACAAATCCGGCGCGCACCGCCGCCAACGGCATGAGGCAGGCGACAAGGGTCTTGCCCAGCCAGGTCGCGACACGCGCGCCAGGCGGCAGTTCCTGCGCCGCGAGCAGCGCCGCCAGCCGCCCGGTCAGCGCATCCAGCTCCGCGTGCGTGACCGTACGGTCGCGGAGCAGCAACGCCGGCGCATCGCGTCCGCCCATCAGCGCCAGATGGTCAAGCGGATGCGCCGCACCCGCGGGCAGGTCACGCTTGTTTAAAGCATCGGGCATAGAGCTGGCCGTACCTCGCATATGCGACAGGATGGTCATAGGAACCGCGCATGACGACGAGGCGTGAATATCATTCTAACTTTGCCGACGCGAGGCGTCAGTGGACCGCCGGATCCGGCTCGGCCGTCGAGTACGAGGGCGACAGGCTCGGCGCATTCGATCGCCTCGACTGGTATGAGGGGCTGCACGCCGCCATCTGTCCGCACAGCACACCCCTGATCGCCCATGCGCAGGCCGACGCGGCGCGAACCTGGCTGTTCCTCGCGCAAGATGGTGCGCATATGCGCGCGCTGGCCAACTATTATAGTTTCGCGTGGCGGCCGGTGTCGCTCGGCCCACCCGACCCGGCTGCGCTGGCGGGGATCGCGCACGACCTGAAGGCGCGGGCCGCGACCCTCGAGCTTGCTCCGCTTCCGGACGCGGACGTCGGCCCGCTCGCCGCCGCGCTGCGCGAGGCAGGTTGGATCGTGGAGGCTTCGCGAACCGGCACCAACCACTGGCTCGAAACCGGCGGCCGCAGCTTCGCCGCCTGGTGGGCGCAGCGTCCCGGTGCCTTGCGCTCGACAGTGCAGCGCAAGGCCAGGAAAGACCGTGTGCAGCTATCGATCGAAACCCGTTTCGACGAAACCCATTGGGACCAGTTTGAGGCGGTATACGCGGCGAGCTGGAAACCGGCCGAAAGTCACCCGCTTTTCCTGCGCGACTGGGCGCGACGCGCCTCGCGGGAAGGCACGCTGCGGCTCGGCATCGCGCGCATCGATGGTGAGGCCGCGGCGGCGCAGTTCTGGGTGGTCGACCGCGGGACCGCCTATATCGTCAAGCTCGCGCATGTCGCCCGGCACGACGCGCTGTCTCCCGGCACGCTGTTGACCCACGCCATGTTCGCGCGCGCCTTTGATACGGAACGCGTCCGGCGCATCGATTTCGGCACTGGCGACGATGGCTACAAGCGCGACTGGATGGAATGTAGCGCGCCTCTCCACACCCTGTACGCGTGGAACCCGGCGTGGCCCGCCGCCTGGCCGGGCATCGCCCGCAGCGCCGCCAAACGGGTTGCGACCGCGCTGGGCGCGCGCTAGCGCGGCGGGCCGCAGCGGGACAGGGACGATATGGCTGACGACAGCGATCAAGTGGACCGGGCGGTGCGCGCCACGCTGGTCGATATCCTCGGCCTGAGTGCCGACCGTGTTGCCGGTTTCACGCAAGACACGCCGCTGTTCGGGGCGCTCCCCGAGCTCGACTCCATGGCGGTCGCAACCCTGCTGACCGAATTGGAGGACCGCCTCGCCATCACCATCGATGACGATGAGGTCGATGCGGAGATGTTCGAAACCTTCGGCGCTCTGCTGCACTTTGCGTGCGCGAAAGCGCTGACCTGACCATGTCCGGCTGGAG
Organism: uncultured Sphingomonas sp.; assembly: GCA_965365395.1. Taxonomy (GTDB): domain Bacteria; phylum Pseudomonadota; class Alphaproteobacteria; order Sphingomonadales; family Sphingomonadaceae; genus Sphingopyxis. The sequence goes on from CBDUBN010000068.1 coordinate 8,907, forward strand.
CGCGTAGTCGCGTGCCCGCCGAGAATTGCCTGCGCTTTCCAGGCGCGGCCGGCGCGGCAACCGTCCTGTTCGTGCCCCCATTGTTCGATGAAGCGAACCGCCTGCGCCGTACCCTGGTACTGACCATGCGCGCGCTCGCCGGCCTCGGCCTTGCCAGTGCCCTGCCCGACCTCCCCGGCCAGAATGACAGCCTGATCGCGACCGACGCCGTCGACCTCGACGGCTGGCGCCACGCCCTCGCTGCCTTTGCCGCCGCGCTGGATGGTTCCATCATCGTCGCCAGCTGGCGCGGCGGCGCACTGATCGACGATGCCGCCCCAGCCGCGGGTTATTGGCGGATGGCGCCGACCACGGGCGCGAACTTGCTCAAGACGATGATGCGCGCCCGCATTGCGAGCGAAAAAGAGGCCGGCCGCACCGTCACCGCGAATGATCTTCGAACCGCCGCGCGCGACGGTCCGGTCGAACTCGGCGGCAATATGCTGAGCGCCGCGATGCTCTCGCAGCTGGAAGCCGGGACCCCTGCACCCGTCACGCCGCTGCGACAAATCGCGCTCGGCGCCGGCCCCGGCACGCTGAACGGCACCGCGCTTTGGCTCCGCGCGGAGCCGGGCGAGGATGCGGCGATGGCGCGGGCGATGGCGACCGACATTCATGACTGGGCGCGCGCATGCGTCGCTGGCTGAATTTCGAGGTCGAAGGCGTGGACTGCGCCGCGACACTGGACGACGGTGACGATCGGCACGGCCTGCTGATCGTCTCCGGCGGCAACGAGATACGCTGCGGCGCGCACCGCGGGATGGCCCGACTTGCGGCGGAAATCGCGGCAGAGGGGCATCCCGTATTGCGTTTCGACCGTCGCGGCATCGGCGACAGCGCGGGTACCAACGGCGGCTTCGAAAGCAGCGCTCCCGACATCGCCGGCGCGCTCGATGCCTTCTACGCCGCCTGCCCAAATCTTTGCACGGTCACCGCGTTCGGCAACTGCGACGCCGCTGCGGCGCTGTTGCTGCACCAGCCACTGCCCGACGGCCTCTCCTTCCTCATCCTCGCCAATCCATGGACGATCGACGAGGCCGTCGAGGCTGAGGCGAGCGGATCGCTCCCGCCGCCAGCGGCCATCCGCAGCCGCTATGCGGCGCGATTGCGCGATGGGCGCGAATGGCGCCGGCTGCTGCGCGGCGGCGTGGATCTGCACAAGCTTGCGCGCGGGATCAGGGCCGCGCTGCGCCGCCCGGCGCCGGCATCGACGCCCCTGGCCGCCCGCATCGCCAGGGCGCTGCACGCCATCGACGACCGTAACGTCACGATTCTCCTCGCCGATGGCGATCGCAC
>CBDUBN010000069.1:0-10230 GCA_965365395.1 uncultured Sphingomonas sp.
TGCTCAACCTGGAAACGGTCAACACCTACGAAGGCGCGCACGACGTCCACGCGCTAATCCTCGGCCGCGCGATCACCGGCATCGCGGCGTTCTAGGCGGGGTCGCCTAGCGCATCCCTTGCGTCGTTAGCCGGTAGATCAGCAGGACGAGGATCGCGACCACGCCGAACCAATCGAAGCGTCGGTGATTGATCACCAGCATGAGTATCAGGAGCGCGAGGATTGCAGCGCGCACGGCGCTGATGACGTTCCAGCCGAAATTGCCGAGAATGAGGGCGGAGGCCCAGGTCGCGCACTGGAACAGCACGTAGGTGATGATGAAGGTCTTGCGCTGCTCGACATAATGTTCGCGCATATCCCACACGCTGTTGCCATCGAAATTGGGCAGGACGCTGGCCGTCGTCAGGAACAGCAGTATCGGCGGTATCAGCACCAGGCCGAACTCGGCCGCGCTTCGCATCCGCTCGATCCCGCTGAGGCCGAGATATATGCCCCACCAGACGTTGACGACGGCGATCAGCAGGGTCGCTGCCCAGGCGACCGGCAGCCAGTCCCACGTCACCCGCGCCCGGTTGCGGATCAGGCGGTGCAGGTTGCCGAACATTTCGGTCAGTCCGAGCCCGATGATGATCGACAACAGCGTTACCGAGTGATTGGTCAGATCCATGCGCGCCCCCGTCGATTGTTCTGGACTGCCCGCGCAAAACATTCAACGCATCGCCCGATGATGCCCTTTTGCCAAAACGACGAGGCTGCGGTGAGCAGCTGCGCGCAGTCGTTCGAGCTGTGCCGGTGAACGACCCGCGCACCCCCCTCGCCGGCCTCAAGGTGCTCGAGCTCGCGCGCATTCTCGCCGGGCCGTGGACGGGGCAACTGCTCGCGGACCTGGGCGCGGAGGTCATCAAGGTCGAGGCACCCGCCGGCGACGACACGCGCGCCTGGGGACCGCCGTTCGTGGAGGAAGCGGACGGAAGCCGGTCGTCCGCCTATTTCCACGGCTGCAATCGTGGCAAGCGATCGATCGTCGCGGATTTCACCAAGCCCGGAGACGCCGCGCGGGTCATCACGCTGGCGGCCGAGGCGGACGTGCTGATCGAGAATTTCAAAGTCGGCGGGCTGGCCAGATACGGGCTCGATTATGCGGCGATGAGCGCGATCAACCCTCGCCTCGTCTACTGCTCGATCACCGGTTTCGGGCAGGACGGGCCCTATGCGGCGCGACCGGGCTACGACTTCGTGGTGCAGGGCATGTCGGGACTGATGGACCTGACGGGCGATCCCGCGGGCGAGCCGCAAAAGGTCGGCGTCGCCTTCGCCGATGTCTTCACGGGCATGTACGCGACCGTCGCCATCCAGGCGGCGCTGCTGATGCGGACGCGCACCGGCACCGGCCAGCATATCGACATGGCGCTGTTCGACGTGATGACCGGCGTCCTCGCCAATCAGGCCATGAATGCGCTCATCGGGCGCGAACAGGGTCTTGCGGGGCCGACGCGCATGGGCAACGCGCACCCCAATGTCGCGCCCTACGCCGTGTTTCCGGTCGCCGATGGCTGGTTCATCCTGGCGGTCGGCAACGACGGGCAGTTCCGCAGCGCCTGCGACGTACTCGACCTGCCCGAAACGCGCGACGACCCGCGCTTCGCGACCAACGGCGGACGCATCGCGCATCGCGCGGCGTTGACCGAGGTGCTGTCGGCCGCGACCGTCCGCTGGACCCGCGATGCGCTGCTCGCCGCGCTCGAGGCGGCGAACGTACCCGCCGGCCCCATCAACAGCGTGACGCAGGCGCTCGTCGACCCGCAGATCGCGGCGCGCGGCATGGTGATCAGCAGCGAACGCGCCGATGGGAGCCGGGTGCCGGGCTTGCGCGCGCCGATCCGCTTTTCCGACGCCGCGCTTGCCCACGGTCGCGCGGCCCCGATGCTGGGCGAACATGATGCCGCGACCGCCCGCTTCGAGAATGCGCGCACCGGCGGCTAATCGTTGCGCCCGGGCATTCATCCGCCCATAGGTAGACAATGTTGTCCCAGAAGACCCGTTACTCGATCCGCGCGCTACAGCATCTCGCGGACCATTATGGCGAGGGGCCGGTCCAGCTGACCGCGATCGCCGAGGCGCAGAACATCCCCGCGAAATTCCTGACCGTCATCCTCTCGGAGATGGCGCGCGCCGGTATCGTCGCTTCCATGCGCGGGCGCGACGGCGGCTACTGGCTGGGTGTACCGCCGATGGACGTGCGCTATGGCGATATCGTCCGCCTGACCCGCGGCAGCCTGGCGCTCACCCCGTGCGCCAGCCGTTTCGCGAGCGAACAGTGCAAGAATTGCCTGCCGGAGGACGAGTGTCGCCTGCGCTCGCTGATGCTGCTGGTGCGCGATGAGACCGCGGCCGTGCTCGATCGGCTGACGCTGGCCGACCGCATCGATGTCGGCGCGGACGAGCCGGAGCTGGAAAGCGCGCCGGGCGGGGAACCGGTGGGCTAGGGCGCGGTTGAGGGCTGCAGCATCCCGCCCCCTCAAACGACGGAACATCCCCATGGCCAACAAACTTGCGATCGTCACCGGCGCATCGACCGGCATCGGCTTCGAACTCGCGGAAGTCGCGGCGGAACAGGGCTACGACCTGATCGTCGTCGCCGACGAGCCGCTGATCGATGCGGCGGCGGCGGATTTCCGCGTCAACGGCGCGGGCAGCGTGACGAGCGTGGAGGCCGATCTGTCGACCATCGACGGCGTCGACCAGCTGCTGGAGGCCGCCGGCGGCCGCCCGATCAGCGTTTTGTGCGCCAACGCGGGCTCGGGCCACGGCGGCGCCTTCCTCGACCAGCCGGTGGATAGCTGGCGGAACACCATCGACACCAATATCGTCGGCACCGTCTACCTGCTGCAGCGCGTGCTGGCCGATATGGTGGCGCGCGGCGAGGGCAAGGTGCTGGTCACGGGATCGATCGCGGGCTTCGTGCCGGGCAGCTTCAACGCGGTCTACAATGCGACCAAATCCTTCATCAACAATTTCACCGATGCGCTGCGCGACGAGCTGAAGGACCATGAAGGCGTCACGCTGACCACGCTGATGCCCGGCGCGACCGACACCGAATTCTTCGCGCGCGCCGACATGCTCGACACGGCCGTCGGTTCCAGCGACAAGAAGGACGATCCGGCGAAGGTCGCGCGCGATGGCTGGGAGGCGATGATGGCCGGAAAGGCCGACATCGTGTCGGGCTGGCACAACAAGCTGCAGGTGATCGGCAGCCATGTCGCGCCGCAGGAGATGCTTGCCGCTTCGCACCGCAAGATGGCCGAACCGGGCAACGCGAAGGAATAGTCGCTTCAGCTGCCCGACAGCAGCTCGACATCCCAATAGAGCCAGTCCGCCCAGCTATCGTGCAGATAGTTGGGCGGAAAGCGCCGGCCGTGGTCCTGCAGCTGCCAGCTCGTCGGACGGTAGGGCACCTCGTGCAGATGCATGCCCGCTTGCCGGGGCGTGCGCCCGCCCTTCTTGAGGTTGCAGGGCGAGCAGGCGGTGGTGACATTCTCCCACGTCGTGCGCCCTTTCAGGCGGCGCGGGGTGACGTGATCGAAGGTCAGATCCTTGTGGCTGCCGCAATATTGGCACTGGAAACGATCGCGCAGGAACAGGTTGAACCGGGTGAAGGCGGGATGTTCCGACGGCTTCACATACTGCCTGAGCGCAATGACCGAAGGGATGCGCATCGTGCGCGTCGGCGAATGGATCTCGCGCGAATAGGTGTCGACGATGTCGACGCGGTCGAGGAACACCGCCTTCACCGCGGTCTGCCAGGGCCACAGGCTCAGGGGATAGTAGGAAAGGGGCGTATAATCCGCGTTGAGCACCAGCGCGGGGCATTGGTCGGGCGCGCGGATCAGATCAGGATGGAACATCGCACTCGCGCCGCCTCCCTCATGGCCCCACGGCCGGCGATGCCAGCCGCATGTGACACCCGCCTTACACCCCATCGGGAATCGCATCGTCAAGGGGGCATGGGGGTGCCGCGCAATATCTTGCGGGCCTGGCGCGCGCCCGGCCACGCGATACGGTGGCGACGCGCCACCGCCACCGCTAGGGCGGTACCATGATCGCCACCCGCTTCGCGCCGTCGCCGACCGGGCTCCTCCACCTGGGCCACGCCTATTCGGCCATGGTCGCGCACGATGCCGCGCGTGCGCTGGGCGGCGCGTATCTGTTGCGCATCGACGATCTCGATACGGCGCGCGTGCGTCCTGCCTATCGCCAGGCAATAGCCGCAGATCTCGCCTGGCTCGGGCTCGCTCCCGACGCGCCGCCGCTGCTCCAGTCGGAGCGGATCGCAGCCTATGCCGGTACGCTGGCGCAGCTGGTGGATGCGGGCCTTGCCTACCGCTGTTTCTGTACACGCGCCGAGATCGCCGGCAGCATAGCCGCGCCGCACGGGCCGGACGGCCCCGTCTATCCCGGCAACTGCCGCGCGAGCGATCCTGCGGCGGCCAGCGACCGCGCGGACGGCGGCGCACCCTTTGCCTGGCGGCTCGACGTCGCGCGCGCGCTGGCGCAGGCCGGCAGTCTCCACTGGCGGGACGCGGACGCGGGCGATGTGGTGGCGCGGCCCGCGCTTTTCGGCGACATCGTGCTGGCGCGGCGCGACGGCGCTTTCGCCTATCACCTCGCCTCGACGATCGACGATGCCGCGCAACGCGTCAGCCACGTCGTGCGCGGGCGCGATCTGTTCGCGGCCACGCATGTGCATCGCCTGCTCCAGGCGCTGCTCGATCTGCCGACCCCCAGCTACCGCCACCACCCGCTGGTCGGCGATGCGGGCGGCAGGCGGCTGGCGAAGCGCCACGACGCCGCGAGCCTTGCCAGCCTGCGCGCCGCCGGAATCGAGCCCGAAACTTTGCTCGATGCGTTCCGCCATGGGCGCTTGCCCCTTGGTTACCGCTGGGTCGAACCCTAGATAGGGACCGGGCTATGACGCCCATCCCGCAGGCGCGGGCATCGGAACTGGAACCGTCCCATGAACACCCTCCTCATCGTCGCCATCGCGGTCGCCGCCGCCTTCGTCCTGTTCAGCCTGGTGCGCGGGTTGATGTATTTCGCCAACACCAGCGACGATCTCGCCAACGGCCGGGTCGATGCGCAGGGCGTGACGCACGGGCACGCCATGCAGAACAAGATGATGTTCGCGCGCGTCAAATGGCAGGCCATCACCATATTGCTGCTGGTCGGGCTGGGCGCGCTCGCCGCGAACGGGTAAGCGCTGGAACCCTCGGGGGGTACAGTGGTCAAGCTCAACAAAATCTACACGCGCACCGGCGACGATGGCACCAGCGGCCTGGTCGACGGGTCCCGGCTGCCCAAGAGCAGCGCGCTGTTCGCGGCGATCGGCGATGTCGACGAACTCAACAGCCTGATCGGCGCCGCGGTTTGCGTCGTCGGGACCGAGGAGATCGGCCGCCGTCTCACCGTCATCCAGAACGACCTGTTCGACCTCGGTGCCGATCTGGCGACGCCCGCCGGCCCCGACGGCTTCGCGCCCGGCGATATGGCCTTGCGCATCGTACCGCGCCAGATCGATCGGCTGGAGGGCGAGATCGACGCGATGAACGAGCAACTCGCACCGCTCACCAGTTTCATCCTGCCCGGCGGTTCAGAATCCGCGGCGCGGCTGCACGTCGCGCGCAGCGCCGCGCGCCGCGCAGAACGCAGCGCGGTGGCGGCCCATGCCGTGCAGCCGCTCAACCCCGCCGCGATCGCCTATCTCAACCGCCTGTCGGACTGGCTGTTCGTCGCCGCGCGCGCGGTCAACGCCCGCGGGACGGGCGACGTGCTGTGGGTGCCGGGGGCGTCGCGGACATAGCGGTGCCGGCACGCAATCCCCTGCTCGATCGCTTCCTGCGCACCCGCGCGCTGACCGTGGCGCTCACCGCGCCGCTGTCCGACGCCGACGCCAGCGCACAGTCGATGCCCGACGCCAGCCCCGCGAAATGGCATCTGGCGCACACGACATGGTTCTTCGAAACCTTCGTGCTGCGCGACCATGTCTGCGGGCACCGGCCGTACGATCCGCGCTACGCCTATCTGTTCAACAGCTATTACGAGGCGGAAGGCGCGCGGCAGCCACGGGCCACTCGGGGTCTGTTGACCCGGCCCTCGCTCGGCCAAATCCTTGCGTGGCGCGAGACGGTCGATGCGGCGATGGTCGCCGCGCTGCCCGGCATGGGCGACGAGGCCGCGGCGCTGGTGACGCTGGGATGCGCGCATGAGGAACAGCATCAGGAATTGCTGCTGACCGACCTTCTCCACCTGTTCGCGCAGAATCCGCTAGGCCCCGTCGCCTACCCGCAGCCGGGCGCGGCGACCGCGCCGGCGGATGCCGCTCCGCTACGCTGGATCGACGGGCATGCGGGCGTGGTCGACATCGGTCATGCAGGCGATGGCTTCGCTTTCGACTGCGAAACGCCGCGCCACGCCGCGCTGCTCGCGCCGCATGCGCTGGCCGACCGCACGGTGAGCAACGGCGAATGGGCCGCGTTCATCGCCGACGGCGGCTACCGCGATCCGCGCCACTGGCTGGCCGACGGCTGGGCGTGGGTGCGCAGCGAGGCGATCGCGGCCCCGCTCTATTGGCGCGAGGGCGCGGACGGCTGGGAGGGGTTCAGCCTGCATGGCTGGCGCGCACTCGATCCCGCGGCGCCCGTGTGCCACGTCAGCCTGTACGAGGCGGATGCCTATGCCGCCTGGGCCGGCGCGCGCCTGCCGACGGAGGCGGAATGGGAAAATGCGGCGGCCGTGCTCGATCCCGCGGCCGGGCAGCAGCTGGACGAGCCGCACGACCTGGTGCCGGCCGCGGTCGGGAAAGGCGGCAATGCACCCATGGGCATGTTCGGCGGCGTATGGGAATGGACCGGCAGCGCCTATCGCCCCTATCCCGGTTTCCGCGCCGCGCCGGGCGCGGTTGGCGAGTATAACGGCAAGTTCATGAGCGGACAGTTCGTGCTGCGCGGCGGCAGCGTGGCGACACCGCGCGGCCATGTGCGCGCCAGCTATCGCAATTTCTTCTACCCGCACCAGCGCTGGCAGTTCACCGGCGTGCGGCTGGCGCGCGATGTCTGACCCCGCGCCCAATCCCGCCTTCCTCGCCGACGTGATCGAGGGATTATCGGCGCCGCAAAAGGCCGTGCCCGCGCGCTGGCTCTACGATCACCAGGGGTCCGACCTGTTCGAGGCGATCACCGCGCTGCCCGAATATCACGCCACGCGCACCGAGACCGCGATCCTGGAGGCCGCGGGCCCCGAGCTTGGCGCGCTCGCCAGCGGCCGGGTGATCGTCGAATTCGGCTCGGGCAGCTCGACCAAGACGCCGCTCCTGCTGCGCGCCGTTGCGCCGCGCGCCTATGTGCCCATCGACATTTCCGGTGATTTTCTGCGCGAATCCGCGGGCGCCCTCGGCGCGCTGTTCCCCGAGCTTCCCGTGCACGCGGTCGAGGCCGATTTCACCACGCCGGTGAAGCTGCCGATGGCGCTCGCCGATCAGCCGCGGCTCGGCTTCTTCCCGGGGTCGACCATCGGCAACATGGTCGCGCGCACCGCGGTCGACCTGCTGCGCTCGATGCGCCTGACGCTGGGCGTCGACGGGCTCCTCCTGATCGGTTTCGACCGTATCCGCGATCCCGGACTGATGATACCCGCCTATGACGATGCCGCCGGCGTTACCGCTGCCTTCAATCGCAACCTCCTGACCCGCATCAATGCCGAGCTCGGCGCCGACATCCCGGTCGATGCGTTCGCCCACCGCGCGATCTGGAACGACGGGCCGGCGCGGATCGAGATGCATCTGGAGGCGCAGACCGACCTCTCCTTCACCATCGCCGGCCGACGTTTCGCCATGGTGGCGGGGGAGACGATCCATACCGAGAACAGCCATAAATACGGCCCGCGCGATGCGGGGCTGCTGCTGCGCGCCGGCGGCTGGACCCCGCTGCGTCACTGGTCGGACGAGCGGGAGTGGTTCAGCGTCATCCTGGCGCAAGCGACCGAATATCGCATGGCGCCCTAGAGGCGGCGTGCGTCCGCTGCTAGCGCGGGGCCATCGAAGCAGGGGAGCGCGCATGCGGACGATCGGGGTCATCGGAGCGGGGCAGATGGGCGCGGGGATCGCGCAGGTGGCGGCGCAGGCGGGCTATCGCACGCTCCTGTCGGACGTCGCGCTGGACCGCGCCGAGGCCGGAAAAGCCGGGATCGCCAGGCTGCTCGCCCGCGCGACCCAGAAGGGCAAACTCGAAGAAGCCGACGCCGACGCCGCGCTGGCGCGAATCGAGCCGGTCGCGGATCATGCCGCCTTCGCGCCATGCGACCTCGTCATCGAGGCGGCAACGGAGCGGGAGGAGATCAAGCGCGGCATCTTCGCCAGCGTTGGCGCGCATCTTTCTGACGGCGCGATCCTCGCCAGCAACACGAGCTCGATTCCGATCACCCGGCTGGCCGGCGCGGCGCCCGACCCGGCGCGGTTCATCGGCGTGCATTTCTTCAACCCGGTGCCGGTCATGGGCCTCGTCGAACTCATCCGCGGCCTCGCGACCAGCGACGCGACCCTGGCCGCGGTCGAGGCGTTCGGCCGCAGCCTGGGCAAGGAGATCGTGCACGCGAACGACGCGCCGGGCTTCATCGTCAACCGCGTGCTGATGCCGATGATCAACGAGGCGGTGTTCGCGCTGGGCGAAGGCGTCGCCACCATGCGGGACATCGACACCGCATGCCGGCTCGGCCTCAATCACCCGATGGGCCCGCTGACGCTGGCCGATTTCATCGGGCTCGATACCTGTCTCGAGATCATCCGCGTGCTGTTCACCACCACCGGCGATCCCAAATTCCGGCCCGCGCCGCTGCTGGTCAGCTATGTCGAGGCCGGCTGGACGGGCAAGAAGTCGGGTCGCGGTTTCTACGACTGGACCGGCGCACAGCCGGAGCCGACGCGGTGAATGTCGGCACGCCCCGCCCGTTCCTGGTGGAGGTGCCGCAGGCGGCGCTCGAAGATCTGCGCGCGCGGCTCGCGCTGACCCGCTGGCCGGAGCGCGAGACGGTCGACGATTGGGACCAGGGTGTGCCGCTCGCCTATGCGCAGGAACTCGCGGCCTATTGGGCCGACGGCTACGACTGGCGCGCGTGCGAGGCGGCGCTGAATGCCTGGCCCAATCTTCTGGTGGAGATCGATGGGCTCGACATCCACTTCCTGCACATCCGATCGAGCGATCCGCACGCGCGCCCGCTCCTCCTGACGCACGGCTGGCCCGGCTCGGTGCTCGAGTTCCTCGACGTGCTGGAGCCGCTTTCGGAAAGCTTCCATCTCGTCGTTCCCGCGCTGCCGGGCTACGGATTCTCGGGCAAGCCGGCCCGTGCCGGCTGGTCGGTCGAAAAGATCGCGCACGGCTGGGACGCGCTGATGCGCAGCCTCGGCTACACGCGCTATTTCGCGCAAGGCGGCGACTGGGGCGCGGCGGTGACCACCGCCATCGCCGCGCAAGACCGCGGCGCCTGCGCCGGCATCCATCTCAACATGATCGTCGGTCGGCCGGACCCCGCGACGATGGACGACCTGACCGAGCAGGAACGCCGCGCGCTCGGCCGCATGGCCTGGTACCGGGAGAAGGACACCGGCTATTCGATCCAGCAGAGCACGCGGCCGCAGACGATCGGCTATGCGCTGACCGATTCGCCGGTCGGGCAGATGTGCTGGATCGTCGAGAAATTCCATGGCTGGACCGATTGCGGCCACGACGGCGAAGGCCGCGGCGGTCATCCCGAAAACATCCTTTCGAAGGCGCGGATGCTGGACATCGTCAGCCATTACTGGCTCACCGCCAGCGCTGCTTCCTCCGCGCGGCTCTACTGGGAAAGTTTCCGTAACTTCGGCGGCGGCACGGTCGCCCTGCCCACCGCCTGCAGCCTGTTCCCGATGGAGATCATGGGCCTGTCGCGCCGCTGGGCCGAACGGCGCTACGCCTGCATCACCTACTGGAACGAGGTGCCGCGCGGCGGCCATTTCGCGGCGCTGGAGCAGCCGGAGACGTTCGTGGCCGAATTGCGCGCGGCCTTCGCGACGATGGCGCTATAACCCGCCCGTCAGGCTGGTGATCAGCCCGGCGAGCGCGGCCGACAAGAGGTTGGCGAGGCTGCCGGCGGCCAGCGCCTTGATCCCCAGGCGGGCGATCATCGGGCGCTGATTGGGCGCGAG
>CBDUBN010000070.1:0-9975 GCA_965365395.1 uncultured Sphingomonas sp.
TCCTCTCGCCCGCCAACGGCAAGCCGATCATCGTGCCTTCGCAGGACATGGTGCTCGGCCTCTATTACCTCAGCCTGGAGCGCGAGGGCGAGCCCGGCGAGGGCATGCTGCTGGCCGACATGGCCGAAGTGCACCATGCGCTGAACACGGGTTCGGTGACGCTGCATTCCAAGATCGTGGCGCGCGTGCCCCAGACCGACGAGAAGGGCGGCCAGTATCTGCGCCGCTTCGAAACGACGCCGGGCCGCATGCTGATCGGCGAGTGCCTGCCCAAATCGCACACGGTGCCGTTCGACGTCGTCAACCGCCTCCTCACCAAGAAGGAGATCGGCGACGTCATCGACCAGGTCTATCGCCACACCGGCCAGAAGGAGACGGTGCTGTTCGCCGACGCCATCATGGCGCTGGGTTTCCGCAACGCGTTCAAGGCCGGCATCTCGTTCGGCAAGGACGACATGATCATCCCGCACGCCAAGGAGGGCCTGGTCGAGGAGACCAAGGCGTCGGTGAAGGATTACGAGCAGCAGTATCAGGACGGGCTGATCACCCAGCAGGAGAAGTACAACAAGGTGATCGACGCCTGGTCGCAGTGCGGCGACAAGGTCGCCAACGCGATGATGGACGAGATCCGCGCGACGCCGCGCGGGGATGATGGCCGCATGGCGCCGATCAATTCGGTGTACATGATGGCGCATTCGGGCGCGCGTGGTTCGCAGACGCAGATGAAGCAGCTCGCCGGCATGCGCGGCCTGATGGCCAAGCCGTCGGGCGAGATCATCGAGACGCCGATCATCTCGAACTTCAAGGAAGGTCTGACCGTCCTCGAATATTTCAACTCCACCCACGGCGCGCGCAAGGGCCTGGCGGACACGGCGCTCAAGACCGCGAACTCGGGCTATCTGACCCGCCGTCTGGTCGACGTCAGCCAGGACTGCACCATCGTCGCCGAGGATTGCGGGACCGAGCGGCTGCTCGAGATGCGTTCGATCGTGCAGGGCGGTTCGACCATCGCCTCGCTGGGCGAGCGTATCCTCGGCCGGACGCTGGGCGAGGACATCGTCGACGCCAAGACCGGCAAGGTCGCGGTGGCGGCGGGCACGCTGCTCGACGAGGCGCATATCGTCGCGATCGAGGCCACCGGCATCCAGACCGCGCAGATCCGTTCTCCCCTCGTGTGCGAGGCGAAGACCGGCGTGTGCGGCAAATGCTATGGTCGCGACCTCGCGCGCGGCACGCCGGTCAACATCGGCGAGGCGGTGGGCGTCATCGCGGCGCAGTCGATCGGCGAGCCAGGCACGCAGCTGACGATGCGCACCTTCCACATCGGCGGCGCGGCGCAGCTCAACGAGCAGTCGAATATCGAAGCGGTGGCGGACGCGATCGTCAGCTATCGCGACATGCCGACCATCGTCGATTCGCGCAAACGCCGCCTCAGCCTCGCCCGCTCGGGCGAGCTGGTGCTGACCGACACCGACGGCCGCGAGCTGGCGACGCACAAGCTGCCCTACGGCTCCAGCATCCTGGTGGATGACGGCGCGAAGGTGACGCAGGGCGACCGTCTGGCCGAATGGGACCCGTTCACCATGCCGGTGATCACCGAGCAGCCGGGCGTCGTGCGCTACCAGGATCTGGTGGACGGCAAGACGCTGACCGAGGTCGTGGACGAGGCGACCGGCATCGCCCAGCGCGTCGTCATCGAATATCGCGCCACCAGCCGCCTGAAGAAGGAGGATCTGCAACCGCGCCTGACGCTCGCCGACGAGGCGAGCGGCGAGGCGGCGCGCTACCTCCTCGCGCCCGGCACGACCATCTCGGTCGAGGACGGGGCGACGGTGCAGGCGGGCGACGTGCTGGCGCGTGTCAGCCGCGAAGCCGCCAAGACGCGCGACATCACCGGCGGTCTGCCGCGGGTCGCCGAGCTGTTCGAGGCGCGCAAGCCCAAGGACAATGCGATCATCGCCAAGATTTCGGGCAAGGTCGAATTCCTCAAGGACTATAAGGCGAAGCGCAAGTTCGCCATCGTTCCCGAGGAGGGCGATCCGGTCGAATATCTGCTGCCCAAGTCCAAGGTGGTCGAGGTGCAGGAGGGCGACTACGTCAAGAAGGGCGATACCATCGTCTCGGGCTCGCCCGATCCGCACGACATCCTCGAGGTGCTCGGCATCGAGAGCCTCGCGGCCTATCTCGTGTCCGAGATCCAGGAAGTCTACCGGTTGCAGGGCGTGAAGATCAACGACAAGCATATCGAGGTGATCGTCCGCCAGATGCTGCAGAAGGTCGAAATCACGTTCGGCGGCGACACCACGCTGCTGCCGGGCGAGCAGGTCGATCGCGAGGAGATGGACGAGATGAACGGCAAGCTGACCAAGGGCCAGAAGCCCGCGACCGGCAAGCCGATCCTGCTCGGCATCACCAAGGCGAGCCTGCAGACGCGCAGCTTCATCTCGGCGGCATCGTTCCAGGAGACGACCCGCGTGCTGACCGAGGCATCGGTCCAGGGCAAGATCGATCACCTCAACGGCCTGAAGGAGAATGTCATCGTCGGCCGGCTGATCCCGGCGGGCACCGGCGCGGCGATGAACCGGGTGCGGGTGACCGCCAGCAGCCGGGACGCGGCGCTGCGCGCCTCGATGCGGGCGATCAACGACGCGCATCTCGTCGCGCCGCAGACCGCGGCCGAGGAGCATGAGGCGGAGCTGGCTCAGGGCCCCGAGGCCGCGATCCATGCCGAGCCGCTGGCCGAGGTGGTCGCGTCCGGCAGTGGCACCGACGAGGATGCGGGCGATTATCTGAACAGTTGATCGCGGGTTCGATCGGCCATCGAACAAGGGCGCCGGAGCGATCCGGCGCCCTTTTCTCTGTTCGCCTTGGGCTCGCTCGCCTGTCCGGCAAGGGGGCGCAACTTATGTTAACGGACTTGCAACCACATATGCTTGCGCTAAGCCATGCCCGCGACCGGGGGCTAGCCCAACGCACATGGTTGATCCGGGTGTCGCGACAATTCCTCGGAGGATCGACCGCATGAAACGCACTGCAACGCTCGCCATTGCCGCAGCGATGGCCGCCGCCACCCCGGCCTTCGCCGTCGACACGATCGATTTCGAAACGAACGATAGCGGCGGTGCGACCACCCCCGGATCGGTGATCGGCCTGACCGATTACGACGCGCTCGGCGTCACCTTCATAGGTGCCTTTTATCAGCGCTGCGGTGGTGGCTGCCCGAGCCCGAGCGACGGCATCTTCGTCAGCTCGAGCGATTTCCGCGCGCCGTTGGCGATAATTTTCTCGGACGTGACCAACGGCTTCACCTTTTCGAACGTCAGCAATTCCGCCGGAACGGCGATCGCGCGCGACGCGGGCGATAACATTCTCGCGACGATCACCTTCTCCGGCTTCCCGTCTTCCTTCAGCTTCCTGCAGAACGGGATCAAGAGCGTCACCTTCTTTTCCAACAGCCAGTTCGGCGTCGACGATCTCATGTTCGGCAACGTGGCCGGCGGCGTGCCGGAGCCTGCCACCTGGGCGATGATGATCCTGGGTTTCGGCGTGATCGGCGGCGCGCTGCGATCGCGTCGGCGCGGGACGGTACGCGTCGCCTACAGCTGAGCCCCCGTTGCCTGGCAGCAAAAGCCCCGCCGGTCGCGCGACCTGGCGGGGCTTTTCGTTTGTGCGGCGGCGATACTATCAGCAGGCGGGCAGGCCTGGTGCCCCGGCGCGTCAGTCGGCGAGCAGCGCGATGATGAAATAGAGCAGGATCGGAAAGCCGAACCCGACGAGCACGCTCGCGACGAAGCCGATGCGTACCCATAGCGCGCTGACGCCGAAGCTGTTGGCGATGCCGGCGCAGACACCCAGCAACTTGTTGTGGCGGCGGTCGAGGGCGAAGCGGTTCATGGAAGGTCCCCTTGAGTTGATGCAGCGGCCGATCAGGCGACGCTGCTGGCGACGGTCGTGGCCGAGGGCACGTAGGTAGCGGCGAACAACATCGTGGTGGAGCAGATGGCGAGCGCGACGGCGGCGGCGGTGCTGGCGAGATTGCTGAAGTCGGGACGGGTCATGATGGTCTCCTCTGGATGGTCTCACCGGCGCGTCCGGTGGATGCCGCATGCTTTGCAGAGGGCGTGCCAATTGCTCAAAACCGTGCATTCAAGGGCCGTCGCAGGCCAGTAAACCGGCTTACCTCCGATGAATGACCGATAGTTGGGAAAATCCGCGGCGCGTTCGTAAATCTCGCGACATAAAATCGATCGCCGCCACCGATCGGGGTCGGTAGAGATTGGCGATGCACGTCGCGCGGCTCGCCCTCACAGATTTCCGCAATCATGTGACGACCGCGGTGCACGCGGGGCCGGGGCTGGTCGCGCTGGCAGGTCCGAACGGGGCGGGCAAGACCAACATCCTCGAGGCGCTGTCGCTGCTCGCGCCCGGACGGGGGCTGCGCGGTGGTGCGCTGGCCGACATGATCCGCGACGGGGCCGCCGGCTTCGCCATCGCGGCGCAATTGCGCACAGGCGACGCGGCGCTCGACGCGGTCGACATCGGAACCGGTGTCGACGCCCGCGCGGCGACGCGGCGCAAGGTGCGGATCAACCGGGCCGAGGCGGCGGCGAGCAGCCTGAGCGAATGGTGCGCGCTGGTGTGGCTGACCCCGGCCATGGACCGATTGTTCGTGGAAGGGGCGGGCGAACGGCGCCGCTTCCTCGACCGCATGACGCTGGCGCTGGAACCCGCGCACGCCCACCACGCCAGCCGCTACGAGGCGGCGATGCGATCGCGCAACCGGCTGCTGGGCGGCGACGATGCGCCCGATCCCGCGTGGCTCGATGCACTGGAGGCCGCGATGGGCGAGCATGGAGCGGCGCTGG
This sequence comes from uncultured Sphingomonas sp., assembly GCA_965365395.1. GTDB lineage: Bacteria > Pseudomonadota > Alphaproteobacteria > Sphingomonadales > Sphingomonadaceae > Sphingopyxis. The sequence goes on from CBDUBN010000070.1 coordinate 4,866, forward strand.
CGGGCGCGCGGCTGCGGCTGGTGGCGGCGCTGGGCGAGGAGGTCCAACGCGGCGCCGCCAGCCCGTTCGCGCGGCCGGCGATCCGGCTGGTCGACAGGGATGGCAGCGCGGCCGTGTCGATCGACCCTTCCCTCTTGGCGGCCACGCTGCGGCAGTCGCGCGGCGGCGATGCCCGCGCGGGCCGCACGTTGACGGGTCCGCACCGACAGGATCTGGAGGTCGTGCATGCGGAAAAAGGGCAGCCGGCGGCGCGCTGCTCCACCGGCGAGCAGAAGGCGCTGCTGCTGTCGCTGGTGCTGAGCCACGGCGATCTGATCGCGCGGGCGCGGGGCAGTCGGCCGATCCTGCTGCTCGACGAACTGGCCGCGCACCTCGACCCGGAACGACGCGCGGCGCTGTTCGAACGGCTGGCGGCGGGCGGCGGACAGGCGTGGATGACGGGCACGGAGGCGCCGCTGTTCGACGCGATGCCGGGACAGGCGGCGCTGCTGACCGTGCGCGAGGGCCGGGTGCTACCCGCCTAGCGCGGCGCGATGGCGGCGGCCGTTCTCGACATAGTGGGCGGTGCCCATCCGCATTCCGGCGATCGCGGCGTCGGTCAGATCGCGCATCTTCACCGCGGGGCGTCCGCCCCACAGTTCGCGGGGCCCGATATGCTTGCGTTCGGTCAGCAGCGCGCCGGCGGCGAGCATCGCGTCGCTTTCGATGGTGCAGCCGTTCATGACGATCGCGCCGAGGCCGACGAAGGCGCGGCTGTGCAGCACGCAACCGTGGATCATCGCCATATGGCCGATCAGCACATCTTCGCCGATGATCGTCGGATGGCCGGGGTCGCAATGCACGATGCTGCCGTCCTGGATGTTGCTGCGCGCGCCGATGACGATCCGGTCGACGTCGGCGCGGACGACGCAATTATACCAGATGCTCGCGTCCTCCCCCACCTCGACATCGCCGACGATGCGGCATCCCGGCGCAATGAAGGCGCTGCTGGCGATGCGGGGCGCGCGTCCGTCGATGGCGACCAGGCTGACGTCGGGGCGGTGCTGCATGCTCACTGCCTTCCGAATTCGGGGGCCATCAGCAGCGGCAGGACGGAGGCGTAACCGTCGGTCCACAGGCGCGGCGTCCGCGCATCGTCGAGCGGGCGCCAGAGGCCGCGCCCGTCGGGCACATTCTCGGTCGCGAGCGCCAGCCGATCGAGCGCCGCGCGGTTGCGGGCCATCGCCACCCAGATCGAGCCGGTGCGCGCATAGCGCTGCATATCGGCGCTGTCGGGATCGTCGCGGCGCAGCATCGCGCTCCACCCCGCCCGCTGTTCGAGCGCGAGCAGCACGGGTTCGAGATCGACGAAGCGATTGGAGATGTGGACCAGCACGATCCCATCCGGCTGGGTCGCGCGGGCGTAGACATCGAACGCCTCGCGGGTCAGGAGATGCAGCGGGATCGCGTCGGACGAGAAGGCGTCGATCGCCAGCAGATCGAGGCTGCCCGGCGCGACATGCTGCAACTCGATGCGCGCGTCGCCGACCCGGATCGGCACGCCCGGCGCGCAGGCCGGCATGAAGCCGAAGGCACCCGAATCGCGCGCGATATGCACCATGGCCGGGTCGATCTCGAAAAACTGCCAGCGTTGCCCCGGCCGGCGATAGCAGGCGAGCGTGCCGGTGCCGAGCCCGACCACGCCCAACGACGCGTCGGCGCCGTACAGCGCGCTCGCCCGCGCGAAGGCCAGACCGACGCCGGAATCGGGACCATAATAGCTGGTCGGGGTGCGCGAGAGGCCCTCGCCCAGCAGTTCCGTGCCGTGCAGGGTGGTGCCGTGCGCCAGGGTGCGGGTCCCCGCGGCCTCGTTGGTGCGCACGGTATAGACGCCGAAATAGCTGCGGGTGCGTGCGCCGTCGAACGATGCCTGGAGCGTCGCGCGGCCGCCGAACCCGATCATGAGCGCGATGAGGACGGTGACGAACGCAGCCCGCCACCCGATGACGGCGAGGCCGATGGCGAACAGCGCGGCGATGGCCACGACCTCGGGGCGGGGGAACCCGCCGCTCCACTCCATCGTCAGCCACCAGGCGATGACGACGGCGATCAGCGCCAGCGCGAGGGCGGCGATGCGCTGCCAGCGGGGATCGAGTCGCGCCCAGTCCGCCCAGGGCAGCAGTGGCGGCAGCGGCAGCAGCAGCGCGGCGGCGATGACCAGCAGCGGATGCTCATACACCCAGTCGAAGATCAGCGGCGCGATGAGCGCGCAGAACAGCCCGCCGATGGCCCCGCCGACCGCCATCATGAGGTAGAAGAAGGTCAGTTGCGACGGTTCGGGCCGCAGCCTGTAGAGGCGGCTGTGCAGCGATACCGCCACGGTGAACAGCATCACCAGGCTTGACGCGGCGATGGCGAGGCCGCCGTTCCCCTGGCTCATCAGCGTGATGCCGCCCGACAGCAACAGCATCGCGGGCGCGAGCAGCGTGAAGAAATCGGCCAGCGTGCGACGCTCGGCAAAGGCGATCGAGAAGGAGAGCAGGTAGAGGCCGAGCGGGATCGCCCACATCAGCGGCATCGCCATGATGTCGGTGGTGAGGTGGGTGGTGGTGGACAGCATCAGCCCCGACGGCACCGCCGACAGCGCGATCCACAGGAGGATGCGCGAAAGGGGCGGGCGCGCGGCGCCGTTCCCGTTGCGCACCGACACAGGCGCGCCCGCTGCCGGAACACGGCGCAGCGCCGCGACGCCGCAGGCGAGAACGAGCGCCACCAGCACGGCGTACAGCGCACCCCAGCCCCAGCTTTGCGCGAAGAGGTCGAGGCTGGGCTCGACGAGCAGCGGATAGGCGATCAGCCCGCCGAAGCTGCCGAGATTGGACGCGGCGTAGAGCGCGTAGGGGTTGGCACCGGGCGCGCTGTCCGAGAACCAGCGCTGCATCAGCGGCGCCTGCGCCGAGATGGCGAAGAGCAGCGGCCCGACCGAGGCGAGCAGGAGCACCGGCACGAAGAAGAAGACGTCGTTGTCCGATGGCGGCGCGAGGTCGGCGAGACCGACCGGCTGCGCGACGATTCCCAGCGCGGCGACCAGCGCGAGGACGAGGAGCCCGCCGTGCAGCATCACCTGCCGCCGCTGCCCGAACCGCCCCAGCCAGTGCGCCCAGGCATATCCGCCCAGCAGCAGCGCCTGATAGACCAGCATCGCCGAGTTCCACACCGCCGGCGCGCCACCCAGACGCGGCAGCGCCATGCGCGCGACCATCGGCTGGACCATGAACAGCAGGAACGAGCCGACCAGGATGGTCAGCGTGAACAGCCAGCGATGGCCGTTGCCGGCTATCACGCCCACGCCCGCACCACCGTCCGCGGCATCCGCCGTCGCGCTCGTCATACTGTCCAATCCCCCCGGTCGATCGCATAGACTAGATGATCGGCGAGCGCGTCGCCATGGCCGTCGACGCGCCCCTCGATACGGTGGTCGAGATGCGGCGCGCGCGTCATGCCGATGCGCTGCATCAGGCCCCAGGATGCCGCATTCTGCCGCACGGTATAGGCGACGATCCGTTCCAGGCCGAGCGGGCCGAAACCATAGGTCAGCGACGCTTCCGCCGCCTCGCGGGCATGGCCCGCGCCCCATGCACTCTCCCGCAGGCGCCAGCCGATCTCGGTCATGCCATCGACGGGTGTCTCCGGCCGGTCGCTGCGAAACAGGCCGCAAAAGCCGAGCAGTGCGGCATCGCTGCGCCGTTCGACGATCCAGAAGCAATGGCCATGATCGCGCTGGCAAGCGGTCATGCGGTCATACAGCCGTTCGTACAGCGCGCGGTCCCCCACTCCGCCCAGCCAGCGCATGACGGCGGGCGTATTGAGCGCGGCCATGAACGGATCGATGTCGCACGCGTCCCAGCCGCGCAGTCTCAGCCGCGGGGTTTCGAGGATGGTTTCAGCCATGCAGCAGGCGCGCGGCGTGGGCGGCATGATAGGTCCACATGCCGGTGCAGCCGGCGCGCTTGAACGCGGTCAGCGTTTCGAGAACCAGCGCGTCTCGGTCCGCCGCGCCCGCCATGGCCGCCGCCTCGATCATCGCATATTCGCCCGATACCTGGTAGGCGAAGACCGGCACGTCGAAGGCGTCCGCCGCGCGTGCGACGATGTCGAGATAGGCGAGGCCGGGTTTGACGATGACGCTGTCGGCGCCCTCGGCGATGTCCTGCTCGATCTCGCGCATCGCTTCGCGGCCGTTGGCCGGGTCCATCTGGTAGCTGCGCTTGTCGCCCTTGAGCAGGCCGCGCGAGCCGACCGCGTCGCGGAACGGGCCGTAGAAGGCGCTCGCATATTTGGCGGCATAGCTCATGATCTGCACGTCGCCATGGCCGCCGCCCTCGAGCGCGGCGCGGATCGCGGCGACGCGGCCGTCCATCATGTCCGACGGCGCGACGATGTCCGCCCCCGCATCCGCCAGCACGGTCGCCTGACGCGCGAGCACATCCACCGTCGCATCGTTGACCACCAGTCCGCGCGCGTCGACCAGCCCGTCCTGGCCGTGACTGGTATAGGGATCGAGCGCGACATCGGCGATGACGCCCAGCGCATCGCCCACCGCGTCCTTGATCGCGGCGATCGCGGCGCAGGCGAGGTTTCCGGGGTTCAGCCCCTCGCGCCCGTCCGCGCTGCGCAAGGCAGGCGGCGTGTTGGGAAAGATGGCGACCGCGGGGATCCCCAGATCGACCGCCTCGCGCGCGCGCGCCGCCAGATCCGCAACCGGCCAGCGGCTGACGCCGGGCAGCGTCGAGATCGGCTCCGGCTCGCCGCCCGATGCGACGAACATCGGCCAGATAAGGTCGGCGGGCGCCAGGCGATGCTCGGCGTGGAGTGCGCGGCTCCAACCGGTCATGCGACCGCGGCGAAGGCGGGTTTCGGGAAAGCGGCTCATGCGTGGCCGATGCTATCGCCTATGCGGTGCGGTGCGGCAAGCTAGCGTATGCCGCGTACCGGAGCCCCGCCCGCGCCCGCGCCCGTGCGCAACGCGCCGCCGACAGGCACCGCGGCCATGGCATCGAGCCGCGCGCGGAACGCCGCGAGGTCGCGGCCCTCCAGCGCCGCACGGCTGGCGAAGCGCACCGAGGCGGGG
>CBDUBN010000071.1:0-9855 GCA_965365395.1 uncultured Sphingomonas sp.
GATGGACCTCGCGGATGCGGTCGACCATCGCGGCGATCTGCTCGATGTGCGGCTTCTCGGTCTCGATCCACAGAAGGTCCGCACCGTTGTCGAGGCTCGCGATGCAATCGAGCACGCAGCGGTCGGCCCCTGTGCCCTCGCGGAACTGGAACAGGTTCGAGGGCAGGCGCTTGGGCCGAACGAGCTTGCCGTCGCGGTTGAGGATGACGTCGCCGTTTCGGGCCGTCGCCGGGTCGATCTCCTCGCAGTCGAGGAAGCTGTTGTACCGGTCGCCGAGGTCGCCGGGTTCCTTCGACACCGCGATCTGCTTGGTGAGGCCCGCGCCAAGGCTGTCGGTGCGGGTGACGATGATGCCGTCCTCGACGCCGAGTTCGAGGAAGGCGTAGCGGCAGGCGCGCACCTTTGCGAGAAAGTCGTCGTGCGGCACGGTGACCTTGCCGTCCTGGTGGCCGCACTGCTTTTCGTCGCTGACCTGATTCTCGATCTGGAGCGCGCAAGCGCCGGCCTCGATCATCTTCCTGGCGAGCAGGTAGGTCGCCTCGGCGTTGCCGAAGCCGGCGTCGATGTCCGCGATGATCGGCACGACGTGCGTTTCATAATTGTCGATGCTCTGCTGCACCGCCTTCGCGCGCAGTTCGTCGCCGGCGTCGCGCGCGGCGTCGAGATCGCGGAAGAGCAGGCCGAGTTCGCGCGCGTCGGCCTGTTTGAGGAAGGTGTAGATCTCCTCGATCAGCGCCGGAACGCTCGTCTTCTCATGCATCGACTGGTCGGGCAGCGGGCCGAAGTCGGAGCGGAGCGCGGCGACCATCCAGCCGGACAGATAGAGGTAGCGGCGCTTGGTCGAGCCGAAATGCTTCTTGATCGCGATCATCTTCTGCTGCGCGATGAAGCCGTGCCAGCAGCCCAGGCTCTGCGTGTAGTTCGCGGGGTCGGCGTCGTAGGCGGCCATGTCCTCGCGCATGATCCGCGCGGTATAGCGCGCGATGTCGAGCCCGGTGCTAAAGCGGTTCTGGGCGCGCATCCGTGCCACCGCCTCGGCATCGATGCCGTCCCAGGTGCCCGATTGCCTGGCGATAAGGTCGGCGGTGGCGGCGATGTCGGCGGAATAGGTCATGGCGCGTCGGCCCCTCGATGGATGCGTGGAATGCAGGCAGGATAACGCCGCGCATAGCCCAAGGGGCAGGCCCCGCGCGGTTGACTTGTGAAACTTTACAAGCTTTGCTTGTGCAGTTGTAAGGCCAGCACATCGGGGGCACCGCGTGGCGGACCGGGCGATCTACATGGGGCCGCGCTTGAAGCGGCTGCGGCGCGAGCTTGGCCTGACACAGGCGCAGGTCGCGGGCGACCTCGGCATATCCGCGTCGTACATCGCGCTGATCGAGCGGAACCAGCGGCCGCTGACCGCGGACCTGCTCCTGCGGCTGGCGCGCACCTATCGCATGGACCTGGGTGCGCTGGGCGGCGGGCAGGAGGATGACGCGGCGGAAAGGTTGCGCGCGGCATGCAAGGACCCGATGTTCGCGGACATCGACCTGCCCGCGCTCGAGATATCCGACGCCGCGATCAATGCGCCGGGCATAGCCGAGGCGTTCGTACGGCTGCACGGCGCCTGGGCGGAGCGGCAACAGGACCTTGCGGATCGAGCCGCCGACCGCCCCGAGCTCGCCGATCCGGTGGCCGAGGTGCGCGCCTTTCTGGCGCGACGGCGCAACTATTTTGCCGCGCTCGACGAGGCAGCCGAGGCCGTATCCGCGCGGGTCGCGGCGGCCGGGGGGCTGGAGGCCTATCTCAAGACCAGCCGCTCGTTGCGGGTGCGCCGCCTGCCTGCGGAAGTGCTGGGCGGGTCGCTACGTCGCTACGACCGCCACCGCGAGGAGATCTTGCTCGACGAGATGCTGGATGGCGCGAGCACGGCGTTCCAGCTCGCGCTGCAGACCGCCTACATCGAACTCAGGCGCGCCATCGATGCCGCGCTCGCCGACATTGGCGCGGTCAGCGAGGCCGGCCGCCATCTCGCGCGGCGGGCGCTGGCGCATTATGCCGCGGCGGCGATCGTCATGCCCTACGAGGCCTTCCTCAAGGCGGCGGAGGCGCGCGCCTATGACATCGAGGCGCTGGGCCGGTTGTTCGGCGCGAGTTTCGAACAGGTCGCGCACCGGCTGACCACATTGCAGAAACCGGGCCGCAGCGGCGTGCCCTTTTTCTTCATCCGCGTCGACCGTGCCGGCAATGTGTCGAAGCGGCTGGACGGCGCGGGCTTTCCCTTCGCCCGGCATGGCGGCGCCTGTCCGCTATGGACGCTGCACCATGTCTTCGAGGCGCCTCGCAAGATCGTCACGCAGTGGATCGAACTACCCGACGGCAAGCGATTCTTCTCGATCGCGCGCACGGTGGTCGCGGGCAATGGCGGTTTTGGCGCGCCGCGCGTCACCCGCGCGGTCGCGCTGGGATGCGCCGCGGACCAGGCGGCGCGGCTGGTTTACGCGGCGGGCGGCGGGCCGGCCGAGGTGACGCCGATCGGCGTCACCTGCCGCCTGTGCCAGCGCATCGAATGCCCCGCCCGCGCGGCGCCGCCGGTCGGGCGCGGCATGCTGCCCGACGACTATCACCGCGGCGCCGTGCCCTATGCGCTGGGCGAGGGATGATGCCCATCATATCCATCTAAATCACGATCATCTGGCGTTGGGATTGACCCGATAATCCAGCGCGGGCGGCTGATCGCCGAGCAGCGAGCGGTAGACGAAGTCGGGACCCCGCCGCCGTTCCAGCTCGGCGCGCGCGGCGGTGAGCGTATCCGGGCTCCGGAACAGTTCGGCGGCGGTCAGCGCCAGCACCTTCGCCGCCACGGTCGCGCCCTTGACCCCGATGCTGCTGCCGCTCGCCGCGACCGCCTGCCAGCTGTGCGCGGCGGTGCCGGGCGCCCAGGTGGCCGTGCCGAGCCCCGCGGTGGGCGTCGTGTAGCTGACGTCGCCGACATCGGTGGAGCCATAGTTGATGACGCCGCTCGTATAGGGCTCGATCTCGGTCGACGGGATGGTCGCCCCCGCGCCGAAGGTCGGCGTGATGCGCTCGACGAACGCGCGTTCCGCCTCGCCCCACACCGGCGGTCCGACGAGGCGCAGGTTGGCATCGACGATGCGCCCGAGCGTATCGTTGGGGAGGAGGTCGAAGGTGCCGCCGACCTGCGCGAAGCTGACCTCCGTTCCCGTGCCCATCGCCGCGCCGCGCGCCGCGGCCTGCACTCGTTCCATGATCTCGACCACCACGCGCTGGTTGGGGTGGCGGACGTAGTAATAGACCTCCGCCGCCGCCGGCACGACGTTGGGCGCGCGGCCGCCGTCGGTGATGACATAATGGAGGCGCGCGTCCTGCGGCACATGCTCGCGCATCATGTTGACCATGGCGTTCATCGCCTCGACCCCGTCCAATGCGCTGCGGCCGCGTTCTGGCGCGCCGGCGGCGTGCGCGGAGACGCCGGTGAAGCGGAACTTGCCGCTGACGTTGGCGAGCGCGGTGTTCTGCGCCGCGCTGTTGCGATCGTCGGGGTGCCAGTGGAGCATGGCGGCAACGTCGCTGGTGAGGCCGGCGCGGACCAGGAATACCTTGCCCGATCCGCCTTCCTCCGCCGGCGCGCCGTAGAGCCTGAGTTCGCCGGCAACATCGTTGGCGCGCATCCATTCGCGCGTCGCGATGGCGGCGGCGACCGAGGCGGCGCCGAACAGATTGTGGCCACAGGCGTGGCCGCTGGTCATGCCTTCGACCGCGCCCTGCTCCGGCGCCGCCTCCTGGCTGAAGCCGGGCAGAGCGTCGAATTCGGCGAGAAGGCCGATGACGGGGCCGCCGCTGCCATGGCGGTAGCGCGCGATGAAGGCGGTGGGCATGCCCGCCACGCCCGCTTGGATCGTGAACCCGGCCTCGCGCAGCTCGGCCTGTAGGAGCGCGCTCGACCGGCGTTCCTGATAGCCCAGTTCGGCGTGGCTCCAGACGGCGAGCGCGGTGCGCGACAGATCGGTCGATCCACGATCGATGTGCGCGAGGATGGCCGCGCGCTGCGCCTCCGGAACCGGCTGCGCGAGGGCGGGAGCGGCGACGGAGGCGAGGAGCAGGGCGGCGGCGAGGCGAAGGGTCATCGGAAGGCTCCCGGTGGGTGTGCGCGGGACTGTGGCGCGGCGCCGCGCCCTTGGGAAGGCTCAGTCCAATATTCGCAGGATCGGCTGCACCCATTGGCTGCGGCAGATGAGCAGGTCGGGAAGCCACGTTTCGGCGCGGTTGTAGACGAGCGGGCTGCCGTCGAGGCGGCTGGCGTGCAGGCCCGCCGCCACCGCGACCGCGACCGGGGCGGCATTGTCCCAGGCATATTGCCCTCCGCTGTGCAGGTAGATGTCCGCCTCCCCCAGCACCACCGCCATCGCCTTCGCGCCCGCGCTGCCCATGGGGACGAGCTCGGCGCCGATCGCTTCGGCGACCTTCAGTGCCGCCGCCGCGGGACGCGTGCGGCTGACGACCAGGCGCGGCGGGGTGTTGGCGGGGACGGGAGCCGGCGCGGGATCGCTCGCCAGCGTCAGCCCGCGCGCCGGAAGCGCGACCGCACCAGTGCCCGCGATCCCGTCGATGGCGAGCGCGACATGCACCGCCCAGTCGTCGCGGCCCTCGCCATATTCGCGCGTGCCGTCGAGCGGATCGACGATCCACACGCGGCTGGCGGAGAGGCGTGCGCGATCGTCGGCCTGTTCTTCCGACAGGAGCGCGTCGTCGGGGCGATGACGCGTGAGTGCGTCGCACAGAAAGGCGTTGGCGATACGGTCGCCCTCGGCGCCGAGCGCCGGGCCGGTCAGGCGGCCTTCGCGGCGAAGCGCCACGAGAAGCGCGCCGGCTTCGGTGGCGAGGGCGGCGGCGAGGACGGCGTCGGGTTGCATGCGGGCTCCACCGTCGCCCCGGACCTGACCCGGGGCCGCTATGGTTTCGGCGCTAGGCTGCCGGCGACGCCGGCTCAAGGCCGGGGTGACGAGGAGGGCTCGTCCAGCCCCAGCAGTCGATCCACGATCAGCCGCGCCGCTTCCTCCGGCGGGGTGGTGGTCGTGTCGATGCGGATGTCGGGATTTTCCGGCGCTTCATAGGGGCTGTCGATGCCCGTGAAATTCTTGAGCTGGCCGCTCCGCGCTTTCCTGTAGAGGCCCTTGACGTCGCGCGCCTCGGCATCGGCCAGCGGCGTGTCGACGAAGATTTCGATGAACTCGCCCTCGGGCAGCATCGCCCTCACCATTTCCCGCTCCGCGGCGAAGGGCGAGATGAAGGCGGTGATGACGATCAGGCCGGCGTCCGCCATCAGTTTCGCGACCTCGCCGACGCGGCGGATATTCTCGATGCGGTCGGCCTCGGTGAAGCCCAGATCCTTGTTGAGACCGTGGCGCACATTGTCTCCGTCGAGCAGGAAACTGTGCCGGTTCATGGCATGCAGTCGCCGTTCGACCAGGTTGGCGATGGTCGATTTGCCCGACCCCGACAGACCGGTGAACCACAGCACCGCCGGTTTCTGGTTCTTCAGTGCGGCGTGCATCGCACGGCTGGTGTCGACCGCCTGCAGGTGCACATTCTGCGCGCGGCGCAGCGCGAAATGGAGCATGCCCGCAGCGACGGTGGCGTTGGTCAGCTTGTCGATGAGGATGAAGCCGCCGAGTTCCCGGCTCGCTGCATAGGGTTCGAATACGATCGGCTTGTCGGTGGCGACCTCGGCCACGCCGATGGCGTTGAGGTCGAGCGTCGCCGCCGCGACATGCTCGAGCGTGTTGACGTTGACGCCATATTTGGGCGCGGCGATGCGCGCCGACACGGTCTGCGTGGCCAGTTTCAGCCAGTAGCCGCGCCCGGGAACCATCGCATCGTCGGCCATCCATATGATCGTCGCTTCGAACCGGTCCGCGACCTGGGGCGGATTTTCGGCGCCGGCGATCACCGAACCGCGCGAGCAATCGACCTCGTCGGCCAGCGTCAGCGTCACCGACTGGCCGGCGCCCGCGGTGGCGAGATCGCCGTCCAGCGTGACGATGCGCGCGATGCTGCTGCTCCGCCCGCCCGGCACGACACGCACCGCGTCGCCCACGCGCACCGCGCCGCTCGCGATCCGGCCCGCAAAGCCGCGGAATTCCTGGTTCGGCCGGTTGACCCATTGCACGGGCATGCGGAAACCCGTGCGAGCGGCGGCAGTCCCATCAACCTCGACGCTTTCGAGATGATCGATGAGCACCGGCCCCTGATGCCAGGGGGTGTTAGCCGAACGACTGGTGATATTGTCGCCGGCGAGGCCCGAAATCGGGATCGCGGTGAACTGCGTGATGCCGACCTCGCTCGCGAAGCTCCTATATTGCAGCAGGATGCGGTCAAAGACGGCGCGGTCGTAGCCGACCAGATCCATCTTGTTCACCGCCAGCACGATGTGACGCACACCGATCAGCTGCGCGAGATAGCTGTGCCGCCGCGTCTGCGTGAGCACGCCCTTGCGCGCATCGACGAGCAGGATCGCGAGATCGGCGGTCGATGCCCCGGTGACCATGTTGCGGGTATATTGTTCGTGGCCCGGACAATCGGCGACGATGAACTTGCGTTTCTCGGTCGCGAAGAAGCGGTAGGCGACGTCGATGGTGATGCCCTGCTCGCGCTCGGCGGCGAGGCCGTCGACCAGCAGCGCGAAATCGATGCCCTCGCCTTGCGTGCCGACGCGCCTGCTGTCCGCTTCCAGCGCGGCGAGCTGATCCTCGAAGATCATCTTCGAATCGTAGAGAAGCCGGCCGATCAGCGTGGATTTGCCGTCATCCACCGACCCGCAGGTGATGAAGCGCAGCAGCGACTTGTTCTCGTGGCCCGCGAGATAGGCGCCGATGTCCTGCGCGATGAGCGCGTCGGGGGCGTAGGCCATCAGAAATATCCCTCCGCCTTCTTCTTCTCCATGCTGGCGTCGCCGCCGTCGCGGTCGATGACGCGGCCCTGGCGTTCGCTGGTAGTGGTCAGCAGCATTTCCTGGATGACCGCGTCCAGCGTCGCCGCCCTGCTCTCGACCGCGCCGGTCAGCGGGAAACAGCCAAGCGTGCGGAAGCGCACCCAGCGCGTGGAGATGTCGGGCGCGCGGCCCAGCACGCGCGCGAGGCGTTCGACATCGTCGGCCATGAACAGTCCGCCGTCCCACTGGTAGGTCGGGCGCGGTGCGGCGAAATAGAGCGGCACGATCTCGATGCGTTCGCGGCGGATATACTGCCAGATGTCGAGTTCGGTCCAGTTGCTGATCGGAAAGGCGCGGATGCTCTCGCCCGCATGCAGTTTCGCATTGTAGAGCTGCCACAGCTCGGGCCGCTGCGTCTTGGGGTCCCAGACATGGGCGACGGAGCGGAAGGAGAGGATACGCTCCTTGGCGCGGCTCTTCTCCTCGTCGCGTCGCGCGCCGCCGAAGGCCGCATCGAACCCGTGCTGGTCGAGCGCCTGCTTCAACCCCTGCGTCTTCCACATGTCGGTGTGCAGCGGGCCGTGGTCGAACGGGTTGATGCCGCGCGCCTCGGCTTCCGGATTGCGATGGACGATGAGCCGCATCCCCGCATCCGCCGCCGCTTTTTCGCGCAGCGCGTACATGTCGCGGAACTTCCAGCTCGTGTCGACGTGCAGCAGCGGAAAGGGCGGCGGCGCGGGGTAGAACGCCTTTCGCGCCAGATGCAGCATCACGGCGGAGTCCTTGCCGATCGAATAGAGCATCACCGGCGCGCGCACCTCCGCCACGACTTCGCGCAGGATGTGGATGCTTTCGGCCTCGAGCCGGTCGAGATGGGTCATTGGCATGATGGACTGCGGTCATAGCGCCCGGCGCCGCGCCGTGGCGACGCCATTCTCTCTCGCCTGCCGCAAAGTTTCTCTTCGGCGCCGCGCCGCGCTACAGCCTGCTCGCATGACGCCGAGCCGAGGCCGCCTGACCCGCCCCGACCGCCCCGCCCTCGCCTGGTGCCGCACGCCGGGGCGCGGGCCGACGATCCTGTTCCTGCCGGGCTATGCAAGCGACATGAGCGGATCGAAGGCGAGCGCGCTGTTCGAATGGGCGCAGGCGAACGATCGGGGCTGCATCCTGTTCGACTATGCCGGCTGCGGCGCGTCCGACGGCGACTTTGCCGCCGAAACGCTGGAAAGCTGGCGCGACGATGCGCTGGCGGCGATCGCAGGCCTGGCGCCACCGGGGCCGCTGCTGCTGGTCGGATCGTCGATGGGCGGATGGCTGATGCTGCTGGTAGCGCTGGCTTTGCCCGAGCGCGTGACGGGTCTCGTCGGGATCGCCGCCGCGCCGGATTTCACCGACTGGGGCTTCACGCCTCGGCAGAAGGGCAGGCTCGTGCAGGACGGGCGGCTGATCGAGCCGAATGACTACGGGCCGGCGCCGACGCTGACCACGCTCGGCTTCTGGGAGGCGGGACAGCGCAACCGGCTGCTCGGCGGTAGCATCGCGATCGATTGTCCGGTGCATCTCCTTCAAGGCGGCGCGGACAGGGAAGTGCCGGTGGAGATCGCGCTACGCCTGGCCGAGGGAATCGGTTCAGCGCAGGTTGTGACGACGCTCATCAAGGACGGCGACCACCGACTGTCGCGGCCGCAGGACATCGCCCTGCTGCTGCGCGCGATCGAATCGCTGTGCAACCATGCCGCCCCCAGGCCTATCCCGACGGAAGAAGCATGATCCTCCTCGCTCTCGCGCTGATGCAGGCGACCGCCGCCTCGACCGACCCCGTCCCCCTGGCAGGGCCGCGCACCCTGGGCGTGCTCGACGCCGACCGGTTCGGCCGCTGCCACGACAGCGCCGCCGAGGACGCGGCAGCGGGCATGGCGGCGGCGCAGGCCTGGCTGGTCGACGGCGGCGGGTTCGTGGCGCGCCAGTGCCTCGGCTTCGCGCAGGCCAGGGGCGGGTTGTTCGACGCGGCGGCGGAAAGCTTCGCGACCGCCGCGGGCGAGGCGGAGGCGGCACGCGACTGGCGCGCGGCGAACCTGTGGGCGCAGGCGGGCAATGCCGCGCTGGCCGCGGGTGATCCGGCGCGGGCGCGCCGCCATCTCGATGCGGCGCTGGCGCAGGGGCGGCTGACGGGGCTTGCGCTGGGCGAGGCGCATCTCGACCGTGCGCGCGCCGCGCTGGCGATGCAGGATTGGACGTCGGCGCGCGGCGATCTCGACATCGCATCGCGCGAGGCGGCGCAGGATCCGCTCGTCTGGCTGCTATCGGCGACGCTGGCGCGGCGGCAGGGCAGTCTGGCAAAGGCACAGGCGGATATTGCCGTCGCCGCGCAGCTTGGGCCCCGCGACGCGGCGATCGCGCTCGAAGCGGGCAATATCGCGGCGGCGGGCGATCGGCTGGACGCGGCGCGGACGGCCTGGGAAAGCGCGGTGGCGCTCGGCGGTACGACACCCGCTGGCGTAGCCGCGAGAGCGCGGCTGACCGAACTCACGGCGGCGCTGGCGACTGCGGCGGCGCAAGCACAGGAGTGATGCGATGAAGTATCTGCACAGCATGATCCGTGTCGCCGACCCGGACGCCACGGTCGGCTTCTTCACGCTGCTGGGCCTCGAGGAGGTGCGTCGCTTCGACAGCGAAAAGGGACGTTTCACGCTGATCTTTCTCGCCGCGCCGGGGCAGGAGGGCGTGGCCGAGGTGGAGCTTACCTATAATTGGCCGCCCGCCGACGGCAGCGCGCCCGAAGTCTATCGGGGCGGGCGCAATTTCGGGCATCTCGCCTACCGCGTCGACGACATATATGCGACGTGCCAGCGGCTGATGGATGGCGGCGTGACCATCAACCGCCCGCCGCGCGACGGGCACATGGCCTTCGTCCGCTCGCC
>CBDUBN010000072.1:0-9714 GCA_965365395.1 uncultured Sphingomonas sp.
CCGCGGATAACCGTCCGCGTAACCGAGGTTCACGATCGCGATGCGGCTGCGCGTCGGCGCGGTCCAGGTGGCGTTGTAGCCGACGCTCTCCCCCGCCGCGACCTCGCGTACCTGCAGCACCTCGGCTTGCGGGGTGACGACCTGGCGTATGTGCCCGCTGGCTTCGCGGCGAGGAATCCCGCCGTAAAGCGCCAGGCCCGGCCGGGTCAGCGCGAACGCGTAACTGGCGCCAAGACAGATGCCGGCGCTATTGGCCAGGCTGAGGCGTCTGGCCGGCACGACGTCCGCAACCGCGCGAAAGGTCGCGAGCTGGCGCGCATTCATCGCCGTGTCCTCGTCGGCGCAGGCGAGATGGCTCATCAGCGTTTCGATGGCGAGCCCGTCGACCGCGCCGGAACAGGCCTCCTCGGGCGACAGCCCAAGCCGGTTCATGCCCGTGTCGACCATGACGTCGCATGGGCCGCCTCCGCTTTCGCGCCACAGCGCGACTTGCTCGACGGAGTTGAGCACCGGCCGCGCCCGCAATGATCGCGCACGCGCCATGTCGGCGGCACGCACGCCGTGCAGCACGGAGAGATTGGCGCCAGCGGCTGCATCGGCCAGCTGCTCCGCTTCCGCCCACGTCGCTACGAAAAAGTCGCGGCAACCCGCTGCCATCAGTCGGCGAACCACCTCGACCGCGCCGAGGCCGTAGCCATCCGCTTTCACGGCCGCGCCGCACGCCGCCGGGCCGCTCTGCCGCGCAAGCCAGCGCCAGTTGGCGGCCAGCGCTTCGCCCGACAGGAGCAGCCGCAGCGGTGCCCCGGCGTCCCCACATGCTTCGCGCATGGCGCCGCTCAAGGAGAGGTCGGGCTCGGTGCGGCCCCCAGCGGCGCGCGCGACACCATCGGCGCATAGGCGGCGGGCAGCTGACGGACCGGCAACGGCGCGCCCTCACCCGCCAGTAGCGCGGCAGCCGCGCGCATATGGGCGGCGTTGCGCGCATGCGCCCAGGGCCAGCCATCCTGCAACAAATGTCCATATGGGTTGGGCATGACATCGCGCTTTTCGCGCAGCAGCGCGGCCAAACGATCGACGTCGCCCAGGCACAACGCGGCGCGCAATTCGATGCTCGACGTCACCGGCACGACGGCGCCGGTGCGCGACGGCAGGCGCTCCGGCGACCGATCTAGGATATGCAGCGCGGCCCGCGCCTCGTCGTCCCGCCCGAGCGCGCGCAGCGCGCACGCGCGAATCCAGGCGAACTGCCGCGCGCTGCCGTCGATGGCATAGGATGGATCGGTATCGTCGAACCGCTCGCCGGCGCGGCCGATCAACGCCAAGGCCTCGGCGGCGCGCCCCATTTCAGCAAGATAGGCGGCACGATTGACCGCGGCGTTCACGCGATAATCCTCACCCAGCTGCGGATCGCGCTCGACCCGCTCCAGTGCAGCGAGCGCCTCCTCGTGGCGTCGGTTGGTGTAGAGCAGGTTGGCGTAGCGCAGGCGGTTCGACAGCAGGCTATATTCGCGGTCGTCATCCTCCTCGCCGTCCGCGCGCAAGGCGGGCAGCTGTGCGTCGAGCAGCGCCAGCGCATCGTCGGGCCGTCCGGCGATATCGAGAACGCGCGCGAGATCGAGGACAGCCCGCGACGACGCGCCATTCAGCGATTCCAGCGTGCCACGGCGCCAACTGAGCGGCGATGCGCTGTCGCGGCCCGCCGCGGCGCGCGCGCGATCAAGCATGGCGGAACGAAGGGCATCACCGCCCTCCCCCAGCAGCGTTTCGACCGCCGGCCATAGCGGACCCATCCGTTCGTCGGCGAGGATCGCGATGGCCATGGGCACGTCGATTTCGCCGGCCATGCCGACCATGTTGCCCGCCGCATCGACGCTCGCGAGCACCGGCGTGCCGAGCGCGCGGCCAACGCACAGGAACAGGTCGCTCCCCGGTGGGCGCAGCCGCAAGCCGGCGGCGTCGCACGGGCCGGGCTGCGGCGCGGGCGGCACCACCAGCATTGGTGGGGCATATACCCGCCCCGGCAGCGCCTTTGGCGGCGCTGGGGCGGCGGCGGTGGCAAGCGCGAGGGCGGCGAGCATGGGCATCGACGCCACCTGCCGTGCCCCGCCGTTCTAGTCCAGCACCTTGCGGTATGTTTCTGGCAACCAGATCGCCGAGACGATGAAGGCCATCACGAGAACGCCGACCGTGTACCACAGGCCGGAATAGGCATCGCCGGTCGAGACCACGATATATTGCGAGATGAAGGGCAGGAACCCGCCGAAATAGCCGGTGCCGATATGATAGGGCACCGACATCGATGTGTAGCGGATCCGCGCCGGGAACAGCTCGACCATGATCGCCGCCACCTGGCCGTAGGTCATGGCCGACAGAGCGACCATCGCCGCGATCGCGATGATGATCATCCATTGCCGCTTCTCGGCGGGATCCGCGCGCTCGGGGTAGCCCGCCCCGGCCAGCGCCCGGGCATAGGCGGCCTCGTCGAAACCGGTCACCACGCTGTTGCCGACCCGCAGCGCCAGCGCCCGGGCCTCCACCTTGTCATAGCTGACGCCGCGCTTGGTCAGATAGCCGAGCGCGCGTTCGCACGGCGTGTCGGGTTTGCCGAACACGCTGAAATCGCATGGGGGCAATTCGAGCCGCACCGGCGACGCCGCCGTCGCGCGGGCGAGCGCGGGATTGGCGCCGTCGGCCATCATGTGGAACAGGGGAAAGACGAGCAACGCCGCCAGCGCATAGCCAGCGAGCAGCAGCTTCTTGCGGCCCCACCGGTCGGACAGCCATCCGAAGCCGACGTACAGCGGCGCGGCCAGCAACGCGCCGACCGCCATATAGCCCAGCGCCTCGGTCTCGGCCACGCGCGCGGTATTTTGCAGGAAATAGAGCGTGCCGAACTGGCTGGTGTAATAGACGACGGTCAGGCCGGCGGCGACGCCGAACAGCGCGGTCATCACCCGGCCGAGGTTGCCGGGCTCGCGCAGGCTGTCTGCGATGGGGTTCCTGGAGGTTGTGCCTGCCTCCTTCATCGCGCGGAACACCGGGCTTTCCGACAATTGCATGCGGATGTAGATGGAAATGGCCAGCATCACCGTGCTGGCGAGGAAGGGAATGCGCCAGCCCCAGTCGGTGAACTGCTCTTCGCTCATCGCCGAACGGCAGGCGAGCACCATGACCACCGCGAGCAGGAAGCCGCCGACGACCGAAATCTGTATCCAGCTCGTATATTGGCCGCGCTTGCCCGGCGGGGCGTGTTCCGCGACATAGATCGCGGCACCGCCATATTCGCCGCCCAGCGCCAGCCCCTGCAGCAGGCGCAGGCAGACGAGGAGGATCGGCGCCGCGATGCCCGCGGCGGCATAGGTCGGCAGCACGCCGATCAGCGCGGTCGCGACGCCCATCAGCGTGATGGTGACGAGGAAGGTATATTTGCGGCCGATCTTGTCGCCGAAATATCCGAACAGGATCGCGCCGAGCGGACGCACGCCGAAGCCGGCACCGAAGGTTGCCAGGCTGGCGAGGGTGGCGGCGGTGGGATTGTCCGACGGGAAGAACAGGGCGCCGAGCAGCGCCGCCAATATGCCGTAGACGAAGAAATCATACCATTCGAACACCGTGCCCAGCGCCGAGGCGCCGATCACCATGCGGATATCGGCCGCGCTGGGCTGGTCGTCGGGCACCGTCGCCGCGGAGACGGCGCTCACCGTACCGCCCTTTCGCGGTCGATCGCGGACTGTACCGACCGATAGAAGGCGAGACGCTCACCGCCGAGCGCCGCGTCGGTCGCGGTCGGCCAGTTGCCGACGCCCGCGATGACCAGGCGCCGCGCAGGATCGATGAAGATGCCCTGGCCGAAGATACCCTGCGCGGCGAAGCTTCCGTCGTCATAGGTCCACCACTGATATCCGTAGCCGGCTCCCGGGCGCCCGATTTCAGCCTGCTTGGTGCCCGCTACCGCGAACCAGCCGTCGGGCACCACCTGGCGACCGCCGGCGCGTCCGCCGCCAAGGACGAAGGCGCCGAAACGCGCATAGTCGCGCAGCCGCATCTGCAGGCAGCAGCCGCTGACTTCCTTCCCGCTCTCGTTGGTGACCCAGGTGGCGTCGGCTTCCATGCCATAGGGCTGCCACAGTTTTTCCGACAGGTAATCGGAAAGCGGCCTGCCGACCGCGCGCTCGACCAGAACGCCGATCAGGTTGGTCTCGCCGGTGTTGTAGTTCCAGTGCGTGCCGGGTTCGTGCGCCCGCGAAAGCCGGCGCATATAGGCGGTGACCGCATCGACGTCGCCCTCGGGCGCCTGCGCCAGAAAGCGCGCGACGTCGCTCGCCGGGTCGGTATAATCCTCGTTCCAGCGCACGCCGGACTGCATCGACAGCAGCTGTGCGACCGTCACCCCGTCGTAGCCGCTGCCGGCCAGCGCCGGGATGTAGCGCGTGACGGGATCGGACAGCGCGCCGATATGCCCATCCTGAATAGCGGCCCCGACCAGTGTCGAGGTGAAGCTCTTGGCCACCGAGAAGCTCGTCCAGCGCCCCTCACCCGAAAAGCCAAGGCCATAGCGTTCCAAGCGGATGCGGCCGTCCTGCACGACGATGAGGCCGGCCAGCCGCTGCCGCTCCATATAGGCGTCGATGCCGTCGAGCGGGAGCGGAACGCCATCGGGGAGCGCGCTTGCGACAGGCCCGCGCCGGACGCTGTTCACCGGGGACACCGTGTCGAACAGCCGGAAAGCCAGGTCACGCTGCGCGGTCGACCAGAACAGCACGTTGCGGTCGCGCGGAAGTTCGACCACGGGCACGCCGCCCCGCGTCACCATCTGCGACGTCGGCGCCGCCGCGCAACCACCCATCGCGATGGCAACGATTGTGGCCGCCACGAAGCCTGCGATCCTGCGCCACATACCCATCCTCCCCCTTTCGGTCAGGCCCGCTTTTCCAACGTGACCTGGGCGACCGTGATGCCGCCGCCGCGAAATCCGCCCTCGCAATACATCAGATAATAGCGCCACAAGCGATGAAAATCGGCGGTCAATCGTGATGGCAGCCGGCCATCCGCGAGCGCGGCATCATAGGCATGCCGCCAGTGTCGGAGGGTCTGCGCATAATCGAGCGGAAAGTCATGCTGATCGCGCCAGTCGAGCCCGCGTTCGTGCGCGAGCATGCGAAAGCGGGAGGCGGAGAGCAGACAGCCGCCTGGAAAGACTTGGGTCTGGATGAAGTCCGCGCCGCTCGCATAGGCATCGAAAATGGCATCGTCGATCGCGATATACTGGATCGCGGCGCGTCCGCCGGGCCGCAGCAGGCGGGCGATGGCATCGAGATAGTCGGGCCAATAGCGCTGTCCGACCGCCTCGACCATCTCGACGCTGGCGATGGCATCGAACCGCCCGCCCTGGTCACGATAGTCGCGCACCTGGACGGCATCCTCCCCCAGTATGCGCCGCGCGTGCAGCGCCTGTTCGAGGCTGAGCGTGAGCCCGGTATAGCGCACGCCGGCCCTCGTGATGGCGCGCGCGCCCAGCGATCCCCAGCCGCAGCCGATTTCGAGCAGATGATCGCCTTTCGCCAGTGCCAGCCGATCCAGTATCGCATCGATCTTGCGGGCCTGTGCCTGCTCGAGTGGCTCTCCGGCTTCCGCAAAGATCGCGCTCGAATAGGTCATGCCCGGATCGAGCCAGGCCGCGTAGAAATCATTGCCCAGATCATAATGGGCATGGATGTTGCGGGCCGCGCCGGCGCGGTCGTTGCGGCGCACCGCATGGCGCGCGCGACCGAGCAAGCGCAGCGGCCCGCGGGCGCGGCCATCGGCGGCGAGCGTGCGGCGGTTGGCGGAGAAGGCGGCGAACACGGCGACGGGGTCCTCCGCACTCCAGTCCCCCGACATCCAGGCGCGGAACCACCCGTTGGAACCCGCCAGCATCAGCCGTGCGAGCGCACGCCAGCGATGGATGCGGATACTGGCGACCGGACCCGGCCCCCGACCGCCGATGAACCGCGTGCTGCCGTCGGGCAACGCTCCTTCCATGGCGCCGTGATCGAAGGCCGCGTCCAGCCGGTCGATCAGGCGGTGGAACAGGGCGTCGATGATCCTTCCGCGAGCGGGCACGCGACGCTGTGCGTCGGTCGATACGGTGACGCCATGCAGCGGGTTGTCGGGGGCAGACGCGTCCATCGCGCGGCTCTTTGCCGCACGCATCGCATGGTGGCAATCGCATCCGGCACCGCTCCGCGCGGCGCCACCCTTTCGCCGGATCAGCGTGCGTGGCGCGTCTTTTTCTCGACGAGAACAGCCTGTTGCCACGCGCCCGGGGCCTTGTCGTCACGATGGATGCACCCCGACCAGCAGCAGGGCCGGCGCTTGCCCTCGCGCAATGTCTCGATCAGGCGCGCGACGCGGCGCGAACGCGTGGCCGACCGCTTCGCATCCTGCACCCAGCACAGATACTCGTTGCGACCCAGCGGGGTCAGCGACTGCCAGAGCGCAAGGGCGTCCGGATTCGCCGCCAGTTCCTGCTGCACATCCTCGACCATCGCGTGCACCGTACCATCGGCGGCGGTCGCGCTCATGGCCCCGGCCGCGTGGTGGCATAGGCCGCCAGCGCGCGCGCGCGCGCCTCGCGGTGGCCGATGATCGGCGCGGGGTAGGCGGCCGGGCCGTTGCCGTTGCCGTGCGGATCGTGGATCGCTTCGTCCGGCACGCCCGCCAGTTCGGGTACCCAGCGGCGGATGTAGCCGCCGGCATCGAATTTCTCCGATTGCGACAGCGGCGCCATGATGCGCGTGAACAGGCTCGCGTCCACGCCGCTGCCCGCAACCCACTGCCAGTTGGTCGCGTTCTGCGCATAGTCGGCGTCGACCAGCGTATCCCAGAAGAAGCGTTCGCCGACGCGCCAGTCGACCAGCAGATGCTTCACCAGGAAGGACGCGGCGAGCATGCGCACGCGGTTGTGCATCCAGCCCGTGGTCCACAGCTGGCGCATCCCTGCATCGACGATCGGATAGCCGGTGCGCCCTTCCTTCCACGCGGCGATGTCGGCCGCGACGGCGGGATCGCCGGGATCGCGCGTGGGCAAGGCCGAGAGGCGATCATGCCCATCGACCCGGCCATAGTCGGGCAGCGACAGGATGAGGTTCTGCGAAAAGTCGCGCCAGATCAGCTCGCCCAGATATTTGTCGGCATCCTGTCCCGCAGTCTGCGCCGCGTGCCAGACCCGCGCCGGACTCAGTTCGCCGAAGTGCAGATGCGGGCTGAGCCGCGAGCTGCCGTCGATCGAGGGCAGGTTGCGGCTGATGCCATAGCCGGAGATGGCGGGCGCGAAGGCGGCGAGGCGCGCCGCCGCGGCCTCCTCGCCCGGTTGCCATTCCGGGCCGAACCCCTTGGCCCAGTCGGGTTTCGTGGGCAGCAGGCCCCAATGGGAAAGCACGTCGGACGTGGGCCATTCGCCGGGCGCGCCCAGCGTTTCAGGCGCCGGCAGGGGTTCCGGCGGCGGCATATGCGCCCTGAGCGCGCGCGCGAACGGCGTGTAGATGCGAAAGGGCGTACCCGCGCCGGTGGTCGCCGTGCCTGGCGGCAGCAGGTAGTTGCCGTCGTGCAGGATCAGTTCCGTACCGTCCGGCAGCGCGCGCGCGAGTTCTGCCTCAGCGTTCCGCCACCAGGGCTCGTAATGCCGGATGGCATGGATCGCGCGCGCACCCGTCGCCGCAGCGAGCGCGCGCAGGACGTCGCTCGCAACCCCCCGCCGCAGAATCAGCCGGGAGCCGCGCCCCTCCAGCGCCGCCGCCATGCTGGCGAGGCTGTGGTGCAGCCACCAGCGCGACGCACCACCCATACGGCGGTCGCCCGGCGTCTCGTCGTCCAGGACATAGACCGGGATGACGGGCCCCGCCTCCGCCGCGGCACGGATCGCCGCCTGATCGATCAGCCGCAGGTCGCGGCGCAGCCAGACGATAGCGGTCATGGGACGATACGGATCTTGAAGCGGTCGCCGGTCAGCGGATTGGTGAAACGCTGGTCGCGAATGGTGATGCTCCCGTCGGCGTTGCGGACCGCGAACGGCATGCGCGACCAGAACAGGAATGCGCGAAGCCGCGGATCGTTTCGCGCGGCCTGCGCGATCCGCGGATCGTCCATGCCGATCGCGCGTGGTGGCGTGACAGCAGGCGCGAACCAGGACGGCAGGATGCCATCGGCCAGGTTGACCACCCGGCTGCCATAGCGCCCCTGCCCGCGCCACAGCATCTCGCGCTGCCAGATCGCGACCGGCGCGGGACTGGCGACAACGAGATCGGGCGTGATGCCGTAACGGGCCTCCACCCAGGCCGCGGTGCTTCTCTCCGCGATGCCGGTGACGATACCGTTGACCGCGACATAGGCCGCAAGCGACGTGGCGGCGATGGTGCCCCGGCGTGCCCAGTCACCGCCGCGCTTCTCCGCATGGCGTGACCACCAGATGCCGCCGATCAGCAGCACCCACATCCACAGGTCGATGATGAAGATGCTGTCGCCGTAGAACCAGCGGCTCGAGAACGGCTCGAGCAGCCGGATGCCGTAGTTGTTGAGCCAGTCGAACGCCGGATGGCTGAGCGTGCCGATCAGCGCGAGAAGGTAGAGCGGGCCGAAACGCACCGGTAGCCGGGCGTCGGGGCGTCGTCCGGCCCTCGCCTGCCATCGATCGAAGCCGACCATCGCCGCGGTGAGCAGCAAAGGCAGCAGGAGCATGGCGAGGGGACCGTGCGTGATGCCACGCCGAAAGCCGAGATGCTCGGTTCCTTCCAGCCACAGGAAACAGGCGGCGTCGATGTCGGGAATGTTGGCCGCGACGATCAGCGTCGGCATGCCGAGGCCGGACAGTTTCTTGAGCCCCGTCTGCCCGATGAGCGCGCCGACGAGGCTATGGGTCAGGTTGTCCAAGTGTCCCCGCCCCCGCTATCAGATCGCCCGCGGCTGTTTCTCGACCTGCCAGGTCTGGCCCTTTTTCAGCAGCATCGCGAGGTCGGCGGTCTTGCCGGCGCTGGCCTCTGCGTTCTGCGCCATGACCGCCTCCTCGAAGGTCGGGCGCGGGTCGTCGTAGAGGACACCGAGCGCCATGGGGAATTCGCCGAACCGCATCTCGACCAGCATATGCGCGATGGTGCGGTTGGTAACGTCGTGGACGAGCACGCCAGCAGCCTCCCAATCGCCGTCGGTCACATCGACGACCTTCAGCTCGAGCCGGTCGCGGTCCAGCGCGATGCCGCGGTTGATGCCCGCCTTGGCATTGCCAAACAGCATCGGCTTGCCATGCTCCAGCCACAGCTGGTGGTGCGCGTTCGCCTTCTCGGTGAAACCCGCGAACACATCCTCGTTATAGACGATACAATTCTGGAAGATCTCCACGAACGCCGCGCCCTTGTGCGCATGCGCGGCCTTCAGCACATCGGGCAAATTCTTCGACACGTCGAAGCCGCGCGCGACAAAGGCGGCGCCCGCGCCGAGCGCGAAGGCGCAGGCCTGTGCCGGGCGGTCGACCGAGCCGTAGGGCGTGGAAGGACTGCGCGTGCCGACCGCGCTGGTCGGCGAATATTGCCCCTTGGTCAGGCCGTAGATCTCGTTGTTGAACAGCAGCACCTGGCAATTCAGGTTGCGGCGCAGCAGGTGGAAGGTGTGGTTGCCGCCGATGCTCAATGCGTCGCCGTCGCCGGTGATGATCCACACGTCGAGCTCGGGATTGGCGAGCTT
>CBDUBN010000073.1:0-9665 GCA_965365395.1 uncultured Sphingomonas sp.
CAGCCCGCCCATGGTCGGCGTGCCGCGCTTGGCGAGGTGGCTTTGCGGGCCGTCGTCCCGGATCGGCTGCCCCTTGCCCTGCCGCACGCGCATCATCAGGATGAATTTGGGGCCGATGACCAGGCCGATGAGGAGCGCGGTGGCGATCGCGGCACCCGAGCGGAAGGAGAGGTAGCGGATGAGGTTGAGCGGGCCCGGAAAGCCCAGCCATTCCGCCAGCAGGTACAACATTATTGCTCTCCGCCGGCGAGCATCGCCACGATGCGCGACAGGCCGACCGAATTGGATCCCTTGACGAGGATGGCGTCGCCGGCGCCGATCGCCGCGGCGAGCCTGGCCCCCGCCGCCTCGACGCTCGCCTCATGCGCGAAATCGGGCGCGTCCTCAAGCGCGGCGAGCGCGCTCGCCAGCGGCGTCATCTCGTCGCCGACCAGGATGACATGGTCCACGTTCGCGGCCTGCAGATGCGGCAACAGGCCGGCATGGAAGCGCGGGCCATGCGCGCCCAGCTCCTTCATCGCGCCGAGCACCGCGATGCGCCGCGCCGCGGGCTCGCGGCCGAGCTGCGCGAGCGTCGCCGCCATCGAGGCCGGGTTGGCGTTGTAGCTTTCGTCGATCAGCGTCGCGTGACCATCCCCGGCGACGATACGATGCCGCTGTCCGCGCCCCGCGAGCCCCGGCAGCTCGGCGAGCGCGACGCCCGCAGCCGGGAGGTCGGCCTCGACCGCCTGCACGACCGCGAGCACCGCCATCGCATTCGCCACCCAGTGATCGCCCGGCTGGGCGAGGCTGAAACAAAGCGTCGTCGCGCCCAGTTGCGCGGTGAGCAGGCTGCCTCCCGTATCGGGATCGGCCACCCAGTCGCGCGCGCGCGCATCGGCGCCCGGCGCGAGGCCGAAGGAGATGGTGCGCGCGGCACGGGTAGCGGCCGCGGCGGCGAGACGGCCATGCCATTCGCTGTCCGCCGGGATGACGGCGGTGCCGCCGGGTTCGAGCCCTTCGAAAATCTCGGCCTTGGCTTCCGCGATGGCTTCGAGCGATCCCAGATTTTCGATATGCGCGGGCGCGATGGTCGTGATCACCGCGACGTGCGGGCGCACCAGCCGGGTCAGCGCGGCGATCTCCCCGGCGTGGTTCATCCCCATCTCGAACACGCCATAATCGGCGTCGCGCGGCATGCGGGCGAGGCTCAATGGCACGCCGGTGTGGTTGTTGTAGCTTTTGACCGACCGGTGGACGCGGCCGGGCCGGTGCCGCTCGAGCGCGGCGGCGATCGCTTCTTTCGTTCCGGTCTTGCCCACCGATCCGGTCACGCCGACGATCCGCGCCACGCTGCGTTTGCGCGCGGCGATGCCCAGCGCCTCGAGCGCGCGCATGGCGTCCGGCACCAGCACGTGCGGCTGTGGAACCGGCTGTTCCACGATCGCGCCGGCCGCTCCGGCCGCGAAGGCGCCGTCGACGAAGCGGTGCCCGTCGGTCGTCTCGCCGCGCAGCGCGATGAACAGGTCGCCCTCGCCCACCTCGCGGCTGTCAAAAGTGACGCCGGTGGCGGCGAAGGATGCGCTGGCGCGCCCACCGGTCGCGGCGGCGATCTCGGCCGATGTCCACAATGGGGTCATCGCCCCGCCTCCTCGCGCGCGACGCCCGCGTCGTCGAACGGCAGCAGGCGTAGTCCGTCGCCGCTGCCGACGATCTGTCCCCCTTCGTGCCCCTTGCCCGCGATGACGACGATGTCGCCGCCCTGCGCCGCGCGGATCGCGGCCGCGATGGCGGCGCGGCGGTCGGCGATCTCGGTGGCCTGGGGGGCGGCGGACAGGATCGATCGGCGGATCAGCGCCGGGTCCTCGCCGCGAGGATTGTCGTCGGTCACGAAGACGAGGTCGGCGCCGCGCGCGGCCTCCGCGCCCATCGCCGGGCGCTTGCCCGCGTCCCGGTCGCCGCCCGCACCGATCACGCAGATCAGCCGGCCGGCGGTGTGCGGGCGCAGCGCGCCGAGCGCCGAGGCGAGCGCGTCGGGCGTGTGCGCATAATCGACATAGACCGGCGCGCCGCTGCGCGTCAGCGCCGCGCGCTCCATCCGCCCGCGCACCGGCTGCACGCGCGGGAGCGCATCGACGACGCGCGCCGGATCGCTCCCGGTCACGATCGCCAACGCGGCGGCGACGAGCGCGTTGGCCGCCTGATAGTCGCCGATCAGCGGCAGCGCGACCGCGCGGCGGCCAAGACCCGCGATATCGAGATCGAGCTTCTGGCCGGTCGCTGTCGGTGTGCGGTCGACCAGGCGGATGGCCTTGCCCGCCCTGCCCACCGTCGCCACGCCGATCCCGCGCCGCTCGGCATGCGCCACCGCGCGCGCCGACCACTCGTTGTCGGTCCACACCACCGCGCTGCCATCGCCCGCCACGATCTCGTCGAACAGGCGCATCTTGGCCGCGAAATAGGCGTCCATCGTCCCGTGATAGTCGAGGTGGTCGCGGCTGAGATTGGTGAAGGCGGCCGCCGCGACGCGCGGCCCCTCCGTCCGGTACTGGTCGAGCCCGTGGCTCGACGCCTCGAAGGCGAGATGCGTGACGCCCTCGGTCGCGAGACCGGCGAGATTGGCGAGGAAGGTGACGATGTCGGGCGTCGTCAGCCCGGTGCCGCGCTGCTCGTCCGCGGTGGTGATGCCGAGCGTGCCGATCGAGGCGGCGACATGGCCCGTCATCCGCCAGATCTGGCGCAGAAGCTCGACCGTCGATGTCTTGCCGTTGGTGCCGGTAACCGCCACCAGTGTTTCGGGCGCGCGGTCGAACCAGCGCGCGGCGGCGAGCGCGAAGGCCCGGCGCGGTTCCTCTGCGGCGATATGCGCCGCGCCCTCCACCCGCGCCTCACGCCGCGCGATGACGGCGGTCGCGCCGGCGGCGATGGCCTGCGGGATCACCGCCTCGGCATCGAAACTGGCGCCACGAAATGCGCCGAACAGGCAATCGGGCGCGATCTGGCGATGGTCGATGGCGACGCTGCCGATCGGCGTCGCGGCGCTGGCATCGTCGAGGCCGTCGACCAGCGACCCCAGCGGCTTCACCGCTCGGTCCTCGGTTTCCAGATCAGCGGTTCGAGGTCGGATATGTCGACGTCGCGGTGCGTGTCGGGCAGCACGCCCACCATCGGCCCGATGCGCTGCACGACCTTCCTGACCACCGGCGCGGCGGTAAAGCCCGCGGTGCGCTGCCCCAGCGAATATTCGTTGCCGGGCGGCCGGTCGATCATCACGAGGACGACATAACGCGGCCGGTCCATCGGAAAGGCCGCGGCGAAGGTGGCAACGACGGAGTTGCGCACATAGCGCCCGTCGACCGCGCGCTCCGCCGATCCCGTCTTGCCGCCGATGCGATAGCCCGGCGCGTCGGCGCGCTTGCCGGTTCCGATCGAGACGATCATGCGCAGGAGCTGGCGCATGCGCGCGCTCGTCGCCTCGGTAAACACCCGGCGGCCTGGCGCGGCCTGCCCTTCCTCGACCTTGAGGAGGGTGGCGGGCCGGAAGATGCCGCCATTCACCAGCGCGGCATAGGCCGAGGCGAGGTGGAGCGGCGTGATGTTGATCGAGTGGCCGAAGCCTGCGGTCATCGTCGTCGTGCGCCCCCATGGGGAGGCCCATTGCGGGCGGCCGACCTCGCCGATCTCCAGCGCGGGGCGCTTGTCGAAATCGAGTGCGCGAAACGTCGCCTGCAACCGCTCGCGCCCCAGCCTGTCCGCGATCTGCGCGGTGACGACGTTGGAGGAGCTGATCAGCGTCTCGGGCACGTTCAGCCAGCGGCCCGACGAGTGCGAGTCGCGGATGGTATGCCCGCCGACCCGCAGCGGCTGCGTCGCGTCGTAGCGGCGCGACAGATCGGTGACGACGCCCGCGTCCATCGCCGCGGCGACGGTCAGCGGCTTGAACGTCGAACCCAGTTCATAGGTCGAATAGGAGACGCCGTTCCACTGCGCCTCGACCGTCTCGAAGCGCACGCGATTGGGGTCGAAACCCGGATTGGAGGCCATGGCCACGATCTCGCCGGTGTCGACGTCGAGGACGAGTCCCGCGCCCCCCTTGGCTTCGAGCTTGGCGACCGCGTCGTCCAGTTCCAGCTCCAGCGCGGCCTGCACGCGCGCGTCGAGCGACAGCGCGAGCGGCTGGCCCAGCGCCGCGTTGCGGGTCAGTTCGGCGTCGAACGCGCGCTCGATCCCCATCGCGCCGCCGCGACCCGGCGAGATGAAACCCAGCACGTGCGCGGCCATCCGCCCCTGTGGATAGAGCCGCTCCAGTTCCTGCGGATATTCGAACCCGATTTCAGCGAGCTCGTTGACCGCGTTGAGCTGCGCCGGCGTGGCGCGGGTGCGGATGACCGCGGCGGAATGGGCGAGGATGCGGCGGCGCCACTCCGCCTCGCTGCGCGCGGGCAAGAGGTCGGCGAGCTCGCTGGCGAAGGCGTCGGCGTTGCCGTTGCCGCGGTAGCGCGCCAGGCTGCGCTCGGCGGCAGCGCGCTGCGCGTCTGTCAGCGCGCCGCCGGCGATCGGCTCGAGCCGCATGGTCAGCCGCTCGAGAAAATAGGCCTCGCTGCGGTCCGGAAATATGGTCGCGAGGCTGCGCGCCAGCCCGCGCGGATCGTTCATCAGCCGCGTCTTCACCACGCGCACGGTGTTGACGGGGATCGTCCGCGCCAGCGGCACGCCGTTGCGGTCGACGATGTCGCCGCGGTCGAACATCTGGGCCGGCGCGGCATGCGCATCGGTGAACAGCCCGACGACGACCAGTTGCAGGATGCGCGACAGCAGGATCGCGCCGCCGATCAGGAAGATCAGCAGCAGCGTCCACAGCCGCCGGTCCGCCTGGAGGGCGAAGCGTTTGCGGCTGTCGGCGCGCCGCATCGGGGTGGGACGGGGAAGGGTCAGCGTCATTGCGCCGCCACGGCGAGCACCGGCGCGGACACGGCGGCCGTGGCGATGTCGTTGAGCGCGACGCTGGTCAACCGCTGCCGGTCGACGGGCGCGGTGCGCGCGGCCGGCGCGGCGGCGTCCGCCATGGCCACGAGCACGGGGGCCTGCACGTCGCGCACCGGCCGCAGCCGGTCGAGGCTGGCGAGCGCGCGCTCGCCGCTGAGATACTGCTCCGCCGACGGCGCGACGAGGCCGAAATAGTCGCGGTTCCAGCGATCGAGCTGGTGCGCGTTGGCCAGCACGGCGATGTCGCCTTCCAGCATGCGGTTGCGCTGGCGGGTCGCGGCGATCTCCGCTTCCACCCGGCGCAGCTCGGCGCGCGTCGCCGACACCTGCAGCGTCACGGGGTAGGCGACCAGGGCGGCGATGGTCAGCAACAGGATCAGCCCGATGCTCTGCAGCTTGCGCGCGGCGAAGATCATGCCCGATATCCTTTGCTCGATGAAGCGGATGGCCAGGCCGGCGCTGCGGTGCGCACCGCGCTGCGCAGGGTCGCGGATCGCGCGCGCGGGTTGCGCGCGACTTCCGCGTCGCTTGCCCGGCGGGGTTTGGCGACCTGGTCGAAAGTCGGGGCGGGGCCGCGCGCCGCGGCCTCGGGCATGTGACGCGATCCCGCGCCCTCGCCGCCGCTGCGGCTCCTGAAGAACTGTTTCACGATGCGGTCCT
Organism: uncultured Sphingomonas sp.; assembly: GCA_965365395.1. Taxonomy (GTDB): domain Bacteria; phylum Pseudomonadota; class Alphaproteobacteria; order Sphingomonadales; family Sphingomonadaceae; genus Sphingopyxis. The sequence continues at coordinate 5,626 of CBDUBN010000073.1, forward strand.
CCAGGCTGTGGAACGACACCACCGCCAGCCGGCCGCCGGGGGAGAGCGCGCGTTCGGCGGCATCCAGCCCGCGGGACAGTTCGCCCAGCTCGTCGTTGACCGCGATGCGGATCGCCTGGAAACTGCGCGTCGCCGGGTCCTTGGGCGCGCCGGGGCGATGGCCCAGCGCCTTGCGCACCACCGCCGCGAGCTCGCCCGTACGCGTCATCGGCCGCGCCGCGACGATGGCGCGCGCGACGCGGCGCGACTGCCGCTCCTCGCCATAGAGGTACAGCGTGTCGGCGATCTCCTCCTCGCTGGACCGGTCGATCCACTCCGCCGCCGTCTCCCCGCTCTGCGCCATGCGCATGTCGAGCGGCCCGTCGGTGGAGAAGGCGAAGCCGCGCCCCGCCTCGTCGAGCTGCATCGAGGAAACGCCGACGTCCAGGGTCACGCCGTCGACGCATCCATGGCCCGCTTCGGCCGCGATCGCGTCGAGCCGGCCGAAGGTGCCGTCGACCAGCGTCAACCGGCCATCGGCGGCATCGACCAGCGCCTGGCCACCGCGCAGCGCATCGGGATCACGGTCGATCGCGACGACCCGCGCGCCCGCGTCCAGCAGCGCGCAGGTATAGCCGCCGGCGCCGAACGTTCCGTCGATCATCACCGTGCCCGGTGCGGGGGCCAGCGCGGCGACCACCTCGCCCAGCAGCACCGGCGCATGGCGTGCGGTGTCGGCGGCGCTCATGCGCGTGCCGCCTTGCGGTCGAGCGCGCGCTTCTCGGCGCGGGCCTGCGCCTGCGCGACCGCATATTCCTCGCCCTCGAGGCGCATGAGACGGTCATAGTCCCAGATCTCGAAGAACGGGCCCATGCCGAGGAAGAACAGCTCGCCCTCCAGTTCGCCGAGTTCCGCCAGATTGTCGGGCATGATGAACCGGCCCGACCCGTCGAGCGGCACCGGCGATCCGCCGTTCAGCCGGCGGCGCACGGCCATCATGTTGAAACCGCGCCCCTCCGCCGCCGCATCCTCCTGCAGTTCCTTCAGGAACTCGCCGATCCCTTCGACGAACGCTACGCCCGAACCGATCAGGCAGGGGGCATCGGGATGCCAGGTGATGTAGATCTGCTTGCCCTTGGCTTCGCCGGGCACACAGTTGCGCAGGCGTGACGGGAGGGCGAGCCGGCCTTTCTCATCAGGCTGGGCCAAGGCAGTACCGGTATAGGTGCCGCTCCCCTGCATGTCCCCCGTTCGACCCCCAAAGCAGTTCCGGCACGCCGGAAAGCCCATCTCCTGCAACCTGCCGGACGATCGTCGCCGCCCTTGCACGGCGGCCGCGACCGCCGTGGCGATGACCGTCTGCCGCGTTAAGGGGTGATACCATGGTTATTCGGGGATTAAAGGGGATTTTTCGGGATATACTCTTCTTACGCCCTGTTTTCTTGCTTTGTTCTTGTGTCGGGCATGAGTTTTGACGCAGCGGCAACGCATTTCGTCGCCCTCTTAATCGTCGGCTGACGGCGGGGCGACGACCCAGGAAGGGGAGGCGAAAGCGGTCGGCGCTGGCGAATCCGCGAGCCTGAAGATGGCAGCGAGGAGCCATTGCGCGTTGGCCGAGGTCCATGAAGCCGCGCCGCGGCCCGCCCTGCCCTGCCACAGGCTTTCGTGCAGCAGGTCGGCGTCGGCGAGCAGCAGAACCTGGCCCCGACCGATGCGGCACCGCGCAAATGCCTGCTCCGCAGCGCATGGCCCGCCGGGATGGAGCCGCACGAATCGTCCGGCGCTGGCGAGATGCAGGCGCTGGCGGCCGCGCATCACCGCAGCATCGCCATGCGGGTGCGACGGCGCATCGAGCCGCAGCCCCCAATGGCTGAGCAGCGGCGTCAACAGGCTCGAGACCGGCGGATTGCGCGGATCGCCCAGCGGATGGGCGGGGGGCCAGCTCGACAGGCCGTCGGCGAGGACGACCGCCCGGCCGCCGTCGCGCACCCAGCGGTCGATCGCCACCAGCGCGGCAGGCGACAGCGCGCGCGGATGCGCGAGCAGCAGGACGTCGGTGCCTGCCAGCGTGCGGGCATCGACGTCGTCCACACGGGTAAGCGCCACGTAGCGCCGCAGGAGGTCGAGGATCGGCGCGCGCTCCACGCGTCCGGCCAGCTGCGCGGCAACATCGTCGCCCGACGTCAACGGCAGCGCGCTCAGCATCGTCACGCGCGGACCTACGCCGCCGTGCGTCGCATAGAGGCGCGGCACGACCTGCCAGGCCAGCATCTGCCAGACGATGCCGAGCAGGGCGACGAGCGCGAGCGCGACCCCCATTCGCAAATGCCTGCGTCCATGCGCAAGGCGGCCGGGCAGGCGCAGCATCGCTCGGGCCAGGACCAGGGCCGCGCCCATGCCGAAAAGCGTCACCGCCAGCGGCAGGACCGGCGGTGTCGCGCCGGCATGAAGGCATGCGCCGAGCAGGACGGCCGCACCGGCCAGCAGCATCGCGGGGATCGCGCGCCGGTCGCCGCGCGCCAGCGCGACCGCCACACCCGCGGCCCATCCCGCTCCGGGCAGCGCCAGCAGCGGATCGACCCGCCCCAGGCTGAACCAGCCGCCACCGATCAGGGCGATCGCCAGCAGCACGGCCGCGCCCAGCAGCGCCGCCACGGCCAGGCGCCCGCTCACCTGCCCGGCTTGGTCGTTTCTAGATCGGGGTCGGGCTCAAGGTCGGGGACGACGATGCTGCCGTCGCCGTCCGTCACCAGCGTCGCGTCCGGCACGGTTGCGATAGGTGCGGCCGACGGGTCGACCGCACCGTCGCCCAGCGGCTCGGTCGGCGGGGCGGTCGGCGTGTCGCCATTTGCCGCGGCACCGCCAACGCCCGTCTTGGGGTCGCCGCCGTCGCGAAGCTGCCCCGACAGATAGCCTGCCAGCATCACCAGCAGCAGCATGAGCAGCAGACCGCCCATGCCGACCAGGATGCGCCGCCGCGGCTCTGCCGACGGATGCGGCACGGGGCCTATGCTGGGCGGTAGCGGCGCAGTCATGCGGCCAGCGTCGCCGCCGTGCCGCGCAACGGCTCGAATCCCTTCGCCGCGCGCCAGTCGTCGTTGTAGCTGGTCGACAGGTAGCGAAAGCCGGTGTCGCACAGGATCGTCACTACCCGGCTGCCGGGCCCCAGCTGCCGCCCCAGCTCGACCGCGCCGGCGATGTTGATGCCCGACGACAGGCCCAGGCACAGCCCCTCGTCGTGCAGCATGTGGCGCATCCACCGGTCGCCCGCCGCGTCGGAGATGCGAAATTGCGTATCGACCGGCGCGCCTTCCAGGTTGGCGGTGATGCGCCCCTGCCCGATCCCCTCGGCGACGCTGCTGCCTTCGGCGCGCAATTCGCCATGCGCATAATGATTATAGAGCGCGGCGCCGTGCGGATCGGTCAGCGCGATGGTGATCGCGGGATCGCGCTCCTTCAGGCCCAGGCCGACGCCGGCGATCGTCCCGCCCGTTCCCGCGGCGCAGGTGAAGCCGCTGATCCGTCCCTCCATCTGGTTCCAGATTTCCGCGGCGGTGCCGGTGACGTGCGCGCGCCGGTTGGCGATATTGTCGAACTGGTTGGCCCACACCGCGCCCGCGGTTTCCTCGGCGATGCGGCGCGAGCTATGCACGAAATGCCCCGGGTTGGCGAAGGGAGCGGGCGGCACGAGCACCAGCTCGGCGCCCAGCGCGCGCAACGTATCCATCTTCTCCCGGCTCTGCGTGTCGGGCATCACGATGATCGTGCGATAGCCCAGCGCATTGGCGACCAGCGCCAGCCCGATGCCGGTGTTGCCCGCCGTGCCTTCGACGATGGTGCCGCCAGGGCGCAGCACGCCCCGCTCCTCGGCATCGCGCACGATCGCGAGCGCGGCGCGGTCCTTGACCGATGCGCCGGGGTTGGCGAACTCGCACTTGCCGAAGATCTCGGCCCCTGCGGCATCGCTCGGGCCGCGCAGGCGAACGAGCGGCGTATTGCCGATAAGCGCGATGGTGTCGGGCAGCGCGGACGTCACGCGCCCGCTGTAGCCCCCGTCCGCC
>CBDUBN010000074.1:0-9648 GCA_965365395.1 uncultured Sphingomonas sp.
CGTCGACGAAGCTGCGGTGAAGGCCGCCCTGCTCGCCGAGGACCAGCCGCCGCGCGGGAACGGGCGCTGGTGGCGTCGGCGCGGGCCTGGGCGCGGGTGCTGGCGGCAATGGGCGCGGCGGCGGCGGGGGCGGCGCGGCGGCCCCGCGCTGGCGGTCGGGCGCGATCCGCAACGCCGACTATCCGAACGCCGCCAGCCGCGCGAACATCGGCGGCACCGTGGACGTGCGGCTGTCGATCAGCGCCGCAGGGCGCGTGACCGCCTGCGCGGTGATGCGCAGCAGCGGCCGCTCCGACCTCGACGAAACGACCTGCCGGCTGGTGCAGCGCCGCTTTCGCTTCCACCCGGCGCGCAATGGCGCCGGCGAGGCGGTGGCGGGCGCCTATGGCTGGCGGCAGCGCTGGTGGCTCGGCGCTCCGGAGTCCGCGGAAGGAGAGCCGGGCGACTAGAGCAGGTCGAGACTGCCGAGCGCGATCGCCTGCCGTGCGGGCCGCTCGGCCATCACCGCGAACATCTCGTCCCCGCGCACGGTGCGTTCGACGCTCATCGACGCGAAAACGGCCATGAAATAGCCCGACAGCGCGCCGATCCGGTAATCGTCCCACAGCGCATTGCGGTCCGGTGCGACGCCCGCGGCCTCCAGCGCGGCGGCCCAGCGGGCGAAGGCGGCGGCGTCGTCGCGCTTCGCCGCGTCGGCGACGCTGGTGCCCACCAGATAGGCGAGGTCGGTCGCGCCGCTCCCGGTGCCGATGGTCTGCCAGTCCACGACCCAGGCCGATCCGCCGGAGAACAGGATGTTGTCGATCCTGAGGTCGCCATGGGTCAGCGTGCGCGCATGCGGCACGCGGCCGAGATAGGCGTCGAGCTTGCCCACGATGCGTGCGCCGAGCGCGAGGCATTCGGGGTCGAGCCGCCCGTCGTAGCGGGCGCGGAACTGCTCGACCATTGCGGGGAACAGCGCGCGCACGAGATCGCGGCTGTCGCGCTGCAGCCAGGGGATCGCATCCAGCCGCGGGCTGTTCCACAGGGGCGCGTGCAGCGCGGCGGCGGCATCGATGGCCGCGTCGAGCATGGCAGGGGCTGCCCCTGCCAGCTGATCCCCCGCCTGCGCGGGCGCAAGATCCTCTAGCAGCAACAGGAACGCGACCTCGTCGGCCTCGATATCCGCGAAATAACAGGCGGGGCGCGGGACGGATACTTCCCCGGCCAGCGCACGATACCAGCCCACCTCCAGCGCATAACTGCCCAGCCGCTGCGCGATGCCGCGGCTGGCGGGATCGCGGCTGGGGCATTTGGCGACGACGCTCGCCGGGCCAGCGACGCCCGCACGCCAATCGAGCGACAGACGGAAACTGTCGCACATCTGCCCGGTGCCGACGGGCGAGACCTTGAATGCGCGCAAGGCATCGGCGGGCCGCCCCAGCGCCCCCGCCAGCCAGGCGGGCGTCATCGCATCGGGCCGGGTGGGAAAGCGCGCGCCGCTCATGCGGGATCGAACAGTCCGGTCAGGCCGGAGCGCGTGTGCGGACCGATGAAAAGCTGCTCGATCACGCCGCGCCCGCGATGCTCGACACCGTCGTGGACCAGAACGGCATCGGCGAGCGCCTGGATGTGCATGTTGGCGGGATCGCCGTCCGCCACGCTATCCGCGTCGATCGCGTCGTAGCACAGGTCGAGCGCGCCATGATCCATCCCATGGCCCCGGACAGGGTGGGTGTAGCCGAGCCCGTTCATGTAGAAATGCCCCCGGCGCTCCTTTCCCGCCGGCTGCACGGGCGTGAGCGTCAGCGTGCTGCCAGGCGCCAGCGCCACGACGGCGCGGCGGACGCGGCGCGTGCCCGGCGCCCACTCGATCGCCACCTCCGGCGCCTCGAAATCGAGCCCGTCGCCCCGCTCGCCCCCGTCCGGCCACAGCACCGCACGGCGGTTCCACGGCAGGCCCGCGCCATCCTCGTTGGTGTGGAAATAGATCGACTGGCGCTCGAGATTGCACGGCGTCCACAGCCAGAAGAATTGCGGCGGCGCGGGCGCCGGCTGCGGATCGGGCGCCCCCACCGGGCGGATGCCCCAGCTGCGGTCGCGGGTGCCGAGCGTATCGGGTCCGATGGCGCGGCGCGCGCCGGCGACGTCGATCCAGCCCGACCAGCGGCCATTCTGCGTCATCCGCGTGTAATCCATCCACGGCCGTGTGCCGACGCGGCGGGTAAAGCGTGGCTCCTCGACCGGGAAATGACGGCCGGTGAAGCGCAGTTCGGCGGAAAGGGGCGACGCCTCGTTCGCGGCGACGGTCAGCGTCACCTGCCGCAGCGGCCGGTCGATGGCGATGGCGATGGGTCCGACCGCCAGCGCCATGCGCTCGCCGTTCGCCCGCCCGCTCGCGCGCAGGTTGTGCTGCACGCCGTCGACCATCACGCAAAAGGCCGCGTCGATCACGTCGAGCGCGGGATAGACGCCCATGGCCGCGGCGAAGAACAGCCGCCCGTCGGGCGAGTAGCCGTTGTAGAAGAAACGGTCGTAGAAATTGCGGTCGCCGACCAGCGCGATCGGGTCGGGCGTCTGGTGGATGGGAAACTCGTCGCCCGCGGTCAGCATCCTCGATCCTCCAGCCCCGATGCACGCAGGCTAGCCGATGCGCGGGTGCTGGCAAGCCCGCTCAGCCCATCCCCACGGCAGGGTCGCGCTGGGCGGCGACGGGCGCGACCGGTTCGCCCGGCACCGGCGGCACCGCGTTGGGCGGAACGTCGTCGATCATCATGTCGGGGGTGGCGACGCGTTCCAGATTGCGGACCTTTACCACGATCTGGCGGCCGTCGATCACGAGCTCGTTGAAGCTGGGCGGGGTGGACCGGATGCGCTGCGACAGCGTGCCCGCGCCGATCATGCGGATCGCGCCCGCCGACGTCTGTTCGACGAGGTCGAAGGGGTCGTGGACATGGCCCGTCAGCACCGCGCCGACGCCCGCCTTCGCCAGCGCGGCGAGCGCACGGTTGCCGCCCTTCGTCAGCGCCTTGCCGGTCGTTCCCGCCTCCACCAACGGATGGTGCGCGGTGACCAGCACGAGGCCGTCCGCCGGCGCCGCCGCGATCATGCCGAGCGACCTCTTGAGCGCCCCCGGGCCGACCCAGCCGCGCGACCAGTTCAGCCGCCATTGCGCGCGCGCGGTGGTCTTCAGGGGCACGAGCGTCAGCCCCGGCAGCGCCAGCTCGCGCTCCACCAGCCGCTCGATGCGGCGGATGCGCGCATAGGGGGTCAGGAACCGCTCGACCAGGTTGAAATAGGGCAGGTCGTGGTTGCCGACCTCGACCGTGACCGGCACCTCGAGCGAGAGGATATAGTCGCACGCCGCGGCGAATTCGCCGTGCCGCGCGCGCATCGTCAGATCGCCGGTGATCGCCACCGCGTCGGGCCGCTCGTCGCGCACGCAATCCCGGAACCAGTCGAGCGCGGCGCCGTCCTCCTTTCCGAAATGCAGGTCGCTGGCGTGGAACAGCCGGATCGTCATGCCGCCTCCCCGCCAGTTTTCCTGCCGGTCTCCGACGCGCGGGTGATGATGAAATCGACCCGGCTCCTGCCGGCGCGCAAGGTCAGCGGGCTGTGCGTATGGCCGCGCTCGCCATCGACCAGCAGCCCGATGTCGCCCCCGTCCGAGACGATGGTCACCGTTTCCGCATCGCCCAGCGGGTCGTGCGGGCCGTCACGGAAATCGCCGCCCAGCCAGGCGAAGCCATGTTCGAACAACTGCGCCGCATCGTCGGCGGTGAAACCCATGACACGCAGCTTTCCGCGGCGCGGCTCCAGATAGATGGCGGGATATCTTTCCGCATGGCCCGCCAGCCGCACCTGCGCGCCGTTGAAGGTTTCACCGATGGCGCGCGGCACCGTGCTGACCAGACCCGCGATATCGTAACGGCGCAGCGTTTCGCGCACATCGCCCCAGGCGGTGGTCGGCCCGGCGAAGACGCCGACCAGGCCGCCGATATGAACGTCCGCCTCCACGCCCTCGACCATGGTGATGCGCCGGCGGACCGCGCCCGGTTGCAGCGCGTCGAGCAATATGGTCTCGGCGTCGCGCGCATCATGCTGGTGCCGGCTGAGGAGGTTCATCGTGCCGCCCGGCAGCGCGAGCAGCGCGCCGCCCCAGCCCGCGACCGTGTGCATCGCGGCGTTGATCGTCCCGTCGCCCGTATGCACCGCCAATATGTCGATCCGCCCCGAATCGAGCTCGGCCGGGGTCGGAATGCTCGCTCCCGGAAAGGAGCAGACGTCGACGATCTCGGCGCCACCCTGTTCCGCCACGACGCGCAGGCGATCGGGCAGCGCCGCGTCATAGCTGCCGCTGGACGGGTTCACGACGAGCCAGATGCGTGTCATGCCGCGGCCGATGCCATAGCGTGGCTGGCGTGGCTAGCGGGCGTGACGGGCGGCATCGTGGGAGTAACGCGCGGATGACCAAATGGCTGCTGATCGCTCTCGGGGCGCTCACCCTTGCGGCGCTGGCCGTCGGCGCGGCCGCGCGCTGGGAACTTGCCGGCCTGCTCAATCTCATCGACCGGTTCACGCCGGGGCCGGCGGGCATCCGTGTGGCGGAGGCGGTACGCTATGGCCGCGACCCCATCCAGGCGGTCGACGTCTATGCGCCCGCGGGCGACAGGACCGACGATAGGAAGCCGGTGATCGTCTGGTTCCACGGCGGCGGCTGGAACAACGGCGGGCGGCGGCAATATGCCTTCGCCGGGCGCGCCTTCGCGGCGCAGGGCTTCGTCACCGTGGTGGCCGGCTACCGGCTGGGGGAGGCGGGCAAGTTCCCGCATTTCATGGAGGACGCCGCCGCGGCGGTCCGTTGGACGGAGGCGAACATCGCGCGTTACGGCGGCGATCCGACGCGGATCGTGCTCGCCGGCCATAGCGCGGGCGGGCACATCGTGGCGCTGGCCGCGCTCGACGAGCGCTGGCTGGGCGCGGCGGCACGGCCGGGTGGCGCGGTGCGCGGGGTGATCGGCATCGCCGGCGCCTATGATTTCCTGCCGTTCAAGCCCGATGGCAGCGCGGACCGCTATCTGGGCCACGCGCGCCCGCTGTCCGCCACGCAGCCGGTCGCTTTCGCGCGCGGCGATGCGCCGCCGTTGCTGCTGCAATGGGGCGATGCCGACACGCTGGTCCTGCGACGCAACATCGATGGGCTGACCGCCGACCAACGCCGCGCGGGCGGGCGGGTGACGCGCATCGTCTACCCCGGCATCGACCATAGCGAGATCGTGATGGCGCTGTCGCGGCCCTGGCGCGGCAAGGCGCCGGTGCTGGCCGACGCGGCTGCCTTTGCGCGCGCGGTGACGGGCGACCTAAGCCAGACGCAAGGCGCGGCCGAGACCACCCAGCGAGGCGCGGTCGGCACGCGGTAGCGCGAGGCGCAGGCTGGTCCACATCGCGGCGAGCGCGAGCGCGAGTACCAGCGCGATAGCCAGCGCATCGGGCAACGTGGACATCGCGAGGCCGCCGGCAAGGGCGACCGCAGCGATGCCCGCGGCGCGGACCAGAGCGCCGGCAAATCCCGGGCCCAGCGGAGTCAGCGCCTCATGGCGGGCCAATTGCCACACCGGCACGGCGGCGGCGACGACGAAGCCGAGCGCGCTCGCGGCGGTGATGCCGGTCAGCGGTCCCAGGCTCTCGACCAGCGGGAAGGCGGCGAGCGCGGCGAGGAGAAGGCCTGCGCTGCTGCCGGTGAGCTGGTGGCGGAACGCCGCGACCACCTGCAGCACCGGCGTCGCGACCCCCAGCACTGCCTCGATCGCGCGCGCGGCGAACAGGATGGCGACAGCCCCGACGGCGGCGCGCGCCTCGCCCCCGAACAGGCCGAGCAGCGGCGCCGCGCCGCCGGCGAGCGTCGCCGCGAGCGGCAGCGCGACGACCAGGATCAGCCGCGTGGCATAGGCGTAGATGGCTGCGACCTGCGCCCGGTCCTCCCGTTCCGCCGACGACGCGAGCGGGGCGAGCACGTAGACGAAGGCGGTGCGCACCAGTTGCACGATGCTGGAAAGCTTGCGCGCGATCACGAACAGCGCGGCCGCGCCCGCGCCGGCCGCGCCGGGCAGCAGCGCGTTGAGGACCAGCGCAGGCGCGTCGCCGAACAGCCGCGCGGTGATGTTGGCCGGCAGGACGGAAAGGCCGGCGAGCAGCGTCCGGCGCGCGATCGCGGGATCGACCGGGCCGGCCTGTCCGTCGTGCCCGTAATGCCGCCGGATCAGGCGCAGGGTCAGCGCGGCGGTGATCGCGAGCGACGCGAGATGCGCGACGAACAGGCCGGTAACGCCCCAGCCCGCGGCCCACAGCGCGCCCGCCAGCACCAGGCGGATGATCTGTTCCCACAGGATGCGCAGCCTGATCTCGGGACCGAACAGCGCCTTGGCGCGCAGCGCGGAGGTCGCGATCTCGACCAGCGCCCACAGCGGCAGCGCCCAGGCGAACATGGCGATGGCCGGCGCGACGCGCGGCACGTCGGCGGCGGCGACATTGACCAGGCCGGCCAGCGGCTCGGCGAAGGCGGAGGCGAGCGCGGCGACGACCAGGCATGGCGTGACGCCCCACAGCAGCGCGGTGCGCAGCGCGGCCAGCTCGTCCGCCCGCGTCGCCGCCTGCGGGACGGTGCGCTGGAGCGCGCTGGTCATGCCGAGATCGAAGACATTCTCGGCGAGGTTCACCGCCGCCCACAGCACGGCGTAGAGGCCGTAGCCCGCCAGACCGAACATCGCGACGTACAGCGGCTGCGCGACGATCTCGACCAGCGCGCCCAGCCGCGCCAGGAGGACCGTGCCGACCCCGCGCGCGACCCTCGCTTCGGCGATGGGCGGTGGGGTGGCAACGGGCGGCATCCCACCCCATGTGACGCATGGCGCGGACCCGGGCAAGCGATGCGCTTGCCGCTCGCGCGCCCGCGCGTTACGGCGCGGGGTACGTTACGCCGCGCAGCCGATCAGGAACGAAGATGGCCGAATTCACGCTCCCCGCCAACAGCAAGGTCCGCAAGGACGGCCAGACGTTCAAGGTGGACAGTGCGAAGAACGTGCGCAATTTCCGGGTCTATCGCTACGATCCCGACAGTGGCGAGAACCCGCGCTTCGACAATTTCGAGGTCGATCTGGATACGTGCGGGCCGATGGTGCTCGACGCGCTGATCAAGATGAAGGGCGAGCAGGACTCGTCGCTCACCTTCCGCCGCTCTTGCCGCGAGGGGATTTGCGGCTCCTGTTCGATGAACATCGATGGCAAGAACGGTCTCGCCTGCACCACCGCGATCGAGGATTGCAAGGGCAGGGAGGTGACCATCACGCCCCTGCCGCACATGGACGTGATCAAGGATCTGGTCCCCGATTTCACGCATTTCTACGCCCAATATGCGGCGATCGAGCCCTGGCTGAAGACCAAGACGACGACGCCCTCGGGCAAGGAGCGGCTGCAGAGCCCCGAGGACCGCGCGAAGCTCGACGGCCTCTACGAGTGCATATTGTGCGCCTGCTGCTCGACCAGCTGCCCCAGCTACTGGTGGAACAGCGACAAGTTCCTGGGGCCCGCCATCCTTCTCCAGGCCTATCGCTGGCTCGCGGACAGCCGCGACGAGCTGACCGGCGAGCGGCTCGACGAGCTCGAGGATCCCTACCGCCTCTACCGCTGCCACACGATCATGAACTGCGCCAACGCCTGCCCCAAGGGCCTGAACCCCGCGCGCGCGATCGCCGAGACCAAGAAGCTGATGGTCGAGCGTACGGTTTGAGGGGAGTGGACGGCACGCGCGGCCTGGGCGATCTCAGCGACCGCGCGCAGGCGCATTTCGTCGATTCGCCGCTGGGCGACGGCTGGATCGCCTGGAACCTGAGGGACGCGACGCGCTTCAACGCGATGATCGAACCGTTGCAGGTGCGGCGCGAGGCGGCCCTTGCCGATGGGCGCCCTGTGGCCAGGCTGCGGATGATGCCCCGGCGACAGCACAGCAACCTCGGCAACCATGTTCACGGCGCGATCACCCTGGCGTTGATCGACATCGCGCTGTTCGCGTCGAGCCATCAGTTCGGCGTGCTCAATGTCGGGCCGGCGGTGACGCTCGACCTGTCGACGCAGTTCATCTCTGCCGGACGCATCGACGAGCCGCTCGATGCGGTGACCGAGCTGGTGCGCGAGACCGGGCGGCTGGTGTTCCTGCGCGGGATGGTGGTGCAGGGGCCGGATGACGCGCATATCGTCGCCACTTATGCGGGCACGATCCGCAAGGCTTCGCCCGCGCGCTGAGGCGGGTTGGACCGGAACACGGCACCAGCACGCATGACCGCCATTCTCGCCCGCTACGATGCCCTCGTCGCCGCGGGGGAACTGCGCGCGGATGAGGAGCAGCGTGCCGCGGCTGCGCGACTCGACGCGGTGCAACGCGCGCTGGAGGCGGGCTCCGGGCGGCGCGGGCTGCTGGGCCGCCTGATCGGCCGGCGCGCGGAAGCCGTGCGCGGCGTCTATCTGTGGGGCGGGGTCGGGCGCGGCAAGACGATGCTGATGGACCTGTTCCACGACAGCCTCGGCATCACGGCCAAGCGCCGCGTGCACTTCCACGCCTTCATGGCCGAGGTGCACGCTCGGCTGCGCGGCGCGCGCGCGACCGAGGAGGGCGACCCGGTGATCGCGATCGCAGCTGCCATGGCGGGCGAGCAGCGCTGCCTGTGCTTCGACGAGATGGTGGTGAACAACAGCGCCGACGCGATGATCATGTCGCGCCTGTTCACCGCGCTGATCGAGGCGGGAGTGACGCTGGTCGCGACCTCCAACCGCCCCCCGCGCGACCTCTACAAGGACGGGCTCAACCGCGAGCATTTCCTGCCGTTCATCGCGCTGATCGAGACGCGGCTCGATGTGCTGCCGCTCAACGGGCCGACCGATTACCGCCGCGACCGTCTGGCGGGCGTGGTGCGCTGGCATGTGCCCAACGGAGCCGAGGCGACCGCGGCGCTGTCCGACGCCTTCTTCCGCCTGACCGACTATCCGCCAGGTGACCGTGCGAACGTGCCCTCGTGCGAGCTCGACGTCGGCGGCGGGCGAGTCTTGCACGTGCCCAAGAGCCTGAAGGGCGTCGCGGTCTTCTCGTTCAAGCGCCTGTGCCGCGAGGCGCGCGGCGCGGCGGACTATCTCGCCGTCGCGCGCAGCTTCCACAGCGTCATCATCGTCGGCATTCCGCGGCTCGGTCCCGAAAACCGCAACGAGGCGGCGCGCTTCGTCACGCTCATCGACACGCTCTACGACTATCGCGTGAAGCTCTTGGCGAGCGCCGACGCCGTGCCCGACGATCTGTACGTCAGCGGCGACGGCGCCTTCGAGTTCGAACGCACCGCGAGCCGTCTGAACGAGATGATGTCCGACGACTGGCTGACCGAAGGGCATGGGCCCGCTTGATCCTCCCCGTTCCGCGGTTGCCGCAAACCATTCGCAATAGCAATAACCCCGCTTTTCCTTGCTTCCCGCCTTGCAATCATCCCCCACTGGGGTAAGGCCGCGGCCATTCGCGCGATGGGCCGGCGGCCGGACCCACGCGCTGCTCCCGGCCGCGCAAACGGAGAGACGGATGGCCCGCAAGAAGATCGCGCTGATCGGCGCCGGCAATATCGGCGGCACGCTCGC
>CBDUBN010000075.1:0-9641 GCA_965365395.1 uncultured Sphingomonas sp.
TCCTGTTTCGCGCGTCTCGAACTTCTGGTGACGGATAAAGCCGTGCTTGTTCACCGTCTCGCTCCAATCGTCGACGCCGTTCACCTCGCCGTAGGCAGACCAGAAGGAGCGGTGATGCGGATGGTCCTTCTCCTCGCCTTCCACGTTCTCCATGGGGTAGGCGCGGGTCAAGCGCTTGCCGCCGGGTCCATTCAGCGGGTGGAAGAACGGCCGCGGCGCATCCGTCCCGAAGTGGTAAGTAGTCAGCGGCCCTTCGGGCAGCAGGATGGCCAGGGCCCCGCCGGGCCGCAGGGTCCCGTGGGCCCGGGCAGCACGCTGATCGTGGCGGGCAACGGCCCCGACAGCCTCCAGTCGGGCACGGGCAGCAGCGCGACGGGCGAGGGCGCGATCGCGCTGGGCAGCGGGCAGACGGCCAATGGCAACGGCGCGGTCGCCATCGGCGATCCCAACAGCGCGGTCGGCACCGGCGCCGTAGCCATCGGCGCGGACAATAGCGCGGCGGGCGATGGCGCGGTGGCGATCGGCAACGCCAGCATCGCGAGCGGCGACGGCAACGTCGCCATCGGCAACGGGGCGCAGGCCAATGCCGCGAACAGTCTGGCGCTGGGCGGCGGCAGCATCGCCAACGAGGCCAATACCGTGTCGGTCGGCGCTGCCGGGTCCGAACGGCGCGTGGTCAACGTCGCGGCGGGTACGATCGCGACGGATGCGGCCAATCTGGGCCAGGTGAACGCGGTCGGGGCTACCGCGACCACTGCGCTCGCCAATGCCGCGGCGGCGCAAGGGACGGCTAATGTCGCCCTTGCCAGTGCGGCCACCGCGCAGACGACCGCCAATACCGCCGTCGTCAACGCCGCCACGGCGCAGACGACCGCTGATACGGCGCTTGCCCGCACGACCTATTTCGCCGCCAACGGCCCCGGACCGGCGGCGTCGGCGACGGGCGCGGGCAGCGTCGCGGTCGGGCCGGGCGCGGTCGCGAGCCGCGCCGGACAGGTTGCGGTCGGATCGGCCGGTTCCACCTATACCCTGTCGGGCGTCGCTTCGAGTGCCAGCAACGCGGCGCAGTCCGGCGCGTTGCGCATGGTGACCACGGATCTCGCCGGCAACCTCGGTACCTCGTCCATCGACCTGACGCAGCTGTCCGCACTGCCGGGCCAGGTCAGCGCGCTGAACGGCCAGGTCAACGCCATCAATGGCCGGGTGGATAGTCTGACCGATATCGTCGCCGAGCAGGACCGCCGCCATGTCGGGGGCATCGCCGCGGCGATGGCGCTGGGGGGCACGATCATCGTTCCAAACCAGACCGTGTCGCTGTCGTTCAACCTCGCCACCTATCGCGGCGAGCAGGGCTTTTCCGCATCGGCGGTCGTGCGCGCGAGCGAGCGTATCTACGTGAGCGCAGGCTATGCCGGCGCGACCACGCGCGGGTCGAGCGGCGGGCGGGTAGGCGTCGCCTTCGGCTTCTAGCCTGCAAGCGAGGATCGAAGGGGCTCCGACGCCGTCGGGGCCCCTGTTTTTGTGCGCCGATAGCTTCATCGACTCTCTGGCTGGTCGATCCAGGGGCGGCCGATCAGGAGCGGCTCGAAGGTCGACGATTGGCGGCCGGCGTCTGGGCCAAGGGAATGGTAGATATGGGCGAAATTCTCTAGGCGATCGAACCCGTGTCTGGATACCCGGCCGGGCACGATTGAAAGGAGGCCATGAGACAGGCGTTTGCATGGCTTGCGCGGCGGGCGGTCGTCTACCTGCTGATCGTCCTCGCCCTCATCGCGGCAGCGGTCGTAGTGCCCTGGCTGCGAGGAGAGTGGGAAGGCGCCCGTGCGATCGACGAGCGCCTACGAACGCTCGAGGACGTCCGGGCGAGGGTCGACCGCCACGAAGTCGCGGCCACCGAGCGTTTCGCAAGGTCGGTCCGAACGATGCGCGGCGCGGGCATTGCGACGATCGACGCGCGGCTGGCGACCGCACGCGCGCGGCAGGAGCGCCTGATCGCGGGACGATCGACGCGTTCCATGGCCATGCGGCTGGCTCTCGACGGGGCGCCGGGGGTGCTGGCGGACCAACGTCGGGAGGTCGAGATCGCGCTCGCCTCGCGCGAGATCGTCAGTTTGGAACGCGCCCGGGCTCTCGCGCTGGCCGATGCGCGCCTAGCCGGCCTGGACGGGCTGGACGCCAGCGCACAGGAAGCGGAGCGGTTGCGTCGGCAGTGTAACGCGGCCCGCGAAGCCGTCGACGCCTTCGATCGACGGTGGCTCGGGGAGAGGATCTGGAACCGGAGGGAGCGCGCGCGCCTTCTTGGCACCGCAACGGAAGTGTGCCGCCGGTCCGCGCAACGCGACAGTGCGGTGCGCGCGGCGGTCACGGCGCGTCGCAGAGCGATCGCGCTCCGTCGGCAGGCGGCCGCGGCCTACGTGGCGTCGACCGCGCGCGTGGCCGATACCCTCGCGCAAGCGACATCCACGCTCGACCGGCGAATCGCCGAGGATGCGGCCCTAGCGCGCGGATCGCTGGCCGGGCGCGCACGATCGCTGGCCGACCGCATCGACCTCGCTGCCAAGATGAAGGCCGCGGCGTTCATCCTGCTCGGCATCGTCATCACCCCCTATGCCATCCGTTTCTTCCTCTACTTCGTATTGGCACCGATCGCGCAGCGGCGAGCGGCCATCCGCCTTGGGGTGCCCGGCGGCACGGTTGCGGATATTCCGGCTTCGGCCCCCTCGAGCACGTCCGTTGCGATTCGCCAGGCGCCGCACGAGGAGCTGCTGGTGCGACAGAATTATCTGCAGTCAACGTCGGCAGATGCCGATGCCCGCACGCGTTTTCTGCTGGACCCGCGGCATCCGATGACAAGCGTCGCGGCAGGCTTGGCTTTCCTGACCCGCATCCGCGGCTCGGGCGAGGTCGCCACCGTGTCCGCCGTCCACGATCAGATCGCGGAAGTCACCGTGCTGACCCTGCCCGACGGCGCGGCGTGCATCCTCCACCCCCGCGCGCTGGCGGCCGTGGCGCAGCCGATCGATCGGCCGATGCGCATCGCCAGCCACTGGCGATTGTTCACTCTCAGCGCCTGGCTGACGCTTCAGTTCCGGTATCTGGTGTTCCACGGACCCGCGCGGATCGTCGTCAAGGGCGGGCGGGGGGTGCGCGTCGAGAACGCCGCGCGCGGCCGCGTGTTCGGCCAGCATCAACTCGTCGGTTTCAGCACCGACCTCGCCTATTCGGTGACCCGCGCCGAGACATTCTGGCCCTATTTTCTGGGCCGTGAGCACCTGTTGAAGGACCGGGTCGAAGGCGCCGGCCTGCTGGTCATCGAAGAAGCGCCGATGGCGGGGCAGGGCACCGGCCGACGGACGGGCGGCCTCGAAGGCGCGATCGACGCCGGGATGAAGCTGTTCGGGCTTTAGGCATGCCTGTGTGATACGGGAGCCCGGTGGCATGGCGGTATCCCGCCGGCCCGGGGCCGAGCCCGGTCTGTCCCGACAAGCGGCAGCTGCAACCATTTGAGATGAGCCCCATTAGGAAATTATCGGACATGTGGGAGCGGTTCATGCAAGGCAGGGGCAATCGCTCGTCGCCGGCGGACCATGGCCGGTAGTGGGGAACGGATATGCCTATCCTTGCGCGCGGCCTCGTCGTCGTGCTGGCCATGCTGGTGGTGCTCGTGTCGGCGCTGAGCGCCGTTGAGTCGAACGATTGGTGGATCCGCGTCTGGGATTTTCCAAGGTTGCAGATCCTCGTGTTCGCGCTGGCGCTCGCAGTAGCGGTCTTCGCGCTTCGCCATCCTTGGCGCCTGCCCATTGCCGCCATGTTGGCGATCGCGAGCGGATGGCAGCTCTACCGGGTCTTTCCCTATACGAGGCTCGCGTCGACCGAGGTCGCGCTCGCCGACGATCGTAGCTTTCCACCCGCGTCCTGCTTCACCGCGCTGTCCCTCAACGTCCTGCAGAGCAATCGCGACTACGTCCGCACGAGGCGCATGCTCGAACGGGAGGATCCCGATCTGCTGATCCTGCTCGAAACCGACCGGCGTTGGGCCGGTGCGCTGGCCGGTCATCTCGGCGGCTACGAAACCGTCGTCGGGCGGCCGCTGGACAACAGCTATGGGATTATCGTCGCGACCAGGCTGCAGGTGCGGCGGGCGGCGGTCCACACGCTCACCGAACGGCGCACGCCGTCTGTGTGGGCGTCGCTCGTGACGGATGCCGGGACGCCGTTCCAGTTCGTGGCGCTTCACCCGCGCCCGCCACGGCCGGGTCAGGATACGGACGAACGCGATGCAGAGATCGCGATCGCGGCACGGCGGGCAGCCCGCACGCCAGTTCCTACCTTGGCGATGGGTGATTTCAACGACGTCGCCTGGTCGCACACCAGCCACTTGTTCAAACGCATCGGCGGTTATCTCGATCCGCGGGTCGGGCGCGGCCCCTATGCGACCTTTCCAGCCGATTGGCCGCTGCTGCGCTGGCCGCTGGACCATGTCTTCGTCAGTCCCGACTTCGCCGTGCGTTCGATTCGCATCCTGGAGGATGTCGGTTCCGATCATCTGCCCATCGCGGCCGAATTGTGCCTCTTGCCTGCCGTTGGCCGCGCGGTGAACGCCCGGCCGGCCGCGCCGGATGCCGAGGATCGCGACGACATGCGGGAGATTTTCCGGGAGTATGGCGAGGACGAGCTCGAAGACGCGCGCGAGACTGCTACGCCTCGGTAGGAACAGGGGGCACCGAGCCTGCCCTCGTGTCCATCGTCAGCAAGGAGCGAGAGCATGGCATCGGTACAGGATCGGTGGGGCACGCTGGCGGAGCTGGAGGAATGGCTGCGCCTGCCCATGGCCTTGCTGGGCCTCGCATGGCTGCTCGTCGTAGTGGCCGAGCTGGTGTGGGGCGAACACCGGGCGCTGTCGCTTCTGAGCACGGCGGTGTGGATGGTCTTCATCGCGGAGTTCGCGCTGCGCCTGATTCTCGCGCCCGACCGGATCGCGTTCGTCCGCGCCAATTGGTTGACGGTTATCGCGCTCGTCGTTCCCGCGCTCCGCTTCGTCCGGGCCCTCAGCATATTGCGCGCCGCTCGCGCGCTGAGGGGCTTGCGCCTGGTGCGGATCGTCGGGACCGCCAACCGCAGCATGAACGCCTTGCGCACCACGCTGCGCCGAAGGCGGTTCGGCTATGTCCTGGGGCTCACCGGGCTGGTCGTGCTGCTGGGCGCGGCCGGCATGCTGAGTTTCGAGCCGGCTGACGACGTATCGGGCGGCTTCACCTCATACGGCCATGCCCTGTGGTGGACCGCCATGCTCGTGACCAGCATCGGCTCCGACTATTGGCCGGTCACCGACGAGGGGCGGGTGTTGACGCTGTTGCTGTCGATCTATGGGTTGGCGGTGTTCGGCTACATCACCGCAAGCTTCGCCAGCTTCTTCGTCGGACGCGATGCCGCGGCGCCCGACGGTCCGGTGGCCGGGTCGCCGGACCTTGCCGCCATCGCCGCCGAGCTGCGCGAATTGCGGCGCGCGATCGATGCAGGGCAAGCGCGATGACGCTTTGGGGTTGCGCAGCTTGGAACAGCCGCACAAGACCGATCGCATGACCACTGTCGGCCCATCGAACAACGAGCGAAACGCCGGATTGCTGCTGATGGCGGCCGCCGCGCTGGCGCTTGCAGTGGCCAACTCGCCGTTCTCGTCAATCTATCATGCTGTCCTGGCGAGCTATATCGGGCCCTTGTCGGTCTCCTACTGGATCGCCGACGCCCTGATGGCCGTGTTCTTTCTGTTGGTCGGCCTCGAGGTGAAGCGCGAATGGTATGATGGACAGTTGGCGACGCCGGAGGCGCGTCGTCTGCCCATGATCGCCGCAGCCAGCGGCATGGCGGTGCCCGCCCTTGTCTATCTGGCTTCGACCGGGTTCGATCCCGCCTTGTCCACGGGCTGGGCAATCCCCGCGGCGACCGACATCGCCTTTGCGCTCGGCGTGCTGGCCCTGCTGGGAAACCGGGTGCCGGCATCGATCAAGCTGCTGCTGGTGACGATCGCGATCATCGACGATATCGGCGCGGTGGCGATTATCGCCCTGTTCTATACGGCGGATCTCGACCCGGTCGCGCTGGGGGTCGCGGCGCTGATCGTCGGCGCGATGGCGGCGATGAACATGTTCGGCGTGCGCCGGTTGTGGCCCTATCTCCTGGCCTTTCCCGTGCTGTGGCTGGCGGTGTTCCAGTCGGGCGTGCACGCCACCATCGCCGGTGTGCTGGCTGCGTTCGCTGTGCCGCTTGGCAAGGGTGAAGCGCGCTCGCCGCTCAAACTCCTGGAACATCGGCTGCACGCCCCGGTCATGTTCGGCATCGTTCCCCTGTTCGGTTTCGCCAGCGCGGGCGTGACCTTTCCGGGCGCCGACGCACTGCTCGATCCGCTGCCGGTCGGCATCGCGCTCGGTCTTTTCTTCGGCAAGCAGATCGGTGTGTTCGGCGGTATCTGGCTCGCCGACCGATCAGGTGCCGCCTCCAGGCCGCCCGGGCTGGACTGGCTGCACCTGTGGGGCATGGCGCTACTCACCGGGATCGGTTTCACCATGAGCCTGTTCATAGGCGCGCTGGCATTCGCCGACCCGCTGCTGGTGGATGAAGCGAAGATCGGCACATTGGCCGGGTCGCTCGCATCCGGACTGCTCGGTTATGCGGTGCTGCGCCTGGCGAGGCCGATCGCGAGCGTCGAGTACGACCGGGACGAGGCGGAGGAAATCTTCGGCGAGGACGCAGACCGTGATCCCGCCGTGTGCCTGGATGACGTGCCGGTGCGGGCAGGACCCGCACCGGGGGCATGAACCGGCATGTTTTTTTCCGGCTTTGATTCGATCTGGCGCACGGCGTTGATTGGGCTGTTCGCTTATGCCGCGTTGGTGCTGGTCCTGCGGATCACCGGCAAGCGCACCCTGACCAAGATGAACGCCTTCGACCTGGTGGTCACGGTGGCGCTGGGTTCGACCCTGGCGACGATCCTGCTGTCGAAGGACGTTGCGCTTGCCGAAGGGATCACCGCCTTCCTGCTGCTCGCCGGGGCGCAATATGCCGTCACGTGGACGTCGCTGCGCTCGGCGCGTATCAGGCGCTGGATCAAGGCCGATCCGCGCGTGTTGCTGCGCGACGGACGCTATCTCGATGGCGCGTTGCGGGACGAGCGGGTGACGCACGACGAGGTCGATGCCGCCGTGCGCGGCGCGGGCTATGCCGCAGTCGAGGGGATCGCGCTGGTAACGCTCGAAACCGACGGAAGCATGAGCGTCGTGCCGCGGCGGGACGGTTGATGGGGTGCTGAAAGTCCGGTTTCTCGAGATGGTCGAGGACGTGCGCGCCAGTTACTGGTTCATGCCAGCCTTGATCGCCTTGCTCGGTTTCGTAGCGGGCCTGGCCCTTGTATACGTCGATTCGCTGCTGGGCGACGCCTGGCTTGGCCGGTTCGAATGGTTCTATGGTGCGCGCCCGGAGGGCGCGCGCGCCCTCCTTTCGACCGTGGCAGGCTCGACGATCACTGTCGCGGGGGTGGTGTTCTCGATCACGCTGGCGGCGGTCACCTACGCCTCGGGCCAATATGGTCCCCGACTTCTCAGCAATTTCGTGCGCGACCGCGGCAATCAGGTGACGCTCGGGGTGTTCATCGGCACCTTCCTCTACTGCCTGATCGTCCTGCGGACGATCCGCAGCGCGGAGGAAATCAGTGCCGACACGGGCGGCGCGGTGCGCGAAGCGTTCGTCCCGCATGTCGCGATGTTCGGCGCGCTGGCGCTGGCGATCGCCTCGATCGCGGTGCTGATCTATTTCGTGCATCATGTCACGGATGCCATCCACATCAACCATGTCATCGCCAGGATAGGGCAGGGACTGCTGGACGACATCGCCGACAGGAACGGCAAAGCGAAGGATGGGGAACAGGCCGGCGGCGGTGGCCATCCGTTGGCCGGGGGTGTGCCCGTGCCGGCACCCGGGACGGGCTATGTCGAGGCGTTGGACGAGGACGCCCTGCTCGAGGCCGCCGTCAAGCATGACGTGGTCGTCACCGTGCTCGCGATAGCGGGCGATTTCGTGCACCGCGGTCGTCCGGTGCTGCTGGTCGAGCCGGGCGGACGGGGGATGGATGATGCCGGCGACCTGTTTTCCATCGGCCGCAAGCGCACCTCGCGCCAGGATCTGCGCTTTCCCGTCGACGAGCTGGTCGAGATTGCCACCCGCGCACTGTCGCCGGGCATCAATGATCCGTTCACGGCGATCGCCTGCATCGACTGGCTGGGCGCCGCGCTGATCGACATGGCGTCCCTGCGCGACCCGCCGGGGCAACTACGTGACCTTGAGGGACGAATACGCGTCTTTATGCCACGATCGCGCTTTGGCGATTACCTGGGATCCGCTGTCGGGCAGCTGCGCCCCTATGCCGTCGCCGACCCGATCGCCGGGCCCCATCTGCTCAGGATGCTTGATCGCGTGCTCGAAAGCGTCGACGACCCGCAGGCCCGCAAGCTGCTGGGAATGGAACGCGATCAGCTGACGCACGCGCTGCATGGGAGCGGAATCGAATGACGCGATCGGCGGGTCCGGCTGGCAGCACCGTCAGCGCCAATGTCGGCCTGATCTGGGAAACGGTCGACCGGCTACTTGATAACTTCCTCGCAATGCTGCCGCTTCTGGTCACCGGACTGGCGGTGTTCGTCTTGCTGGCGTTGGCCGCGAAGGGCGTGCGCGGCCTCGTCACTCGCGGCCTGGCGCGTTCATCCGACCCCAATGCGGCGACGGCCATCGGCCGCGTTGTCTACATCCTGCTGGTCGGGCTGGCATTGTTGATCGCGGTAACCGTGGCCTTTCCCAGCATGACGCCGGGGCGTTTGATCTCGACGCTCGGCGTCGGCGGCGTAGCCATCGGCTTTGCCTTCAAGGACATCTTCCAGAACCTGCTCGCCGGCATACTCCTCCTGCTGCGTCATCCCTTCCGCGTCGGCGACGAGATCACCACCGGAGAGTTCACCGGCACGGTGGAGGCGATCGAGACGCGCGCGACCTGGATCCGGACCTACGACGGTCGGCGGGTCATCATCCCCAATGGCGACGTCTATACCAAGCCGGTCACCGTCATCTCGGCCTATGACATGCTGCGTTCCGAATATGACGTCGGCATCGGCTATGGCGACGACCTTGGGCACGCCACGTCCGTCGCGCTCGATGCGATCCGCGGTGTCGAGGGGGTGCTCGCCGATCCCGCGCCCGACGTGCTGGTGTGGGAACTGGCCGGCTCGTCCAAGAACCTGCGGCTGCGTTGGTGGACCAGGCCGAAACGCGCCGAGGTGCTGAAGGTGCGCGGCAATGTGCTGCGCGCCGTCGCCGAGGCACTGGCCGCCGCCGGCGTCGATCTGCCCTTCCCGACGCAGGTGGTGCTGTTCCACGATCAGACCGAGGCGACCGACGGCGACCGCCGCCGCCAGCGCGAAGGCTGGCCGGCGGGCGACGCGCCACCCAGACCCAGACCACTCAACCGCATCGAACTGGTCCGGCCGGGCGATCAGGACAAGGATGACGGGCTCAGCTGAAGCCGCGCCAGCCGCCTATTGAGTGGCCGCCGCCTACTCGCTGGCCGTAGCGAGGTGATGCGTCGCCAGCCTTTCGAG